>CAZFSD010000021.1:0-17245 GCA_964521465.1 uncultured Candidatus Peribacteria bacterium | reverse complement strand
GGTAAGCTTCTCAAGTATGAAAAAGCTCCTCACTTTTTTTCATGGGTCGGCGCGGCGGCGCGGCGTTTCGGTGATTATCGCGCTTCTGATCGTGGCGGGGTTCATGATTCAGATGGCTGCAATTACCGATCTGATGCGCAGTTCGCTCACTCTTCATAAAAATGCTATCAATGGCGAACAGGCTTATTGGAATGCCCGTTCCGGACTTGAAATGGGGCTTTTTCAAAGTACTCATCCCGATGAGCCAAGCTCGAGTCTTGCTGGTCAGGGTGCGGATTTCGTGATGAAAAACTTTTCGGCCAATGTTGCAGTGAATCCTTACACTTTTACCGATGGTAAACAGTATTCTGTTTTTCCTTTTCCCGGTACCGGAGATGTGATGGGTGGATGTGATGTGGACAAGGTTCCCGGGAAGAATGCCACCAAAAAAGATGAAAATTTTATTCGCGATATTTTTCTCGCCATGATTGGGCGGGAGCCGACGGATGTGGAAATAGTCCAATTGAAAAATCCTGGTACCGCTAATGCCACTTCTCCTGAAGTGCAAAAAGTATCTCCACTTCTTTCTAATTTGGATGTTTTGGACGATCCATGTTTGTGGAATACTCTTTCCTCCGGACAGACGGTGTCGATTCCCTTTTTTGTGAAGAAGGACACTTGCAGCAGTACGACTACTCCCGGAATCTGTAATCCTCAAGACATTGGGTTGGATGAAGTAATTTTGAGAGTGCGAACACCCTGTAAAAGTGGAGTAATCTGCAAAAATGACGATAGATTTGTTTTGTTTGCGAATGTTGAAACTCCAGATTTATTTTCTGTTGCTAAAAAGCGTGCAGTTTTTTGGGATATCGTTGGTGATTGTGATGCGAATAATGATGGACAGATTGATAATTGCTATTTGAGTGATAATCAAACACATATGAAAACCAGCTTTGGTTCACAAGTCAGTGGCTCGGTTGTGAATCAGCAGATTGGTGGGGCTGGTTCTTATAGTCCTCAGGTCGCTCCTCATCTTCAATTCTCTACCAACAATCCATTTTTGAATGGGAGTTCGTCGAATCAGAAAATTCTTACTGTTCTCAAAACCTTTTCTCAACCGTCTTTGCGTCTTTCCATTGGTTCAATTTTGCATGCATACGGCGTGGATGGGCAGATGGATTCTGCGGAACTTTCGTCACTCCAATATCAGGTTTTGTATCGCGTGAATGAAGGTTTGGCCAAGGACAAGTACAAGATTTCGGCCTTTGTCTCCGATCCGGTCGTGCTGGCTACAGGTGCAATCGGAGGATTTACGACGCGTTTGCAGACGCAGCTGAGCAAGCCTGCAGGGTCGTTTCAGTATGTGTTTGCGGGGAATTAGGAATTTTTCAGATCTATTTTAATTGATATTAGCTTCTTGTTTGTGCATTTAATTTCTGCACAAACGACTTTCTGATCAGTGGAATATTCGTTTATAAGTTTTATGTATATGGCATCACATTCTTCGTCGTAGCTCATACTTCTTCCTGTTGTCTCGTCTTTCAATGATGCGATTTCTTCTATCCCTGTTTGATATTTTAAATTTATAATCTCTATCCCGATAACTTCTTTTTTTGCATCAAAATCTACAACGACTTCAATATTTTTTATTGTTATTGTATTTTTGTCTTCATGTTTTTCATCGAAGATGATCTTTATTATGTCTGCCATTTTTTCGAATCTTATAATATTCATATCGGCCGTGTAACATTAATTTAAACTTCGCGAATGACTATTTTTTTCTTCTGCTGAGAGTTTTTTACTCTTCATATAAGGTTTTACAAAGTTGTTTTTAGGTTCTTCATGAATTCATTGATCCATTTTCCATGCTTCTGCTTTGTCTTTTTTATGATGGGTAGTTTTTTTTGAATTCTTCCATAAATTCTTCTGTTGCTCCCATAATTGCAAAATTTTCGTCACAAAATAATATTCCCCATTGTCCTTTTGCGGAATAAATACAGCTTTCTGGCATTATTGTTTTTAAATATTCTCTTCTGTAATCTTCATAATTTTTAAATTCTAATTCTTCTTCATTTTTCCCGTCCGTGGTGTTTACGAGATATTTTGCTTCTTCCAGTTTTTCTGCCGTTTTTAGCAATGCTTTGTATTGTTCTTTGTCAAGAACATCTAAACATATCAAGATTATTTTCTCTGTTAGTTCTTCTTGAAATATATCTGATCCTAGAATATCTGCATTTTTGAATATTTTTTTGAACATGATTAGTTTTCCTGTTTAAGAAATTCCTTTTCCAGATATTCTTTTAGACTTTCTCCGTACATAATAATGTCATCTCCATGAATTGATATTATTTGGCAGTACTCCGGTTTTTCCTTATTACATACTGCAAATCGGTGGCCGTATATTGGTAAAAGTGAGTGTGTTTTTAGATCTATGCCGGGAATTATATTTTCTTCTTTTATAATCTTGAATGTTTTTTCATTTTGATTCTTTTCAATAAGCTCTTTTTGTCCTCGTTCGATATTTGTTAGATTCCATTGATTCTGAAATTCCTGTTTTTTGTCGCTTGCATTCATGTTTATCTGTTCCCGATCTAGACCGTTTGTCGATAACAAAAAATGCCTTATCTCTTCTGGGAAATTGAATCCCAGCCTTGTTTCGAGTTCTTGAATTTCTTTTTCCTTTATTCCTTCTAGCCATTTTGTTCCTGGCTGTATTTGGTAGCCAAAAATCCTTGGGTTCAGCCTTCTACTCTCCCAGATTTGCGTTGTTTTTTTGATGAAGTTCAGGATCCAGATATTTTGTGAATTAGGCATGGTTATTTTAAAGGATTTAGATCATACTAATGGCCATTGTAATTTTTCTGGCGGGAGATGTTTTTCGAAAATTTCCCGTATTTCTTTTTCTTGATCCTTTTTTAGGGATTCTTTTGCTATGAGATAGGCTTTTGTAGTCGATATGAATATGAGGATGAGATTTTCCTCTTTTTTGATTGACGATATGTAGTTCCAATCTAATTTTATTTTTGCTGATTTGCTGTTTAAGAGTATTCCTTCTTCACTAATCGCATATTCGCATTCTTCTTGTAATGTTTTATCTGATTCGTACGATTTTTTAGTGCGTCTTGCTATGCCTTTCAATATCATTATTATCAGAGTCGTTGGCATCGCAGTATAAATTACTGCACTTGTATAATCACCATCAAGCAATGCAATTGATATGAGGTAGATATATATGGTTCCTATAAATCCCCATGTCCATTTGACATTCTTTCCAAATGCACATGCGTATTGGAATTTTTTGAAATTCTCGAACGATATTTTTGTTTTGAAGGTAATTATGTTAGGCATGCATTTTTTCTTAGTAGGCTAAGCTCATTAAGAATTCTACTTGCTCCTGAATTTTATAAATATTAGCGGCGTTACGGTAGAAGTTACTATTACAATTACAAGAGGTAGTGCTTGTGAAAATAATTGGTAGCCTAATATATGGTTTTTTATATATTCACTTATTAGTATTGATAGGATTGCTCCACTTCCGTAGCCCGCTAGTCCCAGCATGTATATAATTTTTTTTTCTTTGCGGATTGCTATGTTGTTTCGAGTAGAGAAAAATAAGGATACTATAAATTCGGGCATTGCGATTAATCCGAGTACCATTACTGTAAATAATAAAAATTCCCATCCGCCTTCGTTTGGCATGTGAAAAATTTTTATTATTATTTCGATTAATATACCAATTGAAAAGGCGGAACCGAGATACAGGGCTCCATTCGTCGCTGTATCTTTTAGCCAATCTTTTTTATAAACTCTATAGATAAATACTGTTATGGATAGAAAGGCTATTTCAAAGATTGTATTCAATAAGTTTGTAATTTCGTCTTTTCCTCTTATCCATGCCAAAATACTCCCTCCAAAACAGAGATTAAAAATTTGATTTGCGGCTATAATTTTTAGTAAAAAAGCCTGATTTTTCCATAATCCGTTGATTTTTGCGTCGAGGAGCGCCCAGGTTACTAGTAGAATTGATGAATGTACGACTATCTCCATTAGTAAAAAAAGATTTAAGTTTGCTGATCCTCTGGTTAATACTACTGTTAGGATCTTCAAGCTAGAAATAATGAAAAAGTTCCTTATTGCGTTTGTCATTGGTAGTTTTATAACTGTTAGTTATTTTTTAATTTTTTCAATGATATTCTTTGCTGTTCCAAATGGTGACTTCCTTATTTCTTGTATCTTTGGCAGCATTCTATCACTGAAGTATCTACCGCTGAGAATATAAAGTTCTGCTTTCCATGATTCTCTATTGACGTTTTTTTGAATATTTTTGAAACTCTTTCCAAGTCCTGGATTTGCTCCAATTGGATCAAATCTTCTTACATTTTGCATGTTTGCGCCGGAAGCATCGAGTAGATATGAGGTAAAATTATTGCAGTTGGCAGTATTGTCGTCAGGAGTGTCTACTCCGCTCATTGCATATTCCCTATTATTTCCGTATTCGCTATACGCTCCCAATATGTCATTAATGAATTCCGTATCTGTTTTTCCTTTTGGCGTTTCAATAGTTATGCCTCCTCTAAAAATCGAGTCTTCTGATTCAGTTTCCTTGTCCATCCATTGATTAATTTTAGCTTCTAGATTTCCATTTTTTCCGTCATATGCTCCAATGGTAAACATTTTGATTCCATAAAAGTCATTGGGATTATTAGGTTCTATCCTTAAAAAGGTGTGAACTCCGGCCGCGAATGGTATTGGTGCATCTAATCCTCTAGCCATTAATGTTACTTTTTCTCCATTAGGGTCAATGAGTATAATCGGGTTATTTGCAGCGTAGCTATATGAGTTTTGCGCTTGAGGTATTTTCCCGAAGCTTTTGATTAATTCGTCTACTTTCTCTTGAAGAGGATCCAGCGAAATAAATCTTCCAATCCTGCTGTCGTAGTACCTTGCTCCGAAATAGATGAGACCGAGTTCTTCGTCCGTTTCTTTGCCGGTGAACTTTCTTGGGGTGTCGAAGGTGGCGTTTTTGGTGGTGATCCTTTCTTCACCAAAAGGATAGCTGTCTAGCTCTTCACTGACTTCTCCGGTCCCTAAAGTTTTTACTCCTGCCACAGTCTGGGAAACCACGGACTGACCATTGATACTGAGGCCTTGAGTGATGATAGAAGAGGAACCGAGGTGGTCGGTGTGGGTGTGGTAGGTATGGGTGAGGGATGTTGCTGGAGGGGTGGTGGTGACGGTTTTGGTGAAGGTTGTGAGGATGTTGTCGAAGGTGGCGTCGGTGAGGCCGCGGTTCAGGAGGATGATGCCGCGTTGGCCTTTCCATGGAGCTGGATCGGTGTAAGAGCCCAGGAGCACTCCATCGCGGAATATCTGAACCAGGCCGTTTCCTGGCGTGACGAAAACTTTGTAATTGAATGTTTTGGTTGTTCCGATGCTTTGTGTGAGGGTCCATTTCGTCTGCATGACGGTGGCTCCCGATGCGATGACTGAGCTTTTATAAAGCATCAACTTGTCTTCATATTGGATGAGGGCGTAACTTTGCCCCCCGAGTGTTTTTCCCGGGTCGCGAACCATGAAGAACATCCCTGCGGCTCTTCCGCTACTCTTTGCGATTCCGGTTGGGAGATTGAGTGTGAAAGAAAATGCATAGTATGAATCCGGAGAAGGTGACGATTCGGCTGTCGATGTTGCCATGACCCCGCTTTGACCCTCTTTGGTGCTGGCGTAGGCTTTTGCGGCTGCATTGTAATTCCATGCGCCTGAGAGAACTTTGTATTTTGCAATGCTTCCCGCATCATCGAAAGTGTCGTTCAAAATGGTGGTGACGGTTTGCGTCGAGATTGGTTTTTCTGTTATTCCATCTCTCTTCTCAATGGTGAGCGCGACTTTGTTGCCATCAGAAAGATAATTTCTGTGGATGGTGTTATTTTGCGTTGGGTCGCTGCTTCCACTGTTTTGTTCGATTTCGTAGGAGCCGTTGATGTAGGTGATGGTGTTTGTACTGCCCGATGCGAAGATGGTTTTTTTGATGACACGATTGCCACTGTGGTCGTAGAAAAAATTCGTTGTGGAGATGACTTTTCCTGTTTGCGGATCAATTTTCGTTGCTTGAAGAAGTTCGTTGCGACTGTTCCAGATAAGGGTGCGCGAACCGTCTTTGGTGAGATTGCCATTATCGTCGTAGGAGAATGTTTCTGTTTTTCCGGATGCGTCGAGGATGCTGGTAACGGCGTGTGGATTGGCGAAGTCTGTTCCGGCATAGGTATAAGTTCCTACCGACGGTTTGGTGAGAATGTTGCCGAGAATGTCATAGGCGTAGGTCCGTGTTTCTGTTTTTCCTCCTGTTGTGATCGTGACCGATGTCAGGCGGTAGAGATCGTCATAGGCGTAGGCGACCGTTCGCGCGAGCGTTGTTTGCGCATTTTCTACGATTTGGGTGATATTTCCGACGGCGTCGAAGGTGTATGCGAGATCCTGGAGTGATTTTCCGAAGGCGTCGGTCGTTTTTTTCTTTGTGAGTTGGCCGACTGCATCGTAGGTGTAGGTACTGAAGGTGCCATCACTTGCCTTTTCGGTGAGAACTTGTCCTGCTGCGTTATAAGTCTTTTTGGTGATGATGTTGATATTCGCGCCGAATCCGCCTTTTCCGTCGTTATGAGCGCGGTCCAGGGAGTCCAGGAGGCCTGTTGCCGTGTAGGTGAAGATGGTTTTGATGCCGTTTTCTGTTTCGGAGGTTTTTTGACCAAGAGTGTTGTAGGTTGCGAATGATGTGAAGTTTTTATCGTCTATTCCTGTCGACTTTTTCGTGACATTGCCCAGTGCGTCGTATTCGTATGAGCTTTTTGTGGTGTGCTCTATTCCTGTTCCATCCGGGCTTGTGCGAGTGACGACGGCAAGGCGTTTTTTCCCCAGTGGTGCGGTGTCGTAAGTGGAGATGATATCTATGCTCGTTGTATCCGAGTCATCTTCGGTGAGTGTACGGTTGAGCGAGTCGTAGGTGAATGTTCGTGTTTTTCCCGATGCGTTTTTTTCTGTGATGAGGTTGCCGTTATTGTCGTAGGTAAATGTCCATTTGGAGAATGTGGTGTCTGTTGGTGTGTGCAGATCTTCGCTGCTCGTGCGTCTGCCGAGTGAGTCGTAGGTGAAATTGCGGATGTTGCCTTTTGGATCTGTGATGCGCGTGAGGTTGCCGGCTGGGTCGTAGGAGTAGTTTGTATTGTATTCTATGCCGCTGAGAATTTCTGTTGTTTGGGTGAGTTGGCCGAAAGTATCGGTCGTGTATTTTTTGGAGTGCCCGAGCGCATCGGTGACGATTTTTTTCAGACCCGTGTAGTTTGTCGTGGTGGTACCGGTTGGTGTTGTGGCTGCGGTCATGCGGCCAAGTGTGTCATAGGTGAAAGTTGTTGCCGGCGCTGCGTCGTAGGAATCGAAATAGCTTATGTTGTAGGTGAAGAAGGGGAATGTTTGTTTGATTAATTCATTTTCACCGTTGTAGGTGAATTGTATTGTTGCGAAGGCGTTATTTATTTGCGTGTCTGTTTTTTTCTGGATGGTTTTTCCGAAGCCGTCGAAATAGGTGATGTCCTTGCCTTCCATGGCGCTGGTAAAATGGGTGATGTGGGTGACGCTCTTGGGTATCGATGTGTCGTTGTAGATATATTCTTCGGTAAGATTTCCATTTTTTGATATGGTTTTTGTGCGGCCAAATCCGTCGAGTGTTTGAATTGTTTTGATACCGTTTTCATCGGTTTGTTCTCGTACTTTCCCTGTTCCGAAATCGTAAATGAATTGCTGAGTGAATCCCTTCGGATCAGTTACTTCCATGGGATAGAGATTACTGCTGTCATAGGAGATGTCCATGGTGTTTCCATTTGCATCGGTTGTGGATGTCGTGAGTCCAAAATCATTGTATGTGTTGCTTCTTCCGATGAATGCGCTTGATGTGTTTAAGAATTTCTTTTCACTGGTGATGTTGCCTTTTGTTCTGGTTCCGAGAGGCTTGTTGTCGTAGTACACCTGT
Source organism: uncultured Candidatus Peribacteria bacterium (assembly GCA_964521465.1). Lineage (GTDB taxonomy): Bacteria > Patescibacteriota > Gracilibacteria > UBA1369 > UBA12463 > JBBTWG01. The sequence continues at coordinate 9,246 of CAZFSD010000021.1, read as the reverse complement.
ATTTGTGAGAATATCTTCCCCGATGCGTCTTTTTGCGTTGTTTCGGAAGTCTGGTCGGATATTTTTCCGTCTGGAGCTTGGGCATAGGTGATGATCGTTGTTTTCTTGTCGGAACCTGTATCGGTGAATGAGCCGTCTGTTTTTCCTGAGACTTCTCCCCATTCAGTCGCTTCGGTCATGTTTCCGTTACTATCGTCGTAGGAATAGGTTTCGGCTTTGTCTTGATGCGAGATGCTGCCGTCGTAGGTGAGGTCAGTTTTTGCTGTGAGTTTTATGAAATTTCTTTTGTTGTCGTTCGTCGCTTCTGGTGTGAGGTCAACCCTTTCCCATTTTTTGATGGATTCCAGAAAAAGTTTATTTTGATCGTCAAAGATTTGTGTTTTATACGATTTCCCGAGCTTGCTGATGTGATCACTGAATTCTCCATTTGCTGTGTCATTTTCATTTCCTTGATGATAGAAGTTGATGATTTTGTTCCCTTTGGAGTTTATCTCGGTGACCTTTTGAAATCCTGCGAGCTTTTTATCGAATGGTGAGCCGAAATAGTAGGTTCCGCCTTCATAACTGAATGTTTTTGTTGATGTATTGCCGAATCCATCATCGGTGCTCATTTTCCAGACGGTGTCGAAAATGGTCGGGAGCTTTTTGTTTGCCAGATCTCCGTTTGCATCGAGGTATTGATTGGTAGATTTGTATTCGATGATGCTTTTCCCGCCGGTGGGATAGGTGATTTTCTGCATCACATCTGCAGACCCACTTTTATTGAGGAGTGGTGTCGTGACAAGAGTGCCACTCGTTGGATCTCGTGTGGCCTGAAATAAATCCGTTGTTCCGTCGCCGTTGATGTCGATGGATTCTGTTCCGCCGTCACTGTGATTGCTGTAGGCGGTGAACATACCGCTGTTGAAATTCAGCCACTTGTTGTACGGATCAGTGATCTCTGACCAACCGCTTCCGTTATTGATGAAGAGTTTTTTGAATTCTGTTGTGGATTGGACGAGATCGCTGAGTCCGTCGCCGTTGATGTCGATGGGGCGAACTCCAAGGTTTTCTTTATTTTCGATGAATTTTATTGGAGGCGTGAATTGCGGTGCTTCGATCCATCCTGAACCAGTATTGATATAGGCTCCCTTTGCAACATCTTTGCCCATTTCTACCTTGTAGGTGATGAGGTCGACAAGTCCGTCGCCGTTGAGTTCAATCGGTGTAGCTCCATCCACGAAACTGACGGGGGATTTCCAGTTTGTGTCGATCCATCCTGAACCGGTGTTGAGCTGTGCCGTTGTCTCTATTTTTCCATCCCAAGTGTTTGCTGCTGCCATGATGAGATCCGGAAGTCCGTCGCCGTTGATGTCCAAAATTCTTCCGCCGATGTCACGGTATGGCTGATTTCCGCCGGAAAATTGTATGGCTCCGTTGAAATTTATCCATGTATCCGTGTCTTCTTTCCATCCGGATCCAGTGTTGAGGTAGACTTTTTTCCCGATTTCGGAATTTGAACGAATGAGGTCGGTTCGTCCGTCACCATTGATATCTACAGCTCTTACGCCGTAATCTCCGCTACTATACTCATTATAAAATGGCATATCGAGTGGTGGGAGCCATGTAGGATCCGATTTCCAACCGGTTGCCGTGTGAATATAGGCATTTCTTTTTGGTTGTGCCTGAATCGTGGTGTTTTGTAAGAAGTCGATGAGTCCATCACTGTTCACATCGGCGACGATCACTCCTTCGTACCTGAGGCCGACGGGGGTTTCCCATGGTCCTCCATTTCCATTCCAAGTTTCCTTTCCTTCCCAGATTGGAGATCCTTCGGAAATAGGAGTGTCCTTCAAATTGCCGTATTGGAATTGGGTCGGTGGAAGAGAGGCGATGGCACCTTGTGTATCGCGACTTGTTTCCGTAATAGAGTCGAGAAGTGATCTTTTTCCGTTGCGACCGGTGATGTATTGGAGCGTGTACTTTTTTATCCATGAACCATTGATTTTCGTTTCAATTTCATTGATGAGAAAGTTTCTCGTGACGGCAAAAGTCGGTTTATAACTCGTGACGATGTCATTTCGTTGTGTATGCGTAAAATCTACTTCAAAAATACCGTCTTGCGATCCGTGGCCGGTATAAAAAATTTTGGATGGATAGATTTGACCTGCATCTTTGAAGTATTCGTATCGTACGAAATTGTCGTTTGTGTCGCGGATTTCTTCGAGCATCCACTTGTACACTTGTGCGGTGTTGACTGGATTATCCTGCCGTGATCCTGCCGTGTTTCCGAATGTATAAGTGGTTCCTTTTTTGTCTTTTACGATCCAGATGTTGTTTGCGAAAGTGTAGCTCAAGAATGTTCCATTTTCTTCTTTTGCTCCGTAGGTTACTTCTCCTGTTTTGACGAGTTCTCCGCTGAGCGATGAATTGAAAAAGTTTGAGCTGTAGAGATTATTGCTTCCTGTCTTATTGATGCGTTCGATCGATGGAATGGAGATGGACCAGCTATATCCCCATTCGCTATCTTGATTATTGGCGCTGCTATAGCTGAGCTGAATTCCTGGTTCCATGCCATTTCGTCCCGGTGGAGTAAAAATGGGATAGCGATAATTCATCGAACCCTGGACGGCGTCGTTTTCGGGCAGTGGTAAATTGATGGTGGAATTATTTTTTGTCCATGATGAATATTTGAATGTATTGTCCCCGGTATCTCCGCTTTGTACTGCGGCTTGCATGGTTTTTGTTTCTTTGTTTTCTGCTTTTTCGACCGGTAGGGGTGCGTCAGATTTTTTTTCTTCTGCTTTTGGTTCATCAATTTTTTTGTATTCTGGAGCTGGTTTGTCCGGCATTTTTTCGAAAGAGGGAAGTTCACCTGGTGGCGAACTTCTTCTTTGAAAATCTGGAAGTCTTTCTTCTTGCGGAGGCAGAGTGGACGATGTTTCCGTTGGTCGAGCTTCTTTTGGACTTGTTTCCGGCTGTCTGGCTGATTGTGCTCCTGCGGTTTGTGCGGTCCATGTCAAGAGACAGGTGGTGAGCGTTATGGCTGCCACTGTTTTTTTGATGAATCGATGAATCATAGGATGATATGGGGTGATAGAGAAAAAAGTATAAAATTTGAAAAATGCACCCTTTCCTGCGAAAGGCGATATCTCATTGAATCGTTTTATCCTTCATGTTTTGGCCGATATGTGCCTCTATCTTATGACCATCTCTTTTGTTTCGTCAAGTTTTCGTGTACCAGCTCATATCGACCTCCGGATATTTTTTTAATGCTTCGGAGAAAATTTTCTGGGCGTTGTCGAGTTTTTCTTGAGTGGAAGATTCGAAACGGAGAGTGAGATTTGGGCTTGTGTTGGAGCAGCGGACGGCCCCCCAGGTGGTCGTATCGAAGTTGACGCGGACGCCGTCGATCGTAATGCAGGGATATTTTTTCTCCATTTCTTTCGTAACTTCTTCGACGATTTTGAATTTTTTGTCGTCTGGGCAGTGGGCTTTGAATTCTGGGGTGACGATGGTTTTTGGAATTTGCTCGAAGAGTTCTGAGACTTTTTTTCCTGATTTGGAAGCCATGTCGATGAATCGGAGTGCGGCGAGAAAAGCGTCGTCGAATCCGTAATAATTTTCTCCGAAGAAGAAGTGGCCGCTGATTTCACCGCCGAGTGGCGATTTAATTTCTTTCATTTTTGTTTCGATGAATGAGTGGCCGGTTTTACTCATGACTGGCACACCACCGGCGTCTCTGATGCCTCTCATGAGGGTTTGTGAGACTTTCACATCGAAGACGATTTGCGCGCCGGGAATGCGCGTGAGGAGATCTTGCGCGAGGAGAAGCAGGACTTGATCGGCCGGATGATAGTCGCCTTTTTCATCGATGATTCCGGCGCGGTCGCCGTCGCCGTCAAAACCGATGCCGATGTCGGCGCTTGTTTCTTGGACTTTTTTACTGAGGTCGATGAGATTTTCTGCAGCCTCTGGATTGGCTTCGTGGTTGGGATAATTGCCGTCGAGTTCACAGAAAAGGGGAGTAACTTCGCAGCCGAATGTTTTGAAAAGTTTTTCGGCGAAAAGGCCAGTGACGCCGTTTCCGGCATCGACGACGACTTTCATGGATCTTCCGAGCGATGCTCGAGCGCAGAGATCTTTGATATATTCGTCGGTGATGCTTTGTTTGGAAAGAGTTCCTTTTTGTCCCTTGTTGTCGATGAAATTTCCGCTTTGGATCATCGAAAGAATTTCCTGAAGTTCCTTCCCACACACAGAATGTGCATTTTTGGCGACGATTTTGACGCCATTGTACTGTTTTGGATTATGGCTTGCGGTAATGTTGATTCCACCGTCGAATTCGAGCGCACAGGTAGCCCAATACACCATAGGTGATGTGGCGAGACCGATGTTTACGACATGACATCCGGTTTCGAGGAGTCCTTCGATAAAGGCTTGTTGAAGCGCTTCACTCGTGAGGCGATTATCTCTTCCGACGACGAAGCGAAGCGGAGTGTCCGGGGTGCCCTGCTCGGGCCGAAGCGAATCGAAATTCGTGCCGTAATTCTTTTGAAAATAGGTGCCGACACCTTTGCCGATGAGCTTGATGCTTTCGGGTGTGAGGTCTGGCTCTTTGGTGTCATCGATGGCGATGCCGCGAATGTCGTAGGCTCGAAAAATATGCGGATTCATACTGGGAGATTAAGAGATATGCGTGAGAATTTTTGTCACTGCTTCCGGGACGAGGTGTGTCCATTTTTTGCCTTCCTGCATGCGTTTTCGGATGTCGGTGGCGGTGATTTTTTTGCGGAAGGTGATTTTTTTCACTGGATGTTTGCTGTATTTTTTGAAGAGATCTTCTGTTCTTTTGGATCCGGTGTAGACGTACTCATATGGTGGTACGATGGTGTCGATGTGAGTCGGCCATTTTTCATTATTTTCGATGTTCCAGACCGGTATGATCATATATTTCGATTTTGAAATTTTCGCTTGTTTCAGGCTTTTTTCGATCATCTGAATACGCTGCGAGGTATTGAAAGGGTTTTCTTCTCCGATGGGACTCTTTTGCCCTGATGCGTCGTGGTATTGAGCACTTCCAATCATGATAATAACATTTTTTTCGTGTTTTAAAATTTGCTGAAGAGCGTCGAGATGTCCGTTGTGAAATGGTTGAAATCGGCCGATGAAGAGACAGTTGTGACTTTTACTTTTAGGCATGGGTAGCGATTAGATTTGGTCTTCGAGAGCTGGAATATGGATGATGGGTGTCGGGAGAGTTTTGTGCTGATTTTCTTCGATGCGATGCAGAGTTTTGTGGATCAGTCCTGGATTAATGCCTTTTTCGAGGAGAGCCTGAGCGCCCAGATCGCGTTTGCGCAGGATAGGATCGAGTTCGCGATAGGAAGCACCAAGTTCCATTTCGTCGGTTTGGCCGCGTGTGAGTTCTGCTGTTGGTTCTTTTTTGATGATTTCGTCAGGAAGTTCCAGGTAGCGCGCCAGGTCGTAGACATCGTCTTTATAGAGCTGTCCAAGAACTTCGAGGTCGGCGGCGAAATCGCCAAATTTGGTGCCGTAGCCGAGGAGAATTTCGCTTTTGTTGGAGGTTCCGAGGACGAGTGCCTGATGCGTATTGGCATAGTGATAGAGAATCGCCATGCGCATACGGGCTTTCACATTCATTTGGGCAAATGCATTTCCTTTCCACGGGAGAATTCCGAATTCCATGATGAAACGATTGATGGGAATGGAATGCGTTTTGACTCCGAGGAATTCCGCCATACCTCTGGCGTGATACATGTTCTCGTCTCGTGTAATGCCGTTTTCTGGCATGAGGAGTCCCGTGATGTTACTTCCGCCGAGTGCATCGACTGCGAGCTTGAGCGTCAGAGAAGAGTCGATACCACCGGAAAGACCGATGACGGCTTTTTCGAAATTATTTTTTTCGAAAAAGTCACGAATAGCCTGGATTATCTGTTCGTGAACAAGTTGCGGATTTTTCATGAATACGGGATTACTGAATTATTTGAAGTTTTTGAGGGCTCGTTTGATGTCCATTGTTTGAGCTTTTTTCTTGAGGTCGTCGCGGCGGTCGTGGAGTTTTTTTCCTTTGCAGACGCCAATAAGGACCTTGATAAGGCCTTTTTTGTTGTACATTTCCAGGGGAATTGCAGTGATGCCCTTGGTTTTGAGCTGATTTTCCAGATGTATCATTTCTCGTTCGTGGAGGAGTATTTTGCGTTTCCGTGCTTCCGCCAATTCCGAGGTCGTGTCGTATTTATATCGACTGATGTGGGCGTTATTGAGCCAGACCGCTTGATTGTGCACATCGATAAAGCTCCCCTTGAGATTTATTTTTCCTGAGCGGATGGATTTTACTTCGCCGCCATTGAGGACGATGCCTGCTTCGATTTTTTCCAGAATTTCGTACACCGCAAACGCTTTTTTGTTCTTTGCGAGAACTTCTGATCCGATTTTTTTATCTTTGGTCATTGGCGTTGCGGTGTACTACTTGACGGCTTACATATGCCATCCTGCGAGGATCATTCCCATGATGACGAATTGCACCAGGGTGTATCCGATATTGATGAGATAGTGGCCGAACTTGGTTTTTTCGAAAAGAACGCTGCTGAATGCTCCTGTGGCAACGAAGCCGAACCATGCGAGAACTCCAACTTCTGCTCCTGCTACTGCGGTGTCTGAGCCAATGAGGAAGAGGAAATAGTTCATCACATAAGCGGTGATGAGAGCGGCTACGAAAGTACAGATATACATGCGGGCCATTTCGCTTTTCTTGCAGTTTTTGGCATCAGCTTCTGTGAATCCGGCATATTTCATCCATTTTTTTCCAAACATGAGGGGTGAATACCAGACGGAGCCGAGCACGAGCGACATCAGGCCGCAGACGAGAATGGCGAGATAATTGACTTCCATGGCTGAGAAAGTATCGAACATAAGAATTGAGGGTTAATGATGAATGAGTGAAGAGATGTCTTTATTGTCCGGTATTTTTTGCGTTTTGGCAATGGGCGGCCATCGAAAGGATTGATGTCATCAAAAGACTTCTTGGCGGAAACAGTCTTCGCAGTAGATGGTTTCTTGGCTTTCCGGTCTGAAACTTGTATGCATTTTTTGATTGCATTTCGCGCAGCTTCGTTCCCAGAGATAGGGTGGATTGCGCAGATTCATGCGTGCTTGATGTCTGCAGGAAGAGCACCAGCGAGGGATTGGTATGCTGTTTATTTTGTAAAACTTCCATTCTTGCGGGACGATTTTGTAATTTTTTCTGCACTTTTCGCAGGCGAGAATTTCACGACAAATGGCGTCGGTGACGGCGTGAATATTGTCCGGAATTTCTTTGAGCGTTGCGGGGAGGTAATATTTTTCGTCTTCTGGGCGCCACTGGAATCCGAGCTGTTTTGCTTCTTCCTCTGAGAGTGGGAAAAAATCTTGTGCGGCACTCTCGTTGTAGCCGTAGGGCGAAAGGTATGGTGGGAAAAATTCACCAAATTCGCCGGTTTTCTTCATGTGTTCGATGATTTTTGGTAGGAGTTCGCGGTACTCTTCTTCTGTGTATTGTTTGTTGAAAATGCAGAATTTCTTTTGGCGCAGGCCGATGCAGCCGAAACAGTCTTGGCAGCTGACGCAACTGTCGCAGTAGAGGAGATTGGCGGAAAACCATGAGTAGTTGCAGAAGGCGATGTTGGTGCAACCGCGAGATGCGAGTGAGTAATACACCATTTCACAGCTTGTCCAACCGGCAGAATACGAACTGTGAATATTTTTTCCGACGGCAGAAATAGAGTTTTCGCAGTCTTCGCTGTCGTGCGTATCGAAGCAATAATTGCAGTTTTTGGAGTTGTAGATGTGGTCTCCGTTGCAGTTTTCGCATTTCAGCGTGTGGAGATTGCGCTGGATGGCTTCACTTTTTATTTTTAGAAAGTCCTGGTGGGCTTGCTGCCAAGTTTTCCACGAGCCGTCGAAGATTTTTGTCTTGAAAGTTTCGAACTCTTCTTTCGAAACAGGTTTATTAAAAATGTGATAACTTTTTCGGACGAGATTGGATGAGAACATGCAGTTGTCGCAGCTTTGGAGTTGATAGGAAAAAGAGCAGTCGCGTGAGTCGTTGCATTCGCTGATGCAGACCGAGTTGTAGCAGTTTTTCAAGTCCATTGAATACGAACAAAAACTGCTGTCATTGATGTAGCCGGAGTCGTAAATATCTTTGGCGTTGGCGACCCAGTACGAGTAGTAGACATCTTCGCATTTGGCTCCCAGAGAGCTTAAATAGCAGTTTCTGGACATGCGCCAATGAGAGTTGTAATCGCAGTTTTCTGAGTTGAAGACGGATGTTCCTTCACGCGGCACCGCTTTTTGGAGTTCGGCGAATTGTTCGAAAAACGGCCGAGTGAAGTCAAAATTGCGGCCGTATTGCATCGGATCCCATTGATCGCCCCACCAATACGCATTTTTGTAGACGGTGAAATGGCTGTCGGTTGGGTAAGCGCTGATGATATCTTCGCCGGTGGCATCGCATTTTCGTTTGTAGAGTTTCCACTCATTGCGGAAAGCCATGAGATGGCGAAAACGCTCCTCCGGAGAAATTGTCGGGAGTGGAATACCAATGCGTTGGAGAAATTCGAGTTCCTGGTCAGAAATAGTGAATGGCTGCTGAGAAATGTGGGAAATATTTGTTTGAGGCATGGTGAAATGATACTGTATTTCCTGTTCTATGCAACTTATCTTGGCTTCACAATCACCGGCGCGACGACTTCTTCTGGAGAAACTTGGGGTGCCTTTTGTGTGCGTGACGAGTGGGTATCATGAAGATATGAGTGTGCACGATGATCCGATGGAGCTTGGGCGTTTTTTAGCTTCTGGAAAGGCAAATTTTGTCGCGAAAGATTTTCCGGAGAGCGTGATTCTCGGTGCGGATACGTTTGTGATGAATGGGGATGTGAAGATTGGCAAACCCGCGACGCATGAAGAAGCGATGGAGATCGTGCGCAATATGAGTGGCAAAGTGATTGATGTTTATACGGGCGTCTGTGTGGTGCGAACGGATGCGTACGGGCGAGTGATGAGAGAGCTTGCGGATTGTGTTTTGACGCGCTTGCACATCCGAGTGATGAGCGAAGATGATGTTCGCATTTTGGCATATCAACCGAATGCACTCGAAATTTCCGGCGCTTTTTCCATTGAAGGCGCAGGCGGGAAAATGGTGACGAAGATAGAAGGGGATTACGATAATGTGATCGGTCTTCCGGTGTTTCGAGTGAAAGAGAT
>CAZFSD010000020.1:0-17655 GCA_964521465.1 uncultured Candidatus Peribacteria bacterium | reverse complement strand
ACTTTTTTCACGAGGATGTCGTTGATGAGAGTCGATTTTCCTGATCCTGAAACGCCGGTGACGCCGATGAACATGCCGAGCGGAAATTGTGCGCTGACTTTTTTGAGATTATGCTCCGTGGCACCTTTGATGGTGAGGAATTTTCCGTTACCTTCGCGGCGTTTTTTCGGCACGACGATGCTCTTTTTGCCAGAGAGGTATTGGCCGGTGATGGAATTTGGGTCTTTCATCACTTCTGCGGGCGTACCTTTGGCGATAACCGTGCCGCCGTATTTGCCAGCGCCGGGACCGATATCGATGAGATAATCCGCGGTTTTCATCATATCCACATCATGCTCGACGACGATCACGGTGTTGCCGAGATCGCGAAGTTGAACGAGAGTTTTGATGAGTTTTTCGTTGTCGTTTTGGTGGAGACCGATACTTGGTTCGTCGAGGACATAGAGAACGCCTGAAAGTCGGGAGCCGATCTGTGTGGCCAGGCGGATGCGCTGAGCTTCCCCGCCCGAGAGCGTGTTTGCGGCGCGTTCGAGCGTGAGGTATGAGAGGCCGACATCGGTGAGAAACTGCAGACGGCTCTGGATTTCCTGGAAGATGAGTTTTCCGATCTTTTTTTCGGTTTCGGTGAGCGTGAGACCTTTGAAAAAAAGGCTTGCTTTGGCCACGGAGAGTCTGGAGACATCCATAATGGACTGCTCGTTGATTTTCACGGCCAATACCTCTGGACGAAGGCGATCGCCATGACAGGTTGGACAATTGAGAATGCGCATGAACGCTTCGATTTTTCGGCGAATGTAGTCGGATTCGGTCTCCAAATAGCGGCGTTCCAGATTGGGAATTACGCCTTCAAAAATGGTGGAGTACTCGCCGCGGAAGCCACTCGGAACATCTTCCCCTTCGTCATCTTCAAATGCGGCGGGATTGCCGATGTTGATCGTGTATTTTCTGTCGCCCGTGCCGTAGAGAATCGTTTTTATGACTTCTGGCTTGAGATCGCGCACCGCGGTGTGCATGGAAAATTTTTCGCTGCGTGCGACGGCTTCGAGAATTTTGTTATACCAGGTGATGTGCGAAGTTGTGGCAGACCATGGCATAATGGCGCCTTCTGCCAGCGTTAAATCTTTGTTCGGCATCACGAGATCCGGATCGATTTCAAGCTTCGTACCCAGGCCGTGACAGGTTGGACAGGCACCGTGAGGACTGTTGAAAGAAAAACTGCGCGGCTCGATTTCAGCAATGCTGATGTTGCAGGTTGGACATGCGAATTTTTCGGAAAAAATCTGATCTTTTCCATTGTCGTGATCGCTGACGATGACGAGGCCTTCGCCGTTTTTGAGGGCGGTTTCGATGGAATCGGCGAGACGAGTGCGCTCGGGATTGGGCATTTCGACTTCATCGCCGTTACTGAGCTTCTGCATGTTGTTTTTGAAATTTTTGACGACGAGGCGGTCGACGACGATTTCGATGGAATGTTTTTTGTTTTCGTCGAGCTCTGGAATGTTCAAAATACTGATCACTTCCCCGTCGATTCGGACGCGGACGAATCCATCTTTTTTGATTTTTTCGAATACTTTTTCGTGGCGACCTTTGCGATCACGAATCACCGGCGCGAGGATCAAAATCTTCTTTTCTTCCGGCATCTGCGCAATGATATCAACGATCTGACTGATGGTCTGTCTCGCGATGATTTTGCCGCAATTCGGACAATGCGGATGACCAATTTTTGCGAAGAGCAAGCGGAGATAATCGTAAATTTCCGTCACGGTCCCCACGGTCGAGCGCGGATTGCGAGGCGCGGATTTTTGATCGATAGAAATGGCTGGAGAAAGACCTTCGATACTATCAACATCGGGTTTTTCCATGAGTTGGAGGAAATTTCGAGCGTATGTCGAAAGACTCTCCACATAACGGCGTTGCCCTTCTGCGTAAATGGTATCAAATGCGAGTGACGACTTCCCTGAGCCAGAAAGTCCAGTCATCACGGTGAGTTTGTTGCGCGGAATTTCGACGCTGACATTTTTGAGATTGTGAAGCCGGGCTCCTTTGACAATAATATTTTCGGGCATGGTACCAGCCACCCTAGCATGTTTTGAGTGGGGAAGCAATGGTGAGCGGGGAGGGATTTCAGCCGCCGGCGGTAAAATCGTATGCTACAATTTTCGCATGCATCCTTTTCTTTCTTCTTTGGCGTTCGTCGTTGGCCTGAACTTGGTTGCGCTTTTTGCTGATGCGCTGATTAAACATGCCGCGCTTCTCGAAAAATTTTCTGGGTGGAAGTTTCTGCTCGTGGGGTCGGTTATTTATGGACTTACGGGCATTGGATGGTTTTTCCTCATGAGGAAGATGAAATTATCGACACTGGGCGCTTTTTATTCTGTGAGTTCGGTGCTTTTTCTGACGCTTCTCGGCGTTTTTTATTTCAAAGAAAAACTGTCGATCGTTGAGTTTTTCGGCATTAGCATGGCTGTTTTTTCGATGGTGATTTTGTCGAAATTTTCTTAGTGCGACGGAATTCTTTGTTTATTCTGTATGAGCCGTAGCTTCCTGCAATACCGGCTTTTGTTCTACTGGCTGCATTTGTGCTGGTACTTCATCGCGCTGTACCAGTAAGCCAAATTTTTTGTGGTTTTCTTTTTTGCGAAGGAGATAGGTGACATAACCGTAGCCGAGGGCGAGGAATGGAACGAGGAGGAAAGTCCAGTTCATTTCCAGGAAGATATTGTAGATGGCATGGAGCGTTGTCGCGATGACAAAACCTTCGACCCACTTGCTGATGGAGAAAATTTCAGCACTTTCGATGTGAAAAATACGCTGAAGAAACTGTGGCCAGCGGATCGTGCGGCGATTTTCGAGAAGGTAGGGTTTTGCAAAGAAAGAAATGCCGTAGAAATAGCCGAAGATTGCGGAAAACATCACATGCGCAAACGATGAGAACACGCTGCGGAAAATGAATGGCAGGAGGAGTTTTTCCGGTCCCTGCTGAATCCAGATGGCGTGGAAATACATGATGTTTTCGGTGAACGAAAATCCGAGAGCGGCGACGATGGAAAGTTCGATGGCGTCATCGATGTCGCGGGTTGTCGTTTCGTCGTCGACGATGCGAACGGCGACATTTTTCATGGCTTCCTCAATGATTCCCACGATGAAAAACGTGAGGACGACGGTGACGGGGATGCTCACGATATGGCCGATACCAATGACATCGGTTGCAAATCCTTCCGTGTATTTGAAGGCGTTGAGCCATGGGAAGTATTGCCAGAGATATTTATAGAACAAAATCGGGAAAACGGCGGTTGCACCGATACAGAAGGTATAGAGGAGAAGTTTGCGACTTTGCGGAAGTTTTCCGCGGAAAATGGTGAGCCAGAAAAAAACGGGTGCGAATGCCAGCACGATAGAACCCACAATTTGAAGAATTGCTGATGGCGAAAGCTGAGCAAGGCTGGAGAACCCCTCGAAGGTGGAAGTGAGTGCGGAAACTGGAGTAAGTGTTGCGGACATTTTTGAGTTTTTTGTTTTGGTTTTGCTGTTTGTCGGAATGGAGCTTTCGGCTTTCCCTATTGGTCTATTATAACATAATTTTTGATTTTTGGGAAGTATCTTTCAGCTTCATTCTGGGATTTTACAGCATCTCGCAAAATCGCTGCAGGAGGCCAAAATCTTTCAAGATTTTCCCGCAGGTGTAGGGATTGATGTTTCCTCCCAGGTGGAGAGGTATGCACATTCTTTTCTCCCCCATCTGAAAGCCAAAATGACTCCCGTTGACTGTGACGGGCGGCTTTCCAGAGAGCGATATCAGGATTTCCAGTGCCCTTCTTGCTGTCACATTTTTCAATATTCCAAAGCCTTTCGATTCTTTTTTACCAACCTCTTTATCTTTTATTTCGCTCTCTTCCGGTGGCTTTTTCCCTGTTTTGAGAACTTCTTTTACCTCCCTGCGAAAACTCCAAATGATATGACCTGCTCCGAGCATCTCGTTTGTGCATCCCTCTGTTTCTGCCCTGCTGTTCTCCGCATCCGCTTCAACTCCTGCGAATGCTTCTGTTTTTGCGAATAAAAGATCTTCATTTTCGTTTTTCACATTTTTCAGATTCTGAAGTACGCGATCGAGTATTTCGTAGCGAAGCAGTTCGTATGTTTCTTTGCTGACATATTGCTCCAATGGAATAATGCTCTCGCCAATGCAGATTGGATAATCTCCACGAAAGATCGAGAGTCGGAGGGTAGTGGCGTGCTTATTTTTTCTATCAAGTGTGATGTCCACATATGCTACGCGAAATCCATCCCGCTCTTTGTCTTTGACCGGAAGAATCGTGATTTCCGCTTTTCTGAAACTCGGGAGTTCTACTTTTTCTTCTGCTTTTTCAACTTCTTTAAGTACTGATATTTCTCCGATTGCTGCGGCTTGCAGGGCGTTGTATTCTTTTATAACACCCTCTCCGGCATTTTTCGCTTTCTCCGATTTTTCTCCTGCAAGAAGTCCTGAGTCTATTTTTCCGTCTGTTATCTCCTGCGCAAAATACTGCAATCGCTTCATCAAATCTTTTCTTTCTCGACCCAGGGATTCTGTTATGGTTGGCAATCTTCCCGATCGCGCCATTTCCTCCAATGCATCTCTTTTTTCAAAAAAATCAATCACCACTTTTTTGACGAGATCAACTATTTGCGTTTTTTTCTGCTTGCGAAGATCATCGGAAATTTCTTTCGCTTCTTTCTCTAAAAGTTCCCGTGTCGCCATTGTCGTTGGTACTCCTGTGAACATTCTTTCTATTTCCTCCGGCTTGAAATCTGGTGTTTTTTCTATTTCCGACTCTACTGCTTCCAAAATGTATCCGATCATAGCAATAAAGGACTCTTGCAGGAAAAAATCGAAGATTGCTCCGTGCGAACCTTCTTCATTCTCCGTGAAATGCTCGACAAACCTCTGTGCCGTCTTCAAGCATGCCAGTAAATTCGCATCTTTCTTGAGGGCTACTTTCGGCCATGTGTTCACATTGGGCCATCTTCTCCTTACCCCTTTTTCCGTGGTGAACGATCGGTCGATATGACTCCTGAGATTGGTTTTTTTTATGTTTTCTCCAAGGCTTCTTGCCGCCTGGCGCAACCGCTCCATGATATCCTGGAATTCTGGAATTGCTGCGATGTATTGGACGGCTGCTTTTGTATCGATAGACCCCGATTTGAGCGCTCCATCTACATCGCGAATTTCTTGATTTTCCAAAATCTCCTCAAATTTCTGGACAACTTCTGGTCCAAAAATTCTGACCATATTATCCCTGCTTGCCCTTTTTTCTGGCACTTGTATGCTGTTTTTTGGCGTATTCATAGCAACAGCAATTCTAGCATTTTTTCGTTTTTTGTCTATATTCCTTTGAGTGTCCCTTGATGGAGTTTTAAACATGACTGCATCCTGCTTCTGAGGCTTTCCGGAATCGGATTTCCTTCGGGGATGGTCATGATGACTTGCGTGTCGGGGAGCAGCTTGAGAATATCTTCTTTTCCCTCGGTATCCAGCTCGGAAAAGATGTCATCAAGGAGAATCATGGGGACATTGGCAGCTTTGGTAGAAACGGCGGAAGTGTGCGTGAGCCAGTCGATTTCGGCTTTTTTCAGCTTCATCATGAGGCGGCGAAGCTCCCCTCTTGAAGCTGAATTGGCGATGGGATGGCCGTTGTAGAGAAATGTGAGATCTTCGCGATGAGGGCCGACGGTTGTGGTCGCAAATCGTATGTCCCGGTCGATCGATTCTTCTAAAGCTGTTTTGAGGGGCCTTGAAGCTGAATAATGGACGGTGTACGGGGCCTCAAGTTGGCTTTGAAGAAATTCGACGAAGGCTGCCCTTGCCGCTTGGATTTTTTCACCTTCTTGTGCGAGTTTTTCGTTCCAGATGTCGAGCGCAGAGAAATTCCGCGATTGCAGGAGCGCGTTGCGCTGCATGAGGGCTTGCTGATAGAGCTGCAATGTTTGCAAACCGAGTGGATCTTTTTGAATGAAGATGGTGTTGAGAAATTGTCGACGAAGTGATGGTTCCAGGATCAGCATGTTGATGTCCTCGGGGCGAAAAAGAACAACGCGGAGGGAGCCAAGGAATTGTTCGCGGGGAACCGCAACATCATTTCGTTTGAAAACTTTCTGTTTTTTTGGCGATTTCACGAGGCAATATTCGAGCTGCATCTCTTCGAAGTCGGCCGGGTCGCTGGAGACAGTACGGGAACCTTCGGCGTGACCATCAGAGCTTGTGCTCACCGCTGGGGTCGCGAGCGCTGCCGACGCGCGAACAAAATCTTTTCCCCATTGGATGAGTGTTTCCAATTTGGTGGCACGGAAAGATTTTGTGAGCGCGAGAAGAAAGATTGCTTCGAGGATATTTGTCTTCCCTTCGCCGTTTTTTCCGGTAATGACGAGTGGATCCGATCCGGGAAATTCGATGTCGAGCAAACGGTGATTTCGGAAATTTTCGAGATGAAGGTTGCGGAGATACATGGTGGAATTGTAGCATTCATTGTCAGGGTTTCGAATATTTGCTATGTTCTTTACTGCTTTGACTGTTAACTCTTTTTCTTTTTATGGCTGGATCAATTTCTGAAAAAACGCTTCATGGTGGCGATGTGCCGCAGCAAGACAAGCTCTATAACATGCGACATTCATGCGCCCATATGCTCGCCCAAGCGATGCTCACCATTCTTCCGGATGCGAAATTGGGCGTGGGGCCGGTCATTGAAAATGGTTTTTATTATGATTTTGGCGTGTCGCGACCGCTGACGCCGGATGATCTCAAAGTGCTCCAGAAAAAGATGGAAGAGATTGCCCGACAGAAACAGACTTTTGTGCGACGTGAAGAAAAAATTGATAGCGCGATTGAAGAATTGAAGGGCAAAAAACAACCATTCAAAGTCGATCTTGCCGAACAGTTTAAAAAAGAAGGCAGCGATGTCGTGAGTTTTTATGAAAATCGCAATAAAAAAGATGAATTGATGTTTGTGGATTTGTGCCGCGGTGGACATACGGAAACGACCGGTGATACGGGCGCTTTCCAGCTCATGAGTGTGGCGAGTGCGTACTGGCGCGGCGACAGCAATAACGAAAGTTTGCAGCGCGTCTATGGTGTGTGCTTCGAGACCGCGGAAGAACTTGATCAATATCTCAAACGCCTCGAAGAAGCCAAAAAACGCGACCATAAACTCCTCGGGAAATCGCTGGAACTTTTTGCGCATAGCCCGGTGGTGGGTGGTGGTCTTCCGATGCTTCTGCCTCGTGGGGCTCAGCTCAAACGGAATTTGGAAGAATACATTCGTAGCGAAAAAGAAAAACGCGGGTACAGTTTCGTGTGGATTCCACACATTGCGAAAGACGCGCTGTATGTGAAGAGTGGACACCTCGGAAAATATGACGCGATGATGCCGGTGATGGAGACGGAGGAAGGCGATAAACTCGTGATGAAAGCCATGAATTGTCCGCATCATTTCGAGTTGTATAAGGCGATGCAGCACAGTTATCGCGATCTCCCTCTTCGTTTTGCGGAAAATACTACCGTGTATCGCAACGAAAAAAGTGGCGAGGTGAATGGACTTTTCCGTGTGCGATCGATTACGCAGGATGACACGCATCATTTCGTGCGGCACGATCAGATTGAATCGGAGATCGACATGATTTTGGGGCTCACGAAAGAGGTGTATGACAAATTTGGTTTTTCCAATTACACCGCGCGTATTTCCGTGCGTGATCCGAAAAATCCGGATAAATATTTTGGTGATAATGATTTGTGGAATCGTGCGGAAAAAACGCTCGTTGAAGGTATCAAGCGCTGGGGTTCCGAGTATTTTATCGGTGAGGGGGAAGCGGCTTTTTATGGGCCGAAGATTGATCTCATGGTGGAAGATGCACTCGGCCGTCAGTGGCAACTCACGACGGTGCAGCTCGACTTCACGCAGCCGGAAAATTTTGATCTCACCTATGCGGGTGAAGATGGCAAAGAACATCGACCTGCGGTTTTGCATGTGGCGATTTTTGGTTCTTTGGAACGATTTATGGGGATTGTCATCGAACATTTCGGTGGCGCATTTCCGGCATGGCTCGCACCGGTTACGGCTCGGGTGATTCCGGTCAGTGGTGATTTCTTGGATTACGCTGGAAAAGTCGTTGCAGAACTTCGTAGCGCTGGCGTGCGCGTGGAATTCGACGACAGCAACGATTCGCTCAGCAAAAAAATCCGCAACGCCGAAAAAATGAAAATCCCTTTTATGCTCGTCGTCGGTGAAAAAGAAATGTCCGGCGGCACCGTGGCTGTTCGTGATTATGCCACGAAAGAGCAGAAGGTCATGAGTGTTGCAGAGCTGATTCAGCTTTGTAAGTAAGACATCCTTCTTTTTCTTTTTATCTTTGCCCTGCGTTTTATTTACATAATTCGTGAAAGTGTTATAATTACCTTCCATGGAACCACTTTTTGCGGAATATGCTTACAACCGACTCACTCTGGGTCATCAAGCCCCGAAGGATGATGCTGTCGATTTGGCTGAAATTGCTGCGGAATTCGGTCAATCAGCACAGCTTCGCCCAACGATTGAATATCTTGCCTCTCTCAGCTTCCGCCAGGGACAGTTTCCCGAAGAGTTCAAAAAAAACTTTTGTGATCCACAAAAACGCGTTTCTGCTGTTCTTGTCCGAGGTTTTGTCGATGCTCTGCGCCAAAATATCCCTCCTGCGGCGACTTTCCTAGCCCCTGAAACTCCCGTCGCAAGAGCAGATGCCTATGTCCGGCTTCGGGCTTTTATTGAGCATTATAAAACTCACGATCACCCAACGCTCCATGATTGGATTCAGACTGAACGCGTCGCGCACCCTTTTATTGATTTTGCTTCTCTCTTTGATGATGCGCTTGTTGCAGCTCTTGTGGATGCTATTGATTTCAAATCCTCCCGTATTGCCGATCAAGTATTTCTCTCGTTTTTTGAAAGGGATCGGGAACATTTTCTTACCGAGTGCCTTTTTCGCCGTGTTCTTTCGTTTGACTCTGAAGGTATTGCGCGTGTTGATAAGGCCGTTCTCAGCGAACTTATTGACTTTCTCCATGGCACTTCCTACAACCTCGATGATCTCTATAATTTCCTTTATGATCGCATTGCTGATTTTAGCCATATCCACCAAGCACGAAGCAGCACCCGGAATCATATTGCGGGCGTTACTCCTGATGCCGTTTCTCCGCCTCATACATCTTCTGCGTCCATTCTTCATCAGGACTTTGATTTTGATTCCTTTTTTCAACAATACTTTCTCCCACCCATTCTCAACAAAAGAAAACGCAGCTCCTATCGCGTCGTTGATATTCTTGGCACCTTGACACCACAACAGCTCCGACAACACCTCTATCCCGATGAATCCTGGATTTCCTTTGAGCGAGATTTTGGAAATTTCGATACTAATAAAAGCGGCAATGGGGATATGGAAAAACTTCGCGCCTTTTTCAACTATGGTCCTTCTCCGGAAGAAGACACTGATCCTGATCAATCCGATTTTTTCACGGATGAGGAGATTCTCCAGGATATCGCCTGTGGCCTTGAGAGTGTCGAGAAGCAAATACGCTATTCTTTTCAAAGAGCGCTGGAATTTAAACAGGGTACCAACATGAGTCGAGACTGCGTCTATCCCCAAGAACTTCTCAAGTGCCGCGATATCCGATTTATTATTTCCTGCATCGTACGGCCTGCGATTTTTTTCGAGCAATATCCTCAATATCTTGCTCCTGAGGCTCGTCCACAATACTCCGAAGCAATGATCCGGCATGTTGCACGACGAATGTTCGACCATCTTCTCTTTATGCGTACGAAGCTCAATACCCCTGAGGTGGCAAACAGAAAACTCAATCGCGACAAGCTTCAGCAGCATATCTCTTACGATCTTCAAATTTCCAGGGCCGAGATCATCTCATTTCACCCAGTTCATTATCGCGTCAAATATGAAATTGATGTATCTGGTGATCCCGTGGGTGGCTCACCCGCATATCATCTCGATTATATCGATGATCAGGATTATCTCTCGAACCTTGGACAACTTCAGCAACTCGACCTCGAAATTATCACGGATGAGAATGGTCGCGAAAAGTATTTCGTCCTCCTTCCGGTTGAAACCAAATACTTCAAAAAAATCACCTTCTCTATCCCGCATAATGGCGATGGTCGTGAGGGGGCGGCTTTTTGGGTTTTCTCCGGAGATAAACATCTTTTCCATGCCAAAGGAGCTGAAGCTTCCATCTCCAGTCTTTTGCGTGACAAGGAAGTTACCGATCCCTTGAGATGGACGCTCATCCCGGCGGGAGATTCTCCGAACGTGCAGAAGAAATCGAGTGAACTTATGAAAAATTATCTTTATGGACATTATTCCTGTGCCAAGGTGGAAGATAAGGCTGAAGAAAGAAAACTGGGACGCGAAGGGGCGGACACGCGAAGACGCGGACCCGGTTCAGCAAAATTCTCCAAAGAAAGACCTTTTACTATTTCTGCTCGTGCTATTCTCTCTCGCAGGAAAAAACTTTCTAGCACTGATAGCAGTGAACCATTTCAGAGGAGGATGGATCAGACGGAAGTCACTTTTGAAACTCAAATGTGGAATAATCTTGAACAATATCTTCTTGCTTCCAGCGATTTTACTGATACGAGTCATCGAGCTCATTATATTCCACAGCGAGAATTTCAAAATCTTTTCGATTATTACTTCCCTCCTGCCATCTGGGGGAAAAAATATGCTGATTATCGACGCGAGGGATATACTCATCGCCTTCCACATGGTGAGATAATTCAAATTCTCGAACAACGAGAGCGAGAAAAAACTGGAGAGCGAAGCTGATTTGATTTTGACGAGCAGAGTCCTGTTCGTCTACTTCCCCCATAGAGCAGACAAAAGTCAACCCGCTTTGGCTTGTTTTTTTGGGGATATGTTATTACAATTTCGGCGTTTCAAAATTTAGCTTTTTTCTCTTTTATGGCACCAACAATGACTCCAGTGACGAAGGGTACAGGTCGCGTTTCTCAGGTTATCGGACCTGTCGTGGATATCGCTTTTGACGAAAATGATCTTCCGGCCATTTATGAGGCGCTTCGCATTGAATTCGACAAACAGGTTTTGATTTTGGAGGTACAACAGCATCTCGGCAGCAATCAGGTTCGTGGCGTTGCCATGGGTCCTACGGATGGTCTCCAACGCGGCACTCCGGTTGTACGCACGGGTGCTCCGATCAGTGTTCCTGTTGGTCGCGAAGTTCTTGGTCGCATGGTGAATGTGCTCGGTGAAGGGATTGATGGTGCTTCGAAAGAATTGAAAACGGCGAAAAAATATTCTATTCATCGACCATCTCCGAAATTTACGAGTCAATCGACCAAAACAGAGGTTTTCGAGACGGGTATCAAAGTTGTGGATCTCATCTGTCCTTTCATGAAGGGTGGTAAGGTCGGTCTTTTCGGTGGTGCTGGTGTCGGAAAAACGGTCATCGTGACGGAATTGATTCATAACATTGCCACAGCACACGGAGGTTTCTCGGTGTTTGCCGGGGTTGGCGAACGAACTCGTGAGGGAAACGATCTCTACCATGAAATGAAAGATAGCGGCGTTCTCGACAAAACATGCCTTGTCTTCGGACAAATGAATGAGCCACCGGGTGTTCGTCTTCGTGTTGCTCTCACCGGAGTGACGATGGCTGAGTATTTCCGTGATGAAGAAAAACAAGATGTGCTCTTCTTCGTGGATAACATTTTCCGCTTTTCACAGGCTGGTAGCGAGGTTTCCGCACTTCTCGGACGCATTCCTTCCGCCGTGGGTTATCAACCAACACTCGCGAACGAAATGGGCTCTCTCCAGGAACGCATTACGACGACTCAGGAGGGTTCTATTACTTCGGTTCAGGCGGTGTATGTGCCTGCGGATGATTTGACAGATCCAGCTCCTGCGACGACCTTCGGCCATCTCGACTCAACGGTCGTTTTGACTCGTCAATTGGCAGAGCTCGGTATTTATCCGGCAGTGGATCCTCTCGATTCTTCTTCGACCATTCTCGATCCGAAAATTATCGGTGAAGAGCACTATCGCGTGGCTCGCGCGGTGCAGAAAGTGTTGCAACGATACAAAGATTTGCAGGATATCATCAACATTCTCGGTATGGAAGAACTTTCGGAAGAAGACAAACTCGCGGTTTCTCGTGCACGCAAGGTACAGAGATTCCTGTCACAACCATTCCATGTGGCGGAAGGCTTTACAGGCCGCAAAGGTGAATATGTTCCTTTGGCTGAAACAATTCGTGGTTTCGATGAAATTCTCCAGGGGAAACATGACGACAAGCCTGAGTCCGCTTTCTACATGAAAGGTTCTATTGATCAAATTAACGAATAATCCTTCTTTTCCCTTGTTTTCTTTCTCTCTTATCACTCCCGAACGCATTGTGTATCAGGATGATGTGGACTCCGTTTCACTTCCCACTCCAGATGGCGAAATTACGGTTCTCACGGGCCATATTCCGCTTGTCACCATGCTTGGAAGTGGCGTGATGAAACTTATGAAGGGCGGCACGGAGCAATTTCTTTCGTGTTCGAATGGAGTTGTAAAAGTCGATCATCGTGGCATGACCGTTTTGGCCGACAGTGCTGATCGCGCTGATGAGCTTGTAGAAGCCGATATTGAAAAAGCTCATGAGGCCGCTCGAAAAGCGATGACGGAAGTTCGACAGGACAGCGAAGCATTTACTCATATGTCTGCACTTTTGGAACGCGAAACAGCTCGTCTCAAAACGGTTCGTCGTCATCGTGGCCGCAAAGCTTCTCCTGGTTCCTCGAACTCATAAATTCGTTCTTTCTCATCTTCTCGTTTTGTATGGATAAGCCTTCCCAACAATCTCAAAAGTCAGGCTGGCTCACAGCCCTCGCTGTCGCCTGGGATCTCGGCTATATTATCGCCCTTCCGATTGTCATTCTGGGATTTGGTGGCGCTTATCTGGACAAAACCTATACCACCTCTCCTCTGTTTCTCTTGATTGGTATTGGATTTGCCCTGATCGTGACGGCTTTCTTCATTTCTCGTAAAATGAAAGACCTCATCTCGAAACTTCAATAAATTATGAACACTTCTTCTGAAAATACCGCTGTAGAAACGAATGTCGCCGCTACGACGGCTGCACCGGAAACAAATACTGCTCATGCAGAGCCTGTCTCTGGTGAGGCCGTGCATGAGACTTCGACTTTTGCTCCTCCAACGATTTACTCTGAGACCATTGGCCATATCGGAAGTTTTGAAATTCGAAATTCACTCATCATGTCTTGGCTCACAGTTCTTTTCTTTGTTTTCATTGCCTGGAAACTGAAAAAAACAAAATATAGCCTTGTTCCTGGAAAATTTCAGAATTTTATCGAACTTGTCGTGGAAAGCATTTTTAACTTTTTTGAAAGCGTTGTTCAAAATACGAAACAGACGAAAATTTTCTTTGGTCTTTGTGCAACTATTCTCCTGTATGTCGCATTTTCAAACTGGTTCGGACTCCTTCCGGGTGTTGGCAGTATTGGTTTCTATGAACAACATGAGGGGCATACGATTTTAGTTCCGCTTTTCCGTTCTGCATATTCTGATGTGAATATGACCATGGCGATCGCGATCATCTCTGTGTTTATGAGTCAGGTTATTGGCATTGGACAACTTGGAACCTTCCATTATCTCGGGAAATTTTTCGTCAATCCTCTCAAGGATCCTATCGGATCTTTCGTGGGTTTATTGGAGCTGGTTTCTGAGTTTGCCAAGATTATTTCGTTTACTTTCCGTCTCTATGGAAACGTCTTTGCCGGCGAGGTTCTTCTCGCGGTTATCGGTTTCCTCCTGCCATTTATTGCACCTCTTCCTTTCTATGGTCTCGAGCTTTTCGTCGGTCTCGTTCAAGGACTCGTGTTCTGTCTTTTGACACTCGTATTCTTGAAAATGGCTGCAACTCCGCACGGAGACCATGAAGAGCATGGACATTCTTCTCATCAACCCCAATCTATTTCTTAACTTTTTTATCTTTTTATGGACAAGAATCTTTTCGTCGCCCTTGCTATCGTTCTCGGTGGTTTCGGGCCAACTATGGCTATCGGTAAACTCGCAAGCCATGCTATGGACGCTATCGGCCGCAATCCAGAAGCTGCTTCTAAAATTCAGACAGCAATGGTGCTCGCTATCGCCTTCACGGAAGCTATCGCTATTTACGCTCTCGTTGTTGCTCTTATCATCAAATTCGTTTAATCTCTCGTTTCATTTCTCATGGAACTCATCACCAAACTCGGTATCGATTGGAAACTGATTGCGGCTCAGATTGTAAACTTTGCCATTTTGTTCTGGGTTTTGAAGCGATTTGCGTTTAAACCTCTTCTGGAACTTCTGGAGAATCGTCGTACGATGATCGCCAAAAGTGTTGAAGATTCGCAAAAAGCAGAAAAACTTTTGATGGACATCGAAAAAACTCGAATGGAAGCCATTGAAAAGATCAAAATGCAGTCTCTGGAAATGACAGAAAAGGCTTCAAAACAGGCTGAGGCTGTCAAACAGGAAATTTTGCAATCTGGTAAAAAGGAGGTAGAGCTCATTTTTCATCAGGCAAAAGCTCAAATTGAGCTCGAGAAACAGAAAATGCTCAAAGATGTTGAGCGTGAAGTTGCTCGACTCATTGTGATGGGTGCTGCGAAAATTCTTGAAAAAGAATTTTCTGATGCCGATCAGAAGCGTCTCATGGAAAGTGCTGTTTCCTCTTTCCGCAAATAATTCTTTATCCTTTCTTTCCCGTGCGACTGACTGCTCGACAATACGCTACTGCCCTCGTAGATCTGCTGGATAAGCAGGGTTCAAGCGAGGCGTTTGCTGGAAACTTTCTGACAACACTTCGGAAAAATCGCCAGGAACGACTTCTTCCCCGAATCCTTTCCATCGCTCGCGAAGTATGGCAGGAAAAACACCGCGAATCGACCGTCATCGCTACTGTTGCACAGACGCTTTCTCCAGAGCTGCAGACTCATCTTGAGTCCCGCCTCTCGAAAGAACTTGGCAAGAAAGTCACGATTCAGCAGCATGTTGATCCTACGGTCAAAGGTGGAGTTTCCCTCCGTGTTGGTGATGATTTGTATGACGGAACTCTGCGCGGACGACTCGAAGCTTTCAAACGACAACTGGCAACCGAACTCTAAACCTTCAAACATCCCCTTTCCTTCCTCCTTAACTTCTTATTTCCCCTTTTATTTCCCCCTTTATGTCCCCAGCAACCGATACTGTTCTCCAGACTTTTCAAAAGCACATCGAATCTTTCCGCGCTCAGCCAAATGCCGAACATGTCGGCACCGTGCTGGAAGTGGGTGATGGAATTGTTCGCCTTTCCGGGCTCAAAGACTTGAAGGCGTCGGAAGTGGTGGAATTTCCAAATGGAACTTTGGGATGGGCTTTGAATCTCGAAGAAGACACCGTTGGGGCGGTTATTCTTGGTGAGAGTCAGGGTATCCAGGAGGGAGATGTCGTGAAGTCAACGGGGCGTATTTTGTCGGTTCCTGTCAGTGACTCTATCGTGGGTCGCGTGGTGAATGCTCTCGGTCAGCCTCTTGATGGAAAAGGTGCTATCAATGCCAGCAAGTTTTATCCGGTGGAAAAAGTGGCTCCGGGTGTTATTACTCGCCGCAGCGTGAGTCAGCCGATGCAAACCGGTATTCGCGCCATTGATGCCATGATTCCGATCGGTCGTGGTCAGCGCGAACTTATCATCGGGGATCGCCAGACAGGAAAAACAGCGATTGCCGTCGATACGATTATTAATCAAAAAGGTCAGAACATTATTTGTATCTATGTGGCGATTGGTCAAAAAGAATCCAAA
Organism: uncultured Candidatus Peribacteria bacterium; assembly: GCA_964521465.1. GTDB lineage: Bacteria > Patescibacteriota > Gracilibacteria > UBA1369 > UBA12463 > JBBTWG01. Next base: position 1,799 of record CAZFSD010000020.1, on the reverse strand, counting down.
GTTGCAAAGATCGTCGCAGAACTCGAGAAACATGGCGCCATGGAATATACCACCGTGGTTCTTGCCGGTGCTTCTCATCCTGCTCCACTTCAATTCCTCGCTCCGTACGCCGGTTGTGCTATCGGTGAGTATTTTGTGGATCAGGGAAAAGATGTGCTCGTGATTTACGATGATCTTTCCAAACAAGCTTGGGCTTACCGCCAAATTTCGCTGCTTCTCAAGCGTCCACCAGGTCGTGAGGCATATCCTGGTGATATTTTCTACCTCCACTCTCGTCTTCTTGAACGCGCAGTCTGTCTTTCGAAAGAATTCGGTGGAGGCTCTTTGACGGCACTTCCAATTATCGAAACGCAGGCAGGCGATGTCTCTGCCTACATTCCGACGAACGTGATTTCAATTACGGATGGACAGATCTATCTTGAATCGGATTTGTTCTACAAGGGCATTCGTCCGGCGGTCAACGTGGGTCTTTCCGTCTCTCGCGTGGGATCTGCCGCTCAGATCAAGGCTATGAAAAAAGTAGCTGGAAAACTTCGTCTGGATTTGGCTCAATATCGCGACTTGGCAGCGTTTGCTCAATTCGGCAGCGATCTCGATGCCGCCACCAAGCGCCAGCTTGATCGTGGTGCTCGTCTGACGGAGGTTCTCAAGCAACCACAGTACGAACCAACGCCGGTAGAACAACAGGTTTCTATTCTCTACGCTGCGGTCAATGGCTTCCTGGATGATGTGGCCGTAGAAGATATTAGTGCATTCCAGAAGGCTTTCTTCCATCATCTCTCCACCGCTGAAAGTAAACTTATGACGGAGCTCCGTGAGAAAAAAGAATTTACTCCGGAAATCGAACCAGCACTCAAGAAAGTCATTGAGGATTTCAAATCTTTCTTCAAGAATAAACAATAGTTCCGTCTCCTAAATTTCTCCTAACTTATGGCTTCCAGTCGCGAAATACGAAGAAAAATTAAATCCATCCGCTCAACGCGCCAAATTACGCGAGCCATGGAACTGGTGTCTGCGGCAAAAATGAAAAAAGCGGTATCTGCGGCGACTTCGATGCGAACCTATGCCTCAACGGCACTCATGCTTCTCACGCAGCTTGCTGATCGTGCAGAAAATTTCTCTCATCCTCTTCTTGAGAAGCGCGATGTGAAAAAAGTCTTGGTCGTGGTTTTCTCTTCAGATCGTGGACTCTGCGGTGGTTTCAATACCATGCTTTTCAAGAAACTCGTGGAGCATGAAAAAATGCTCAAGGCGGAAGGCGTGACTGTGGATTATGTCACCGTTGGAAAACGAGGACAGGAATTTTTGGCTCGCATGGGCCGTAATATCCTCGCTTCTTTTCCGGCAATGTCGAGTGGTGCCAAGACGAGCCAGGTTCTTCCAATTGGAAAGATGGTCATGGACCTCTACACCGATTCCACCTATGACAAAGTATATCTTTTGTATCAACACTTTTTCTCAGCACTTTCACAAAAACCAACGGCCTATCAACTTCTTCCTTTCTCAAAAAAGTCGGTCATGGAAATGGGCACGGCGCTCAAGCTCTTTGATCACATGAAAGGTGGCGCACAAAGTATGAATGATGCGACGGATTATCTCTATGAACCGTCTCCAGGTGCGATTCTCGGCAATTTGCTTCCGCAGTTGACCCAAATGCAGGTTTTCCAGGCCGTGCAGGAATCAGCGGCATCAGAACACTCTGCACGCATGCTCGCGATGCGCAATGCGACCGACAACGCTTCCGAATTCATCGACGACCTGACTTTGTACTTGAACCAAGTTCGTCAAGCAGCGATTAC
>CAZFSD010000019.1:4001-18732 GCA_964521465.1 uncultured Candidatus Peribacteria bacterium | reverse complement strand
TTTACAAATTCCCACTCATATTGGAAAGATCCATAATCGGAAGCATCACGGCGGCGACCATGCCACCGACGACAAGACCGATCACAACGAGCATAAAAGGTTCAAAAGCCTTCGTGAGACCCTGGACCATCGCATCGACTTCCGTGTCAAAATAATCCGCAACTTTTTCACTCACCACATCCAAATGTGCCGTCTGCTCACCCACTTGCAACATATTCACGATCATCCCCGGAAAAAGCTTGGGATCATTCAAGGTTTCGGCGAGTGGAATACCTTGTTCAATATCCGTCGCGGCGAGTTCGAGGCGCTTGCGGTACACATCATTGGAAAGTGATCCTGCAGCGATACGAAGCGCTTGTGTGACCTGAATTCCGCTCCCGAGGAGGTCGCTAAATTGCCGCATAAATTCAGCCAAAATCGACTTTTTGAAAAGCATGCCGATGAAAGGAATTTTCAGAAGAAACCCGTCCCATTCATAGCGGCCCATCGGAGTTTTTTTCCAGGCATTCAGCGCGAGCACAGAGCCCACGACGCCCATCACCACAATTGGCCAATAAGTGACAAAAAAATCACTCGTCGAAAGAAGAATTTGTGTCGGAAGTGGAAGTGCCCGACCACTTTGTCCGAAAAAGTCTTTCAACTTCGGAACCACGGCGATCATGATGACGAAAACAACGGCCACGAGAAGGGTGATCACGACACTCGGATAAATGAGTGCTCCCAAAACTTTGGAGCGAAGGCCCGCAGATTTCTCGAGCTGTGTGGCAATCTCACCCAAAATTTGGTTGAGCTGACCTGTCGCTTCGCCGGATTTCACCATACCGATCTGCGCTTCCGCAAAAATATCAGGATAACTGCGCATCGCGTCCGAAAGGCTGCGGCCCTGTTCGATCTTGCGCGCCATTTCCAAAATCACGCGCGACAATTTCACATTATGCGACATCTGCGCCGCAAGCGTATCGAGGCCGCGGATCAGCGGAACTCCGGCATTAATCATCACCGCCAAAAGACGAAAAAAAGTCGCCTTATCCTGGAAGTTGATGGTGGAATGATCGATGAGCCAGTCATTCAAGCGGTAAAACGCGTCGAGGATCGGATTTCCGGTGAGTTTTCCCTGCTTAATTTTTTGTTGTTCGATGAGTTTTTTCGTCAAACTGATCTCTGCAATGTTGAGCTGAATCGGTTTGTCATTGAGCTGAATATTCTGCGCTGGCTGGAGAGAAAATGTGCCACTATTGGAACCCGCGCCTGCTCCGGCACTCCCTGTGTTTCCCAAAGTTGGTGTATCAAAAAGTGCCATATATTAAGAGTATTCAATTTTACGAACCACGCTGTAGACTTCTTCCAGAGAAGTAATGCCTTTGAGCGCTTTGACGAGCGCGTCCTGCTCCAGCGTGACCATTCCGGAAGTGATGGCTGCGCGTTCAATGTCGATCGACGATGCGTGGCTCAAGATCATTTTGCGAATGTCGTTATTCATGCGCATGACTTCATACACCCCCATACGGCCGAAATAGCCGATGTTGTCGCATTTTTCGCAGCCCTTCGCCACAAAAAATTGTCGCGCATTGACGGTCGCTTCATCGATCGGAAGTTTCGCAGAAATGCCTTTGACTGCTTTGTCGATCTGCGCGAGCAATTCAGGTGAAACGCCAGCCGCAGCCCCCGCCGGCTGCTTACAACTATCACACAATTTTCGCACCAGGCGCTGGGCGATAATGACTTCCACGGTCGAAGAGACAAGAAATGGCTCAACGCCGAGATTTTCGATACGCGTCAAACTCTCCACGGCGCTATTGGTATGCAGCGTCGACAGCACGAGATGACCCGTCAAAGATGCTTCGATCGCAATTTCAGCTGTTTCTTTGTCACGAATTTCACCAACCATGATGATGTCCGGATCCTGACGAAGCGCCGAGCGCATGCCCGCCGCAAAAGTATAGTTAATTTCACTGTGAGTCTGACTCTGGTTCAAGCCATCCATTTGGATTTCAACGGGATCTTCAATAGTCAAAATGTTGACATCGCCGGTATTCAAGCGTTGAAGACAGGAGTACAGAGTCGTCGTTTTACCCGAACCGGTCGGACCGGTTGTGAGAAGAATTCCGTTTGGACTTCCCAAAGCCTCTTCCAGATATTTCAGATTATTCCCATCCATACCCATTTCTTTCACATCAGCGATTTTTCGCGATTTATCCTGAATACGCATCACGACTTTTTCGCCATTCACGGTTGGAAAAGTCGAAACACGAAGATCCATCGTGCGGCCATCCGAAGTCGTCACCTGCGCACGACCATCTTGCGGAATACGCTGTTCATCAATCTTCAGATTGGCAAGAATTTTAATGCGAGAAATGACTGCTGGATGCATATTTGGCGGATATTCGACAATCTGTCGCAACACACCATCGACGCGGTAGCGGACGCGAACAGTATGTTCTTCCGGTTCAATATGGATATCACTCGAACGAAGATCGAGGGCGTAGCTGATCGCCTCGAGCACGAACTGTGGGACGCTACTCGTGAGAATGGCATTTTGCAGCTGCTGGAGCTTGGTCGGGCCGGCGGGCGTCTGCGTAACAGCAGTGGTTGGTGCGCCCGATATTGGCAATTGATTATTATCCATGAAATTTATTGTTGAGGTGAATCCTGATCATTCATTTGAGAATAAGCCTGAAGTCGCGCGGTGAAGCGAATCGTTTTATCGACTTTTGAGGAACCACGAGAAGAGGTGCCGTCATCGCCCTGATCTTCCGTCGGAAAATTCATCTGAATCGACTGAATATCCATTAATCGAACATTGCCCGACAGTGTTCCGGAAGATTCAATGTAGGCGAGGAAGCGGTAGAAATTCGCTTCCGAAGATTCGATATTCACGGTGAAGGGCAAAACCAGGAACTGATTGTTCGGATCAGCATGCGGTTGGTCAAATTGTAAATCGGTTGCAATGATGGGATCATTCGCACGATTGTGTTTTTTGAAAAAACCATCCAGCACGCGAGTCAGTTCCGTATAATTTTGGCTCTTCGGAAAAATGGCATCGAGCTGTTGGTCGATTTTATCGAGAACGGGTTTTGCATCCTGCTGAGCCGCCACAAAGACATCATTTTCCGCACTGCGAGTTTTCGTCGTATCATCCAGAAATTGCTGACTTTGTTGAGCAATTGCCTTCTTGTCACTGAAATTCAAATAATTTTCCACACCATAAAATCCAAACACGATCGTCATCAGTACCAGCCCAAGAATGTACATCTTGATTTTTCTCGCATAGTAATGCTGACGAATTGCAGAGGGGGTGCCGGAGCTGACAGTAAGATTGGTATCCATAAATTAGTTGGTTGATGCTGAATCGTTGACAGATTTTTCGCTCGTTGGTGTGAGAGGCTTATCGACCGAAGCTGGCGCAAGTCGATACTGTTTATCTTTCGGATTGAGAGGATCCGTCTGGAGTTTGAAATCAATTTTGAAACTTCCTTCATATCCGCCATTGTCGGAATATCGTTTATTGAAACTGCGCATATCCGCATCTTGGAATTTTGAACTTCCCTCGAGCTCATCGATCAAATTCGACATGACCGAGAAGTTGGTACCATCATCACTTTTCACCTGGCCACTCAGGCCAATGCGACCGGAAGTTGCATCAAAGTCAAAGGCGTTGTAGAGAATTCCACCCAGTTTTGCGAAGAATCCAGTGCGATAAAGAGGGTCGATAAAACGAGTACGAGCGTCAATTTCATGCAGCGTCGCCGCCCACGGAATGCGCTTCTGTTTCACCTGATAAATAAAGCCCAAACGGCTTGGATAGACTTTTGCCAAATTTCCAATAAATGTTGCCAATTGATCATGACTCATATCACGAATGTTTTGTCGCAGAAGCTTCTGAAGTTCCGGTTTTCCCACAAGTCCGAGGAGTTCGCTGTTCTGTAAAAGTTCAGCCTGAATTTGCTGCTTGCTGCTCACTTGCTGAGCCGCTTTCAAAGAAGAGAGTTTTTGTACTCGTTCGTCGCGAAGTCGTTGGCGCAGGAATTCATTGAACTCCTGCGTAGCCTCATCTGGAGTTGGCTGCACGGTACGGAAAAGAGGAACCCAATTTTGTGTCAAAAGTTTCTCACGAGCCGATTCAAAAGGTGTGTACATATCCTGTCTCAGTGAGTTCAAATCCACGAGCAAATCTTGTTTTTTCACTTCTGTCTGCGCCACCTGGTATTCATGATATTTTTGCAAGAAAGCATCGGAAAAGTAGCCGAATTGATCCAGGAGCGTTTTCGATGTCTGCAAGCGGAAGTAATTCACATCGGTCTGAATGTTTTTCAGCTGAGCATTTTTATCTTCCAATTGCTGAGCGACATTCGCGCCAAAAAGGTCAAAGGTTGGGGTCAATTGCGTGTAGAAAAAGACAAATCCCGCAAATCCTAAAAGCAGTAAAAATGCGAACGCAAAGCGCACAAACGAGAGCTGCTTTTTCAAATGATATTCACGGTCGATGAAGAGGCTCGTGTCGATTTTTGGAAGTTCACCGAGAATAGATTTTTTCTTTTCTACTGTTTTTTCTTCAGTCTTCATGAGACTTTTTAAAATCTCACTCTGTTGCTTTGAGTCGGTAACTTTCTGCTGTGTTTGCAAATTCGCCATGAAGACATCTGCAGGCATCGCAGCTGCAGGGGCAGGAGTATCTTTTGGGGTTGAAAATGTAAAAAGTTTTTGAGGTTTTGCGACCAGAGGGGGTGTTGGAACGACAGGGGCAGTGCCTCCGGAAGGATTCTCGGAAGTTTTAAACGAAAACAGTCGTGTTGATTTCTGAATTTCTGCCATGACCGAAACTTTGTTTTTATATTTCTTAAATCTCCACATTATACCAGAAAAACAGCTTCGTTGCAAGCTCGGCAGGGTTTGAAGACAATAAGAAACAATCAGAAATAAAATAGAGAGAAATAAAGTCAAATTTAGCTTTAAAAATTTCAACCGCAAGACAGTTTTAGCTTTGAAGAAGAAGAAAGAAAAAACTCCGTCTTCATGGTACAATCGTGCTATGCGCGCATCAGTCAATAGTTCCCTCGCCCAAAAAACGACGAAAAAGAAGCTGCCAGAATGGTTCAAGATTCTCCCGCCACGAGAAAATTTCACGCAGGTCAAAAAAACGCTCAAAGATATTGGACTCGTTACCGTCTGTGAAGAGGCGCATTGCCCGAATCTCTCGGAGTGCTGGAGTGGCGGAACCGCCACTTTCATGCTCATGGGTGACACTTGCACGCGCGGCTGCCGTTTTTGTGCCGTAAAAACAGGAAACCCGAAAACGCTCCTCGACCCGAAAGAACCCGAAAAACTCGCACAAGCCATCGAAAAACTCGGCATTGATTATGTCGTCATCACCTCTGTCGCTCGCGACGACCTCCTCGACGGCGGCGCTCGTCATGTCGCGAAGTGCCTCAGTGCCGTTCACACGCACACCCCAAAAGTCCTCACCGAAATTCTCATGCCCGATTTCCGTGGCCAGGAAAGCTCTCTGGAAATCGTCCTCCAGGCTCGTCCCACCGTCTTCGCCCACAACATCGAAACCACGCGCCGCCTCACCCCACAAGTCCGTGATGGGAGAGCCAACTATGAGCAATCACTTCAAGTACTTTCAAATGCAAAAAAGCTCGCCGCAGCCGCAGAAATTCCGCTCTTCACCAAAACCTCTATCATGCTCGGCCTCGGAGAAACTCAGGAAGAGCTTATCGAAACATTCCGCGATCTTCGCGCGCACGATGTCGACATTCTCACTCTCGGTCAGTATCTCCCGCCGTCCATGTCTCACATCCAACTCGTCGAATATGTCCACCCCGATCAATTCAAAAAACTCCAAAAAATCGCCGAAGAGATGGGCTTCCTCTACGTCGCCGCAGGCCCGCTCGTGAGAAGCTCCTATCGAGCGGGAGAGTTGTTTGTGAAAAATTTACTCGTACCGTAACGCCTCAATTGGACTCTTTTTCGCTGCTTGTCGTGCTGGATAAATTCCGAAAACCAGTCCCGTAAAACCCGAAACACACACGGCCAGGACAACTGCCGACAGAGGCAATGAGAATGTCCAATCCATTCCGAGTCCTTTCGCCAAAACCAGCCACGCCAGACCCGCAAATCCCGCGCCCAGCGCGATGCCCACAATGCCCCCGAGAAAAGTCAGCATCATCGCCTCCCACAAAAATTGCTGCAGGATGTCATGATTCGACGCACCAACGGCTTTACGTAGGCCAATTTCTTTCGTGCGTTCAATGACTGACACGAGCATGATATTCATAATTCCAATTCCGCCCACTACGAGCGAAATAAAAGCGATCGATGTGAGAAATGCCGTCATGACCGAAGTGATGCTTCCGAGCAGATCCACGGCATCCGCCTGCGTACGAATGGTGAAGTCGTCTTTGTCTGGATTCGTGATGTGATGATTTTGGCGCAACACCGAAGTCATGCGTGAAGTGGCAAATTCGATATTGTATGAGTCATTCGCCTGAGCGGTAATGACATTGTAATAATCAATTCCGAGCAGTTGCTTTTGCGCGACCGTCAGAGGCAGAAGAATGAGGTTATCCTGATCAATTCCGAATGCTCCAACGCCTTTCGCTTCAAGGACTGCCACCACGCGAAATGACATATCTTTGATACGAATGAGTTTTCCGATCGGGTTTCGTTGACCAAAAAGCGTCTCCGCAATTTTCGGACCCAGGACCGCAACGCGATTAAAAGAATCCACATCGTTATCGGTAAAAAGAGAGCCCTTTGCCGCTTCATAATTGCGAATCGCAAAAAAATCTTGAGAAACGCCACTGTATGAAACGCTCGTATCCGTATCCTCATACACCACACGCGCCTGTCCACGAACCTCCGCAGCAACTTTGGTAATGGACTGCTCTCGTTGCAGAGCCGTGACATCATTTTCGACGAGTGTTTTGATGACGATGCCCTGTGCCGAAGAAGGTGAGGAAAATTTCGAACCCTTCGTTGCACCCGGAATCACAAATACCAAATTCGAACCAATGCCCTGAACCTGACTTAAAATCAATTGCTGCGCTGAATTCCCAATCGACATGAGCAAAATCACCGAAGTGATACCGATCACGATTCCGAGCATCGTGAGAAACGATCGCATTTTTGCATGTTTGAGTCCGAGGTATGCCGTTTGGAGAGAGTCGCGCAGAAGCATGAAAAAAGAAAAAATTATTTAAGAAGTTCGTCACGAAGAGTAGATTTTTTGGTAATCGGTTTATCTGATTCCACCGTTCCATCTTTGATCGTAATGAGTCGATCCGCAAAATGCGCGGTGTAATTTTCATGGGTCACGAGGACGATCGTGTGACCCTTGTGATGGAGTTTTGCAAGAATTTCCATCACCATCGCACCCGACTTTGAATCCAGATTTCCGGTCGGTTCATCAGCAAAAATCACATTGGGATGATTGACGAGTGCTCGCGCAATAGCGACACGCTGTTTCTGTCCACCGGAGAGTTTTCCCGCCTCAATATGTAATTTTTCCGTAAGTCCCACGGAATTTACCGCCTCTTCAACCTTTTTCTTGCGCTGACTTTCCGGAACATTTCTCGCATAGAGTAGCGGCATTTCCACATTGTCATACACCGTCGATCGCCCGAGAAGATTGAAAGATTGAAACACAAAGCCCATTTCTTCATTGCGAATATGTGCCAAATCCAGATCGGTCAAATTATCCATATTGCGACCATTGAAGGCATAGGTGCCACCACTCGGCCGATCCATGAAACTCAGGATATGGAGAAGGGTTGATTTCCCTGATCCCGAAGGTCCCATGATTGAAACGAACTCACCTTTTTTGATACTGAAAGATACATGATGCAGCGCCGTCGTAGCACCATCGGTGCCGGCCTGATAAATTTTTTCGAGTTGGTCGCAGTGAAGAAGCATGAAGTGAGGAGTTATTGCGCCGTAGCGAAGCAGAGAATTATTTCTTGATGCCGATATTGACCAAAGTCATTCCTTCCGTCACGCCAGAAATGACTTCTGTATCGCCCGAAAGGCTGCGAATGCCGAGCTTCACCGGAAGGTCTTTCGTCGCATCTTTTCCAGCGGCGGGGTCGAGAACGCGAACAAAAGTCCCACTGTCATTTTCCACGATTGCATACGAAGGTACAATCAAAACATTCTCTTTTTTCAAAACTTCAATACTCAAATTTGCGGTCAGTCCACTCTTGAATCGCTCATCGTTTTGATCAAAAGCGATGGTCACTTTGAAGTTCACAACGCCATCGACAATCGTTTCCGCCGGATCAATCGCAGAAACTTTTCCCGTAAATGTTTCACCCGCAAGGGCATCCAAAGTAATTTTCACCGGATTGCCCACTTTGAGATAACCCACATTCACCTCTGGAACATTCACTTCGATGTCGTAATCCGCCACGGAAATCACGGAGATGAGAGGGGAATTTGCAGCCGCAATCTGTCCGACTTTCGCATCATTTTTCGTCAAAATACCGTTGATCGGAGAGCGGATAATAGATTTTTCGATCTGCGCCTGGGCATTTTGGACATTCGCGCTGCTGCTCAGAACCTGAGCTTCCTGCGCGTCGATATTGGCCTGTGCCTGTCCGACTTGAGCTTCAAGAGCGGTAATATCATCAGGATCTGCGCCGGCTTTTTTCAATTCCAGAGATCGCTTGGCACTTTCAAGAGTATTTTTCGCATCCGCATAGGATTTTTTGGAAGCAAGGATTGCATTTTCATTCACGATTTTTTGAGATCGAAGGGCATCCTGTTTCGCCGCCACTGCCGAGAAGGCATTGTTGATATTCGTTGAAGCGAGGGTTACATTGGCTCGTTGCGTTGGATAAGCTGAAGGACCACCGGTGACACATCGATCATTCAAAACCTGTTCCGTGAAACGCACATAATCCTGAGCTTTTTGTAAAGGAGCCGTTGCATCTTGGAGAGCCTTTTCGAGATCATCCGTATTGGTCGAAGTCGTCGCATAGAGCTTGTCTCGGAAAGCGCGCAAACTTGTATCGGCGTCGAGGCGCAGCGAGCGAATTTTCGCATCAGATTCTCCGTGACAATCCAGCGAAATACGGAAAATATACTCGCCATTATAAACTTGCCCCGGTTTTTCATCGACGATTCCGATCATTTTTGCACCAATCGCATCCGCGGCCTTGATGTAGCCATCGTTGAGAATCGAAAGAATATCGGTATAAAGTGACGCCAGATCATTCTTGGCTTTTTCGGCAACCACATCAACATTTTTCAAAGCAATATCAAACGACCGTTGCGCGTTATCGAGCTGAGTTTGGGTCACGGCAAGATCCTCAGCGCGAGGTCCGCGTCTCGCCTGCGAAAGTTTTGCCTGGGCAACCGTGAGAGCGCCACGGTATTGTGAGACCTGAGCTTGTGCAGCGTCATAGCCGGCCTGAGCCTGCGTCAGTTGTGCATATAAATCACCGGCAGAAAGTTCTGCCAAAATTTCTCCAGCTGAAATCTTAGCCCCTACTTCTTGGGAAACGACACCAATTTTTCCACCTCTTTCAAAAGCCAAAGAGACATCACTCACCGATTTGACCCGACCCGTCACATTCACCTCCTGCGTCAGGGATCCCCGGCGAACTTTTACCGGTTCTTCTGGTACAACATCACCTCGGCCAAAAGCGAAATACCCAATCAATACGACAGCAAAACCCACGAGACTATATCGAACCGATTTTTTGGAGAAAAAAGAAAACATGAATCAATAAAAAGAAGTTAAAGGCTTATGAAAAAGCAAAACCTTTGATAGAAGATTATAAACCTGAAAGCGAAAAAAACAAGGAAAAACGGAAATAATTATTGAGCATCAGCACCATAAACACCCTGAACATCACGACGCACTTCAAGTCTGGTGCCGCCGGGCAGCAGAATGATCCCACTTTTATTGAGATGAACACCCGAATGGCCCGTCAACTCCATGAAAAGAGCATTATCCTCAGCTGAGAGGGCGATACATTGATGCATATGAGCAGTCGAAGAGGATTCAGCATGTTCAATGGTATTCGAAATGGCATTCACAAGGGCAAAAACACAAGCTTCGCGCAGGTTGCCCGAAGAGGGAATTCCAGATTTTTGAAGGACGCGATCAAGAAAATCACGAATTTTTGGAGAATGCGCACCATGAGCTTGAACAAGGAGCTCTCGAAGATCGCTTCTCCGGCTCAGAGCTTGATTCAGGGCCGTGATGGAATTTTGAAAGGCAGTCGCCACCGCTTCGACGCTTACAGGCTTCCCGTTGCTTTGAAAAAGAGGAGCATGCCCATTCGCGACATACTTGAGTTGATTCAGAACAAAAGAAATGCCCTGTCCACCCGGTGGCGGTACATCAAAATGGGAGCTTTGAGGGGAAGAGTGAGAGGGAGGGTCGCCGAAGAGTGCTCGGAGAGAGGTCATATGACATATATTATAACATATTTTAGATAAATAGCAAAAAATCAAGATGTCTGAAGAATAGCACAAAATTGCAATCGAAGCGAAACACGCTATAATGCAGCGAGAAGAGTCTTTTAAAGCCAAAAAACTCATGGTCCCGCTCGAAAAATTCCAAATTCTCAACGAAAACGGCGAAATGGTGAATGCAGCTTTGTGTCCACCAGAGCTCACGGACGAAAAAATCCGCGAACTGTATGAAAAAATGCTGTTCATCAGACTTGCAGATCAGAAAGTGCTGAATATGCAGCGACAAGGGCGCATGGGGACCTATCCTTCCGTTCGTGGACAGGAAGCGATTCAGGTCGCTTCAGCTTCAGTCTTAAATCCAAGCGACTGGATGGTGCCCGCTTTTCGCGAAACTGGTGCGCTCTGGATGCACGGCGTCCCGCTCAAAAGTATTTATCTCTATTGGATGGGAAACGAATGGGGATCTCATGTGCCAGAAAATATCAACGCACTTCCGGTCTCGATCCCTGTCGGCTCGCACATGCTGCACGCCGTCGGTATTGGCATGGCGATGAAGCTCAAAAAATCCGACCAAATTGCCATCACCTATTTCGGCGACGGTGCCACATCCGAAGGAGATTTCCATGAAGCTATGAATTTCGCCGGCCTCTACAAAACGCCAACCGTCTTCATTTGCCAAAATAATCAATTCGCCATTTCCGTTCCTCGTCACAAACAAACCGCCAGCGAAACACTCGCAGAAAAAGCCTTTGTTTATGGTTTTGAAGGAGTGCAGGTGGATGGGAATGATCTGCTCGCCTGTTATGTCGTCTGCAAAAAAGCCGTTGAAAAAGCCCGCACTGAAAAATTACCAACCCTCATCGAAGCCGTGACGTACCGTCTGAGTGACCACACGACTTCCGACGACGCCACGCGCTACCGCGATCCCGTGAAGCACGAAGAGTGGAAACAGAAAGATCCAATTTTGCGTCTCCAGAAATATCTCGCCGGAAAAAATCTTTGGTCGCAGGAAATCGAAGATCAGCTCACGGAAAAATTCAACGCAGAAATTCAAACAGTTGCAGAGGAAACCGAGCAAGCCGCGTTAACCCTCAACCCCGCCGATATTTTCGATTACACTTACGCAGAGCTTCCACCTCATCTGAAGGAGCAAAAAGAAGAATTGCTGGATTTCTTCAAACGAAATCCACCCGCCGCACATTTCTAATCCTCGAAACTGAGCATGCCAAAAACTCTCAACCTCGTCGAAGCCGTCAATCTCGCTCTTGCAGAAGAAATGCAGGCCGATCCAACCGTCCTCATGTTCGGTGAAGATGTCGGAAAAAATGGGGGAGTTTTCCGCACGACTGTGGGTCTGCAAGAAAAATTTGGTGAAGATCGTTGTTTCGATACGCCCGTCGCAGAATCGGGCATCGTCGGCATGGGAATTGGGCTTGCAGTTGCCGGTTTCAAGCCTATTGGCGAAATGCAGTTCTCCGGTTTTTATTATTCCAGTTTTGACCAAATTCTGACGCACGCCGCCCGCATGCGCAATCGCTCACGCGGACGCTTCACTTGTCCCATGGTGATCCGTATGCCCTATTGTGGTGGTATCCGCGCCCTCGAACATCACAGTGAAAGCACTGAAGTCATCTCCGCACATATTCCCGGACTCAAAGTCGTGATTCCAAGCAATCCCTACGACGCCAAAGGTCTGCTCATCAGCGCTATTCGTGATCCAGATCCGGTGATTTTCATGGAACCAAAAAGAATTTATCGCGCTTTCAAACAAGAAATTCCGGACGAGCCGTACACCGTGCCGCTGGGGAAAGCCGCCATCATCCAGCCCGGAACCGACATCACGATCGTGGCCTACGGAGCGATGATTCGCGAATGCCAGAAGGCGATAGAAATGGCAACACTCGCCGCAACGACAGCGCAGCAAACTCCACCGTCTGTCGAACTCATCGACCTCCGCACGATTTCACCATTCGACCGCGAAACGATTCTCGCCTCCGTAGAGAAAACCGGCCGCCTCATCATCGTCCATGAAGCTCCACACACCTTTGGTGTCGGAGCAGAAATTGCCGCATACATCAGCGAAAGGTCGCTCCTCTCCCTCAAGGCCCCCATCCAGCGCGTCACCGGTCCTGACATTACATTCCCGTATCTCCTTCAAGAACACCTCTACCTCGTCCAACCCGCCCGCATCAAAGAAGCGATCGAAAAAGCGATGGCATTTTAGTGAGATCCATCCTCTCGTCCAAAAACATCCGACCGGAGAACAAAAAGAGTATTGCTATTCATTCCAAAAATTTCCGTCTTACCGTCTTCTTGTAAAGGCACAAGAGTATAATCCTCAAAAGTAGTATGGTAACAAACCGCAAATTTCTTCACTCCACCTCCGAGCTTTGGAACCATGGGAGTGACAGTGAGAACGAGAGCATCTTGAGGAACGGAGTGACTTCCAAATTGAACATTCTGATCTTGGTGCTCTCTTTCGGCTGAACGAGGGAATTTTCCTAGAAACTGTTGAAAAAAAGCAGATACTCCTCCGGGAAATTGGGTAAAGCGTTGAAGTGCGATGCGCTGCTCTGGATTCACGGCAAACGGACGGGTTCGCAGAGCGTCGGTTCGCAGGACGGCATCAACTCGGCCCCTTGTTATGATGGAAGCGCGCTGAAGCGTGGCAAGGACACCCTGAAGATCAGCTTCAGCACGAGCGAGGGCAGCAGTTTCCAGGGGAGCAGGGTCGGCGCCTTGATTCATTGCTCGCGCCGCCTTCTCGATCTGAACGAGAAGTGGATGAAGTGGAGATCTCGATTGTTCCGGAGACTTTGGCGCGTTGGACATAGGGATAAGAAAGAAAAGAGAGATGCAATTATAATAGACAAAATAAAAATGTCAATAGCCAGAACTTTGAAGCCATAGTACAATACAATCATGTTTGATTTCAAATTTCCTGATGTCGGCGAAGGAATTATCGAAGGCACCATCGTCAAATGGCGCGTAAAAGAAGGTGATCAAGTGAAAAATGACCAGGTGCTCGTAGAAATTGAAACCGACAAAGCCATCGTCGAAATCCCATCACCTCGTGCCGATAGAATTTTAAAACTCTACGGCAAGGAAGGAGAAATGATCAAAGTCGGAGCGGTGCTCGTGACATTCGGGCAGCCAGGAGAAAGTACCGCCGCAAGTTCAGCCCCAGCCGCAACTCCACAAAAGGAACCCCAACGCGGCGTTGGCGTCATCGGCACACTGGAAGTTTCGGATGCCGTGATGAAATCACCAACACAACAGTCGGTACAAGTCACAACATCACAAGGCGTCAACATCCTCCCGAGAACTCGCATCCTCGCGCAGCAACTCAATGTCGATTTGGCAACCATCAAAGGTACCGGCCCCAATGGTCGCATCATCGACGAAGACATCAAAAAAGCTGCAGCAGGATTGTTAAATTCCGCAGCGACCGTCAACGCCGCCGCGCCTCACGCCGCCGGATCCGAAGCTCCCATCTCCGCCCTCAAACTTTACGGCCCCGCGGAGCGCCTGCCATACAAAGGCATCCGCAAAGTGATCGCGCAGGCTGTGGCACAATCCGCATATACCGCGCCACATGTCTCTATGATGGATAACGCCGATGTGACGAAGCTCGCCCAAGTGCGCGAAACCGCAAAAGTCGAAGCCGCAAAAAATGGCATAAAGCTCACATTTCTCCCATATATCATCGAAGCCCTCGTCAAAGCGCTCAAAGAGTTTCCCGTCGTCAACAGCTCGATCGATGAAAGAGCACAAGAAATCGTCATCAAAAAATACTACAACATCGCCTTCGCCGTCGACACGGAAGATGGACTCCTCGTGCCGGTGATCAAAAACGCCGATCAAAAATCACTCACGGATATTGCTCGCGAACTCAGCGAACTCGCCGAAAAAGCCCGCACCCGAAAAATAAAACCCGCCGACATGGAGGGAAGTACCTGCTCCATCACGAATTACGGATCCTTCGGCAGCCTCTACGCCACGCCTATCATCAACTATCCCGACGCCGCCATCCTCGGCATCGGCCGCATTCAAGATATGCCCGTGGTCACTGAAAAAGGCACGATTGAACCCCGAAAAATCCTCGGCCTCACCTTCACCTTCGATCACCGCATCTTCGACGGCGCTCTGGCCGCAAAATTTTTGCGTAGTGTGATCAAAAATCTCGAGAGTTATTGATGTTTTTCTTTTTTCAATGCGAGGAAAAACAGCGTTATAAAAGCAATAAAAAGGAGTGTTCCGAGAGAGTTTATAACAAGAGACAGGAGAGAAAATGGTTGTGCCATGTGAG
>CAZFSD010000019.1:0-3901 GCA_964521465.1 uncultured Candidatus Peribacteria bacterium | reverse complement strand
CCATCATGCCATTTTCCGTGCCTTCTGAAAATCGATGCATGAAAGGTTGGAAAAATGCAGAAGGCGAAAAAAGACCATGAATAAACCAAGAAAAAATGGCCAAAAGGAGCGTCATAAAAGCAGAAAAACCGAAAACTTTCCAGAATCGCCCCTTCACAAAAGCAATACTTTCACGGATCGAATCGCCAGCAGTTTTTGCACCTTCGACGAGAAAGTGAAAAGAAAAAATGCGATAGGTGCCACGAAACAGCGAAATAAAAAGTAAAAGAGCAAACGGAAGAAGAAGAAGAGGGAGTGCTCCCATATGAAAAGAGATACGAGAAGGATCATCAACAGAAGCGAATGCAGCGCCAAAACCAAAGGTAAACACAGGAGAAAAAAGGAGCGCCGGAACAAAAAATACCGAGAAAAAAAGTCGAATCGTCAATCGAAGTTTCATCCAGAAGTTTCCAAAAGCTTTTTTCATAATCTCGCCAAATGATAATTTCTTGCGGCGCGCAAGATGAAAATTTGCATCAATAAGAGCTGTCCATTGGCAAGCATTGATACCAAAACCAACAAGGAGAGCAATCGGAAAAAGTGGAGCAAGGACAAGAAAAGAGGCAATCGGAAATGAAGAGTCTGCAAAATGGTCAACGAAGGAGCTCGCAAAAGAGAAAAAGAGAATCATTCCGAAGAGTGAAAAAATGCCAAAAACAATCGCCGAAAAAATGAGCGACACACCAAAAAGCACCCAGAAATTGGCAGAAAAAACAGTTTTAAATGTTTCAGTAAAAAGATCCCAAAAAGAAACTTTCGATGGGCGAGAAGATTTTTCGAGAGAAGTCATAATGTGAAAATGAAAAATGAGGTATGGCGACAGTGTATCGCATCTGGTAGAGTGGGGACAAACAATTTCTAACCTCACTCTCCATGAAAAAGTTTCAAGCTTATTTTGCTGAAACCCTTGGAACATTCACACTGGTATTTGTTGGATGTGCATCCGTCCTCATCGCAACGGTCGTTCAAGGTTTTGGCGTGCTCGGAGTTGCTCTGGCCCACGGCCTCGCACTCATGATGATTGTCTATACTCTTGGCAGCATTTCCGGCGCTCATGTGAATCCTGCAGTCACCTTCGGCATGTGGGTTTCAGGAAAAATGTCGACCGGGGAAGCCCTCAAATATGTGTTTTCTCAGCTCGTCGGTGCTGTCCTCGCAGCGCTCCTGGTAAAGTTGTTTTTTGTCGGTTCCGTGGCAGCAAAGCTTGGAGCATTAACCGTGGTGAAGCAGATTGATCTTTGGCAAGCACTTCTTCTGGAAGCAATCTGTACATTTTTCCTCGTCTGGTCCGTCTTCTCAACCATGGACAAAAAATTTCCAGCAGCCATGAACGGACTCGTCGTCGGTTTGACGCTCACGATGAGTATTCTCGTGATCGGCGTTTTGACCGGTGGCGCGCTCAATCCAGCTCGCGCATTCGGTCCAGCTCTCGTCTCAGGATTCTGGGAAAATCACCTCATCTACTGGGCAGGTCCACTCCTCGGCGCACTTCTGGCGGCAGGAGCAAACTGGCTCTTCGGCAGGAAATAAGCGGCGCATATTTTGCCAAGACTCATCGCATCTGATTCCACTCTTTCGTCTTATAACGCGTGTCAGCCAAATCGGCGGCACGCGTTTTTTCATACTCCGTCCAGCTGCCAAATTGAAATGTTTTTCCATCGGTAAAACCATGAAGGAGTCCTTCGTAAAGTTGCTGTTTACTCACTTCCGGAGCCACTTTTTTGACGCATGTCACGCGTTCTTCTACAGCGGCAATCATTTTATCCGCAATTTTTTCCTGACCCACTTTGAGAAGCGAAAACATTTTTTTGACATCGACATCATACAAAATCGTCCCATGTTGCTGTACCACGCCACTGCGGCGTGTCTGAGCATTGCCAGAAATTTTCTTGCCCGGAATCATTATTTTCTGCCCATCAGCGCCAATCGTCTCCGTCGCCAGCGTGATCACATCGTTAATCGGTTTGAATTCCGTTTCAATCCCCACATGGCGAAGACCATCGATGAGCCATCCACACATCACATGATAGGACTCGGTAATTCCATGCGGCAAAGTCGCTTCCGGCGCGAGGATACTATAAGTAATTTCTCCATCGAAGTCGTGATACACCGCGCCACCACCTGTGCGCCTACGAATCACATCCACGCCTGCCGCCTCGCAGCGATCGAGCGCAACTTCATCGTTCAAACTCTGAAAATATCCGATCGACACCGCGCTCGGCTTCCATTGATAGAAGCGAATCGTCGGCGGCACATCGCCACGCATCACGGCTTCACTACAGGCTTCATCCAGTGCCATATTGGTAAAAGCATCATGAGTTTCGAGCGCGATCACGCGCCACAGCGTTGAATCAGACATTGGGAGCAGGAGGGTTAAGTGTTTCCAGAAGTGTATCCACAATATCATCCGCGCTCACGCCAATCAGCTCCACGCGATTTTCGACAATACTGTGTCGCAGACGATCGAGAAAAAGATCTCGCGAACTGGCTACATGCAAGCCACGAAGACTCTCTTCCAGTTTTGTCACCATTTCTTCCGGATGAAGAAAAAAGTCGCCGGTCAGTTGAACTGACTCGACGACTTCTCCAAATGTTACTTTGATGCGAAGCAATTTTCCTCCTGGAATTTTTTTCGTGGAAATGCCTTGCATGGGAAAAACATTATTTGAGTTCCACCTTTGCACCAGCCTCTTCGAGCTGTTTCTTCATCTTGGTTGCCTCATCACGAGCAACGTTTTCTTTGACTGGCTTTGGAGCACCATCAACGAGGTCTTTTGCTTCCTTCAAGCCGAGGCCTGTAAGTTCGCGAACGACTTTAATGACGTTGATTTTCTGTGCGCCGCCATCAGCGAGGACAACAGAAACGGTTGCACTTGCTTCTTCAGCAGGAGCAGCAGCGCCAGCAGCGCCACCAGCCATCATAACTGGAGCAGCAGCGGTAACACCAAATTTCTCTTCCATAGCTTTTACGAGATTTGCGAGGTCGAGAGCGGTAAGTTTTTCGACGAGGTCGAGAACTTTTTGTGCATCAGCACTCAATTGAACATCTGACATGGGATAAAAAAGTTAAATAATGAGTAATAAAAAGGCCGAAGGCCAAAGGAGATTATGCAGGAGTTGATTCTTTCTGTGCGCGAACGGCGTCCACCGTGCGAACAAATTTTGAGAGAGTACCAGACAAGGTAGCAGCAAAGCCCTGGACAGGGTATTGAAGCAGGAAGACAAATTTGCTGAGAAGTTCCTCTTTGGATGGGAGCATGGCGTAAGCCTTTGCATCCGCAGCATTCAGAATCTTGCCATCAAAAAGACCACCCATGAGCTTGAGTTGGTTGAACTCTTTGGAAAGAGTGTGGACGACCTTTGCACCAGCAAGAGGGTCTTCCAAAGAAACCGCAACAGCGATTGTTCCAGCGAGAACATCGTCCGGAATGTCGTTATAGCCGATTTCTTTTGCAGCAAGTCGGATCAAAGTCTTTTTCGCGACTTTGTAAGCGACTTTCTTGCCACGAAGTTCGCGGCGAAGTTTCTGCATGGACTTCACCGGGAGACCGGTGTACTCAGAGAAGAAGACAGATTTACTGTCCTTGAAGAGTTTTTTCAACTCCTCGAGGAGAACCTGCTTTTCTGCGCGTGTTACAGCCATAAAGAAAGGGTTTTAATAAAAAAAAGACGCAAATGCGTCAGTGAGAGAGACTTGAGCAGCCACTACAGACTCAAATTTTTGAGTACGCCTGCGAAAGCAGGAAAAGGGGCCGATAAAGCATCTCGGGAGGTCGTTTCAAAGCAGATTTCGGTCGAAAGGTGCTGCCTCCTGTCTCTGACGCGCGCGAACAATACCAAATCGTATGATGGAAAGTCAAGG
>CAZFSD010000018.1:10115-18934 GCA_964521465.1 uncultured Candidatus Peribacteria bacterium | reverse complement strand
GACACTCCTTTTCACTGCGCCATTTCCAGCGCCTTGTTCATGACTTCATCACCATCTTTTTTTGGATCGTCTTTGACGATGACATCAGGGACGATCGGATTTTTACTCAGGTTGATTCCTTTTGGCGTGAGCCATTTGGCGATACTCATTTTGAATTGAGAATCATCATTGTAATCAATGAGTTCCTGGACACTTCCTTTGCCGAAAGAATTTTCTCCAATGACAGTTCCTTTGCCATTGTCACGGATTGCTGCCGCGAGAATTTCCGATGCCGATGCGCTTCCGCCATTTTGGAGGATAATGACTCTGTGCCGTGAAAGCTCTCCGCTTCCCATGGAATGATATTCGATTTCGGTATCATTATTTCTCGCTACGCGATGAGGATTCATCGCTTGTTCTTCGAGATAGGTTTTATCGGCACTCGCTTTATTCGGGAAATCGAGTTTTGAAATCACGGTTCCTTTCGGCAGAAAGTAATCTGCAATTTGCATGGCCGTGGTGAGATATCCTCCCGGATTACTGCGAAGATCTATGATGATGGCCTTTGGATTTTTGTTCGTCATTTCTGTCGCGGCGGCTTTGAAGAGTTTGTAGGTATCATTGGAAAAACTGTAAATGGAGATTACTCCGATGTTTCCCTTGATACTGCTTTCCACTGATGCAATTTTTATTTTTTCACGCTTGATCGTTTTGGTTATCTCTTCTTTTCCTCGCATGATGGTGATGGAAACATTTGTTCCTGCCGGCCCTTTTATGAGTTTTGCGACATCGGAAAGTTGCATACCTTCTACTTTTTTATCGTCTACTTTGGTGATGATATCGTTTGCCTGAATCCCGTTTTTTTCTGCTGGGGAATTTCGGATCGGGCTTACAACAATCACTTTTCCATCGAGGAGATCGATCGAGACTCCGATACCTTCGAGTTGGCTTGAGAGTCCTTGATTGAATTGTGCTGCAATATTTGGTTCTTGAAAAACCGTATAAGGATCTCCTAATTCTTTGACCATGCCGTTGATCGCTCCGTACATGAGTTGATCGTCATCGATTTTTTCTGGCGAAACGAATCGTTCATGAATTTTTTTCCAGACATCTACGAAGATCGGAAACTTCTTTCCGTCGATGATTTTTTGAACATCGGGACTGATGTTTTTTGTTCCTGGCTCTATTGTGTAGACGATCTGAGTTTGATTTTGAGTCGATGAATTGATGGTATTTTCTGCATTTCGGATGATGGCTCCTGGAATTTTATAGAAAAGATATGCCGCTTCTGCTTCCGTAATTTTTTTGTTTGGCTGAAGTCTTTCTTCGTCTTCAAAAACTCCGAATTCTGCTGCAGTTTTGGCGAGAGGAGCGAGTGTTGAGTTGTATTTGATGTCCTTGAATGGCAGGTCTTCTTTTCTGAAAACGCGTGTGACTCCGACTCCTGATGTTTGATAGATAAAATTCAGCGCCTCGATCCTGCTCACGGGACTTTTCGGTTTGTAGAGCGGATTTTTTTCATCGAATGAGATGATTTTATTATCGAGTGATTTGCGGACATAGGGCGCATATTTTCCTGCGACGGGAACATCCTTGAATCGCGTTAATCCTTTTGTTCCTTCTTTTGGTTCAAATCCAGCGATATTCCAGGCGATTTTTTCGAATTCTCCCCGAGTGATGAGGAGATTTTCTCGAACATCTTTCATATATCCGTTTTCGGTCATCCAGATGATCGCTTGCTTCTTTTCATTTTCGAAAACATTCCCTACTTCTTGTGCAAAAACACTGTTTCCGAGAGCTAATTGAGCGATAATGACTGCGACGAAAGCTGATTTGAGGTATTTTTTGATCATATTTCAAGCTGTTGAGTGATAAATGGGCCTTTGTAGCATACTCGTTTTTTTCTTGCTATTCCATAGGTTTTTCGAAGCTAAGGTGGTTGACCTTTAGCTTTATTTTTGGTATAATGATCTGATATCTATGAATTCCTTTACTCGTCACATTTTCGTCGCTTTTCTTGCCTTGATTTTCGCTTTTGGCGGAGTCTTTCTTTTGAATCGCGGGCCTTTTTTTGCTTCATTCTTTTCGGATGTTCCTGTCGATATGACTCAGGATTTTTCTCTTCTTGTTCGCTATTCCGAAGAAAGTGGCGATCGCACTACGAAAGATCTTTTTTGGGATAAAGATTATTTGCTTACGAATGATCGGACTGACGAGGATTTGGCTGTTTTTTTTCCTGACCGTTTTCATGTTCGTTTGCAGCCGGAATCTCGTTTTGTGATTCGCTATGATTCTCGTGAAAAAAAATGGATTCTTCGTCTTGATTCCGGAAAATTATGGATGGATTCTCGATTTTCTTCATCTTCTCTTATTCTTACGAGTCACGATATTTCTTCTTCATCAGAACCTTTCTCTGGATCGGTTTTTGCTTTTTCCGCTTCTCCTGACCAAGTGAGCTTGATCTCTTTTGCTGGAACAGCGTCGATTGTCAGTCCTTCCGGTGGTCGTTTTTCTGTTCCTGCTTCACGTGCGGCAACTTTTGAAAATAGCAATCCTGTTGGTACTTTTTCTTTTGAAGATCTTCGACCTGTTGATGTGAGTTCCAATCCTTGGTTTCAGCAGAATATGAAACTTGATGAACAAACGCGGGCACTTTTGGTGCAGGAATATCTTGATGGGATTTCGAGTCGCGGCGTTCTTTTTTCTAGCCTTGATACCTGGCTTTATGAATTGCGAAGTGGAACGAGTGATTTCTCTTCTCGACTGATTATTGATCAAGACAAACGCTTTCTCCATCGTGCTGAATTCTTGATGGATGGTCTTGATGATGGTCTTTATTTTCTGAGAATCTCTGATCGTTCTTCTGCAAATGCTCGTTTTGACCTTTTTCGTCAGGCGGTTCGTGATTTTACCCAACAGACTGGTCGCGGTGACCTTATTCACGATCTTCTTCGTCAGAGATTCCTTGCTGCGGAAGTTCTGTTGCCGCAAGACAGCACTTTTTATGAGATCAAGCGTGTTGTCCGTGAATTTTTTCTTGATTTCTCCTTTGGTTCTGATGCTTTTTTGCATGATTTTACTCTTGTGAATCGTACGAATCTTTTTGATGCACAAAACGCCATTTCTTTCGATCGATTTGCTGCTCAAAACCTTGTTCGTTCTTATTTTACTCAAGTTGCCCGTGTGACGCTTCCGGCAAATCTTATCTTGGAAGAATACGATACGCTGGGCCATGTCCTTCTTCAGGAACCTTCTTTCTTTAAGGATATTTTCTTTTCCGGGCTTCGCCTTTTGAGTGATCGACTTCTTCAGGAGAAGCGAGATGATATTGTTTTTGATATGCATGAGCTGCTCACCAAGAGACTTCGCGCTTTTCTTTTTACTGACAAGGTGAGTGTGGAAGATGCGCGCAAAACAGCGATATACCTTTCTTTTCCAGGGCGTTTTGATCAGGATGATTTTTTTGATTATTTGGAAAGTGAGTATTCGGGATCCGCTCTTTATGGCGATCTCCAGAAGGATCGTTTTACCCATTATCAGAAATCTCTTGCCGATCGTGCGGCCGTTTCTGAAATTCGCTCGGGAATTGATCTTTCATTGAACGCGAAAAATAATCAGAAAGTTCATGACATTATCCAGAGCGTTGCACGTGATTTTTCTGCTATTGGCGCAACAAAGATATCGGTTGGCCAGTTGGTGGATATTGAGCAGCAATATATACCGATTGAAAGCGCCACTCTCCAAGGTGTTGTTTTTTCCGCTATTTATGATCGTGATCATCAGCTCGTTTCCCAGATTCAAGTCAATGGTCAATCGATTCTCGAGAGTGCTCTTTTATTGAAAAAACTTCCAACCCTTTTGAAGCCAAAGTCTGAGTCTGAAAAACAGGTTTCTTCTTCATTCTCGACCGATTTTGCCTTGGAAGATCGCCCAGATGCCGGCGACCTTGTCAGTTCAAATATTTCTGAAAAAGTTGCAAAGCTGCTTTTGTCTGAACGTTTTAAAAGCTTTTCTTTGACGGTCAATCCACAGCAAATTCAGACGATCAATTTCGGTCGTCGACAGTTCCGTGTTTTTGGAGCCCTTCTTCCTCATCGCAAAGAGGTCCTTACGGTGAATTTCCGTTTTGATATGAATACGAATATGGCGAGTGAGATTGTTGTCAAAACCCTCCAGGGTCCACAAACTCTTCCTGATAAATCCATTTCACTTGAAGAATTTCCTTCAAAAATTCCTGCTTTTTACGACGCTCTTTTCTATCAGGAAATCGAAAAACAGACCGGTCCTATTCCCGTGAAGTCCGAAAATGTTCCGGTGAAAAAATAAGCCCCCTGTTTTTTTCTGGGAAACTATGCTATACATGTTCTGCTTAAGTTTCTTATTTTTCGATGTATGGCTGAACAACAGAAAAATTCTGACCAGTATGGTGCCGCGCAAATTCAGATTTTGGAGGGTCTTGAAGCCGTTCGTAAGCGTCCGGGTATGTACATTGGTACGACGGATGTTGCGGGTCTTCATCACCTTGTTTGGGAAATCGTGGATAACTCGATCGATGAAGCGATGGCTGGTTTTTGTAAAAATATCCATGTGAAATTACTCGCTGATGGAGGCGTTTCCGTCGAAGATGATGGTCGCGGTATTCCTGTTGAAATTCACAAAAAAACGGGAAAATCCACTCTGGAGACCGTTCTGACGATTCTTCATGCTGGTGGTAAATTCGGCGATGGTGGTTATAAGGTTTCCGGTGGTCTTCACGGTGTGGGTTCTTCAGTTGTGAATGCTCTTTCCAAAAAGATGATTGCGGAAGTCTACCGCGATGGGAAGGTTCATCGTCAAGAATTTGCTCGTGGTCCTGCGACGGGGGATATTCAAGTCGTTGGAAAAACACAGAAAACGGGTACCAAGATTACCTTCTATCCGGACGGTGATATTTTTGAACATTTGGATTTTAATTTTGATACGATTTCAAATCGTATGCGTCAACAGGCATACCTTACCAAGGGTATTGCGATTACGATTGAAGATGAACGAGATGATCGTAAATATCGTTTTTATTTTGAAGGAGGTATTAAATCCTATGTTCAGCATTTGAATCTGAATAAGGAAACGATTGGTGAGATTGTGTATTTGGAGCAGGCTCCCACGGAAGGGAATATCGAGGTGGCTCTTCAATATACGACGAGTTTCCAGGAATCAATTTTGTCTTTTGCGAATAACATTTTGACTCCAGAAGGTGGTATGCACCTCACGGGTTTTCGTTCGGCGCTTACTCGTACTTTGAATAACTACGGACGAAAGTATGAGATGCTCAAAGAAAAGGATGAAAATCTGACCTCGGAAGATGTGCGCGAAGGTTTGACGGCGATTATCTCGGTGAAGCTTTCTAATCCCCAGTTCGAAGGTCAGACGAAGAGTAAGCTCGGAAATCCGGAAATGCGAACGGCCGTGGAAAGTGCTTTTAATGATGTTTTTACTCAGTATCTTGAAGAACATCCAACGCAGGCTCGAGAAATGTTTTCGAAATGTGCTCTTGCTGCACGCGCTCGCCTTGCGGCTCGCGCTGCACGCGACACGGTTCTGCGCAAAGGCCTTCTCGATGGCCTCACACTTCCGGGAAAACTCGCTGACTGTTCCAGCCGCGATCCGAAACAATCAGAACTCTATATCGTTGAGGGTGATAGTGCAGGAGGTTCCGCCAAGCAGGGTCGCAATCGCGAATTCCAGGCGATCCTTCCTCTTCGCGGGAAGATTTTGAACGTAGAACAGGCTCGTCTCGATAAAATTTTTGCCAATACGGAAATCAAAGCGCTCATCATGGCGATTGGCGTTGGGGTTGGGGAGCAGTTCGACATCGAACGACTTCGCTATCATCGCATCGTGATCATGACCGATGCCGATGTCGACGGTGCTCATATCCGTACGCTCCTTTTGACGCTTTTCTATCGCTATTTCCGTCCTCTCATCGATGCCGGAAATATCTACATTGCTCAGCCACCTTTGTATAAAGTCGCTGCAGGGAAGCATGTGGAATATGCTTACTCTGATGAACAGAAAGAGAAAATTATTCTCGGCCTCGGAAAAGATGCCAAGTTTTCCATCCAGCGCTACAAAGGTCTCGGTGAGATGAATCCGGAACAACTTTGGGAAACCACCATGGATCCTGAACGACGATCATTCTATCAGGTTCAGATTTCTGACGCCGAAAAAGCCGATGCTGTTTTTGACACCTTGATGGGTTCAGAAGTTTCTCCTCGCAAAAAATTCATCCAGGCTCATGCGAAGCGCGTGAAAAATTTGGATATTTAGTTTTATTTCTTGTGCGCGCCGCTCCATGTCTCATCAATTGATCGTCGTTGCCGTGTTCCAGACTCCGGTCGAGGCGCACACGGTAAAAAGCAAGCTCGAAGCCCATGGCATCGAGTGTTTTTTAGTCGATGAGGGCGTCATTTCTGCGAATCCACTTCTGGCAACGGCTGTTGGCGGGGCGAAGTTGCAGGTGAAAGCCGAAGACGCTGCGCGGGCTTTGGATGTTTTGAAGGAGAATTGAAGCTGTTTCCGGGTTTTCCCGCAATTTTATTGACTCTTGTATTTTTCTCTTTATAATGAGTCAGCTTTTAACGCTTTCTTTCTCTTTTTTATGGCTGTTATCGTTATCAAAAACCCGCAGGAATCACCAGAACGTCTTATTGCTCGTTTCAATAAAAAGGTTCAACAGAGCCGTATTTTGATTCTTACTCGTGCAAAGCGATATCGAAAGAAGAAGCCTACAGCACGCCTTGTTCGCCGCGCCGCTCTTAAGCGAGAGCAGTATCGTGCAGAGCGCCAGAAATCCAAATTTGTATAAAGTGTTTTCATGACCGTCTCCGAGATTGTGTCTCGCGGGGTCTCTTTGCTGTCTTCTCGGGAAGATGCGCGTTTGGCCAGTGATGTTCTCCTGGCTTTTTTTCTAGGGTGTTCCAAAGAGTCGCTTTTGGCTCGATCTCAAGAATCGGTCTCGGTCGATATCGAACAATCCTTTTTGAGTGCGATCGCCGATGTTTCTCGTGGTAAGCCGGTGGCGTATATTACCCATGAAAAGGAGTTCTATGGCCTTTCTCTGTATGTGGATGAACGGGTTCTAATTCCTCGTCCAGAGACAGAGCTTTTGGTGGAATCCGTACTTGAGACTTGTGGACGAGTTTCCGCCTCCGTGATTGCTGATATTGGAACGGGTTCCGGGTGTATTTCTTTGGCTCTGGCTCACCATCTTCCACAGGCTCGTTTTTTGGCAGTTGATATTTCTCCTGACGCTCTTGAAGTGACTCAAAAAAATGTTCAGCGATATGGAAATGTGAAAGATCGTATAGAAATTGTGAACAGTGATTTATTGACTCAAATAATTGATCGAAAAATCGATATTGTCGTCGCGAATTTGCCGTATATTGGTGAAGAAAAGTTTCGATTTGTGGATAAGAATGTCGAAGAATATGAGCCAAAATTAGCGCTTTTTGCCGGTTTCGATGGACTTCAATTGTATAAAAAAATGTTTCAACAAATAAAAAAAATGAAAAATCCTCCGAAATATATCTTTGGAGAGTTTGGTTTTGGACAAAGCGATGAACTTCTTTTGCTTTTGAACTCTTTTTTTGATCAAAAGCCGCAGATTTTTTCTGATTTGGCTGGTATTCCTCGGATTTTCCGTATTCAGATCTAATTTTTTTCTGCTATAATCTTTGCCGATGCTTGATAAACTTCAACAATTCGTTCGTGAACATGAGCAGATTCAGGCTCAATTGAGTGATTCGAATCTGGATCCTTCTCAATATAAAAATCTGGGGCGTCGGCTTCGTCAAATTGAGGCGATTGTTTGTCTTGCTCGTGAGTATCAGGAGCTTCAGTCGACTATTGATGGATGTCAGGACATTTTGAAGACGGAGACTGATAAGGAGCTCTGTGAAATGGCTCGTAGTGATTTGGAAAAAGCCCAGGCGCGGATGCCCAGTTTGGAAGAGGAAATCAAAGTTGAGCTTTTGCCGAAGGATCCCAATGATGATCGCGATTGTATTCTGGAAGTTCGTGCGGGTGTGGGCGGTGAAGAAGCGGCGCTTTTTGCGGGAGAACTGGCTCGCATGTACATTCGCTATAGCGAAGGGAAACACTGGACGGTAGAGGAATTAAGTCGTGCAGATGCAACGGCCGCTGGTGGAATGAAGGAGCTTATTGTTCGCATCACAGGCCAGGGGGCTTATGGGCTCATGAAATATGAAAGTGGAGTGCATCGTGTTCAGCGTATACCGGCAACGGAATCTCAGGGGCGTGTTCATACTTCAACGGTGACAGTCGTTGTCCTTCCGGATCTTGAAGAAGTGGATTTACAGATTCGACCGGAGGATATTCGTATCGATATTTATCGTGCTTCCGGAAAAGGGGGCCAGGGTGTGAATACGACGGAATCTGCCGTGCGCTTGACGCATATTCCGAGTGGACTGGTGGTTGTGTGTCAGGATGAGCGAAGTCAGTTGAAAAATAAAATTCGAGCGATGTCGATTTTACGATCACGCTTATTTGCTCTGGAAGAAGAGAGACGCCAGAAAGAACTTGGCGAGAAGCGTTTGAGTCAAATTGGAGCAGGGGATCGTTCTGAGAAAATCCGTACCTATAATTTCCCACAGGATCGCGTGACGGATCATCGCATCAAAGTCAGCTGGAGCAATATCCCGGCGATTATGGATGGTAATATCGATCACATGATCGAAGCACTTCAGTCTGCAGATCAGGCCGAGCAATTGGCGAATGCGACGAAGGGGTAAGTGACCTCTGAAAATCGCGCACTGCTTCGTCGCTTTCGAAACTTCCTCGTC
>CAZFSD010000018.1:0-10015 GCA_964521465.1 uncultured Candidatus Peribacteria bacterium | reverse complement strand
GTAAGTGACCTCTGAAAATCGCGCACTGCTTCGTCGCTTTCGAAACTTCCTCGTCATTGCATCGATTTTGAGAGGTCACCAGTTGTTCTCCATCCAATGACACCCTAAGCTTTTCTTTCGTTTGAATGCTTCGTCTGCGACCTTTCGCGCCACGACCAGTATGTTTCGCGTTTCGGGGAATTTCTCTGCTGTCTTCGTGAGTGCTGTAAGTTCTGATTGTGCTTTCTGCATGCCATTTTTTGTTCGAACGATACCGAGATATTGCCACATGATTTTTTGGACTTTTTGTTCGATGACCTTGTTTTTGAGTTTTGATGGGGGTGTGGTCGATGGGGGATGTGAAATGGTTTTTATGCTGAGTTTTTGATGCGTGTTTTTTGGAAGGTTTTTTCCAATTTCTGCTCCAAGTACTGCGGCTTCTAGAAGGGAATTGCTAGCGAGGCGGTTGGCTCCGTGGAGGCCTGTGTGTGCGCACTCGCCGACGGCGAAGAGATTTTTGATGGATGTTTCGCAGCGGAGATTGACGGCGATGCCTCCGCACAGGTAGTGCTGCACTGGCGTGATGGGAATGTGGTCGGTTGTCAGGCAGTATCCATTTTTTTTGCAGTAATCGCTGACTCCTGGAAAGCGTTTTTCTATTGTTGCTGCTGTTTTTTTTGATTCTTGAAAAGAGAGAAAAACGGGTCCTTTTTTCTGTTCTTGGTGAATGGCGCGCGCCACGATGTCGCGAGGAAGGAGTTCGTTGATGAATCTTTTTTTGTCCTTGTTGAGCAGTACGGCGCCTTCTCCTCGTAGTGCTTCCGAGAAGAGGAAATGCCTTCCTCCTGCCTTTTTTCCGAATGCGGTTGGGTGAAATTGTATAAATTCCATGTCTTTTGTTTTTGCTCCTGCGCGTACTGCGAGAGCGATACCGTCTCCGGTACTTTCTTTTGGATTCGTGGTGTGTTGGAAAATTTGTCCTATGCCTCCTGTAGCGAGAACGACGCTTTCTGATCTGATTATTTCAATTTTATTTTTTTTCATGACTTTCATTCCGACACATTTTTTCTTGTCTGTGATGAGATCAAGCGCGAAAGTATTTTCCCAAATGGTGATATTTTTATGTTCTCGAACGCGCGCGATGAGTTGCTCTTCGATGGTTTTTCCTGTTGAGTCTTTGATGTGAATGATGCGGTTTTCGCTGTGTCCACCTTCGAGCCCTGCGGCGATTTTTCCTTCTTCTCTATCGAAATGAATTCCGAGTTTTTCGAGGTGTTCAATGGATTTTTCTGCATGCTTCAAAATATATTCGACCGCTTTTTTGTTGTTGTGATACGCTCCGGCCCTTAAAGTGTCTTCGATATGCTTCGTGATACTGTCTTTATTTTTTCCGGCATTCTTTTGTAAAACCGCCGCGATGCCGCCTTGAGCGAGGGGAGTGGATCCGCTGAAAAGCTTGGTTTTCGTCACGAGAAGAATTTTTTTCTCTCCCGGCTTTTTCTTCGATTCATTTTTCGAAGCACTCAGGGCTGATAAAAGTCCTGCGATTCCCGATCCAACGATCACGGTTTCAAAATGATGGAAAGAGTTTTTCGATGATAGTTTTTTCGTCTTCATGGCGGCTGTCGATGGTCAAATCTGCGGATGCATCATACCTGTTTTTTCGTTCGTCGTAGAGAGTTTTTATATCTTGTAAATGAGGCCTTCTGGAAGCTGTTTTTTGGTCCTTTTGGATTCGTTTTTTGAGAATTTCGACCGGGCAATCCAGGAATACGGCGATCCCGTTTTTTTTCAGCATTTTTTCGTTGTCTTTGTCGATAATCGTTCCACCACCGGTGGCAATGACGAGATTCTTTTTTGCTCCTATTTTTTGTACTATTTTTTTCTCTTCCTGGCGGAATTTTTTCCATCCATTTTTTTCGACAAACGATGCGATGGAAGATTTGAATTTTTTTTCGAAGACTTCGTCGAGATCCACAAATTTCATTTTTGACTTTTGTGCAAGGGCTTTTCCGATCGTTGTTTTTCCGCTTCCGCGCATGCCCGTGAGGACGATATTTTTTCCAAGACTCGTGATGACGGTTTTATAATCGTTCCAAAAATTCGGATAACTTTTTTTGACGCATGCAGGATTTTCTATTTCGATGCACGGAAAAAGACTCTTGAGGATTGAGAAGCACATCGCCATGCGATGGTCATGATAGGTATTGATGAGGATTTTTTTGTTCAGTGAGAGTTTTGGGTTTCCGATGATGGTCAGTGAATCGTCGGTACTGCTCACGTGTATACCAATTTTTCTGAGTTCATTTTCCAGTGCTGCAATGCGATCGGTTTCTTTGGCGCGGAGATGATGAATGTTCGTGAGCGTTGTTTTTCCATGACTTATTGCTGCCAAAATCGCTAGAGTCATGCTTGAATCTGGGAACGCGTTGCAATCAACTTTTCCTGGGCTTTTCAATGTTTTTCCCATTTTTTTGAGAACCTTAAAAAAACTATATTCGCCCTGGATTGTTCGCGGAGAAATGCCCCGTATGAGAATATTGACTTTGTGAACGGCTGCGAGTCCGGCGATGTAGCTGCCTGCTACGGCATCGGTTTCGATCGTGAGATTTTGCGATTTGTATGCGCTTGGAGTGATGATGTACTGCCTTGTCTTTCGCTTTTCTGTGATTTTTCCGCCGAATTTTTTGATTAAATCGAGCGTCATAGTGATGTATGGCGCGGAGCTTATGCTTTTTTCGATTTCGAGCGTGATGGGTTTTTGTGTTTGGCTTCCCATCATAAGAATGCCAGAGAGATATTGGCTGCTCAAGCTCGCATCAATTTTCGTAAAACCGCCCTGAATTTTTTCTGGCCCGATGGTTATTGGAAGAAAGCCGTTTTTTTCGTTGTAATTTATTGTTGTGCCCAGATTTTTTAGTGCCTGTGTAAGCGCTTGAATCGGCCTTTTTTTCATGTTCTCGTCACCGGTTACGATGACTTTTTTCCCGGTGAGAGTAAGGAGGGGCGTGATGAAGCGTGCGACGGTGCCGGCATTTCCTACGAAAAAATTGCTGGATTCGAGTTGGAATTTTCCTCCTCGACCATGGACTCGTACTTCATTTTTTCTTTTTTCAATGCGAATCCCTAATGTTTTCAGAGCCTGCATCATGAGATGAACATCTTCTCCTTCCGGCATGTTCCGGAGTGTGGAGGTGCCGTTTGCGAGCGCTGCGAGGATGAGTGCGCGGTTGGCGATACTTTTGGTTCCGGGTGGCGCGATGATGCAGATTGGTTTTTTCATGTTTTGGTCGTTTTCATGAATAGGCGACGACGATAGCTTTCCCTATTTTTTCTGGGACGCAGAGGTAGAGTGTTTTCCCGCGTTTTTTCTTATCAAGCCCCATTGTTTGTTTTATTTTTTCTGGTGAGAGTTTTTTTGGAATTTCGGTTGGAAGGGAATACTCTTTGAGTAATTTTTTTATTCTTTCTCCTTCTTTTTCGGAAAATATACCTTCTTTGATGGCCCATGTATTCTCCTCGACCATGCCAATAGCAATGGCTTCTCCATGAGAAATTTTGTATTCTGATACCTTTTCTATCGCATGTCCGATGGTATGACCATAGTTTAAGAGCATTCTTATGCCATTTTCCCTCTCATCTTTCGTCACAATTCCTACTTTTATCTCTATTGATCGATCTAAAATTGTATTCAATGTTTTTTGGTCGAGTTTGAGTATTTTTTCTTTTTCTTGTTCAAGAATTTTGAACAACTTTGCATCTCGTATGACTCCATATTTGATGATTTCTGCGATGCCGTTTTTGAGTTCATGCTCTGGAAGGGTTTGGAGAAAAACTGGGTTGATGATGATCTTTTCTGGCTGGTTGAAGGTTCCGAGGAGATTTTTTCCCATTTTGAGATTCACTCCGGTTTTCCCTCCGATGCTGGCATCCACCATTCCCAGGAGTGTCGTGGGAATTTGGATGAGATTCATTCCTCGCATGTAGAGCGATGCCAGCATGCCGGTGAGATCGGTGGTCATACCTCCGCCAAGTCCGATGAGAGTGTCGCTTCGAGTTACGCCGAGTGACAGCAGTTTTTCTGCTGTCTTTTCGACAGTTTGAAGATTTTTGCTTTTTTCTCCTGCGGCAATGACGATCCATTGATTTTTTATCTTTGCGGCATCAAGAAGCTTTGTTATTTTTTTACGGTAAAGTTTTTCGACATTCACATCAGTAATGATCACATATTGGCCTTCTTTGCCGCGAATGGCGTCTATTGCTTCTTCCAGTCCTGAATCTTGAATGATGATCGAGGAAATTCGAGGATCGGGAATGACATGAAGGTTTATTTTTTTCATGATGACGAGTGAAGAAGAGAGTTATACTTCTGCGAAGGTGCGTCCGACGGCCTTTGCGATGGGGCGAAGTTCTTCGATAATTTTTAAAAACTCTTCCGGGAGAAGCGCTTGATCGCCGTCACAGAGGGCTTTTTCTGGGTATGGGTGAATGTCGATGATGAGTCCATCGGCTCCACAGGCGATTGCGGCTTTTGAAAGCGGGCTAATGAGCTTCTTTTTTCCTGCGGCGTGACTCGGATCAACGATGATGGGGAGGTGACTCATTTCTTTGATGAGTGGGATCGCGTCGAGCGCAAGAGTGTTCCGTGTTTCTGTTTCGAAGGTTCTGATGCCGCGTTCGCAGAGAATGACGTTTGGATTGCCGTTGCTGAGGATGTATTCGGCTGCGAGAAGGAATTCTTTGATGGTGGCACTCATGCCGCGCTTGAGAAGGACGGGTTTTTTGGATTTTCCGACTTCTTTGAGGAGGTCGAAATTTTGCATGTTTCGCGTACCGATTTGAAGGATGTCTGCGTATTTTTCCACGATGTCGATGGTGCGCAAATCCATAACTTCTGTGACGACTGCCATGTCAAATTCATCAGCAACTTTTCTGAGGATTTTAAGGCCTTCTTCCTTGAGTCCTTCGAAGGCGTATGGGTTTGTTCGTGGTTTGAATGCGCCTCCGCGAAGAATTTTGGCACCGGCTTTATTGGCGCAGATGGCTGAAAGGCGAGTCTGCTCTTCTGTTTCGACGGCGCAAGGTCCTGCCATGAGTGCGACTTCGTTTCCACCGATAACGGCTCTTTTGACCTTGACGACGGTGGACTCGTGCTTTGTTTCGCGACTCGCGAGTTTGTATGGTTGGAGAACGGCCATGACGCTTCCGACTCCCGGAAGAGAACGAACATGATGTTCGTCCATTTTTCGTTCATCGCCAATGACGGCAATGACGGTTCGTTCGGTTCCATGAAGGGGGATTGCCCGGAGTCCTTCGTGGCTTTCTATTTCCCGGATAACATGCTCCATGTCTTCTTTTGGAGCGAATCTTTGCATGACGATAATCATAGTGTGGGCGGTAAAATGAGTAGGAGTAATCGTGTTTTCAAGTGTGTGTATCATAAAGTATCAGAAAGGCAATGAATAGGGGAGTTTTTGGCTTTTGGGTGGCGATATCGGTAATGCCAAATCTTTTTTGAAGTGATGAAAAAGTGAAACATGGGAGAGTGTTGGATAAAGAAATAAAATAAAAAAAATCCCCCGAGGGTTGCCCGAGGGATTTGTTGTTTTTTGGATATACGCAACAAGACCCTCTAGCTCGAAGGATAAAAATAAAAGCTCCAAAATTGGTTGCTGGAACGATGTTGCATTATGGTCATTGTAGTTGCGAGCTTTCCGATCGTCAAGTTTTCTTGTTTTTTGCTTTCGATGGAAGATTTTTGAGAATGTGATCGACCTCTTCCGTAGCCTGTTTTTGGAAGGTTCCCAGAAACTTCGAAGTTTTTTTGAAATGTTTTTTGAAGGATGTGAAATCTTTTTTTTCGACGATGGTCGCAAGTTTTTTCGTTTCTTGCATGAGCGCTTGAATCATCTTCTTGCTCTCGGGATTGAGTATCTCGATTGCGGCATAAAGCCCTGGGTCTTGAGAGAAAATACGACCGATCATATCGAGTTCAAGTCGATAAATAGGACTTGCAATGGTGAGTGTTTTGGCGAGAGGCGCGCTGATTTTGGCGAGCGTGTTTCCGAGTGCGATTGTATGGAAGTGTAGGAGAACTTGAACGATGCTCATGAGGTGATCATGTTCTTTTGCTGTCATTCCAACCATTTTTGCACCTTCTTCTTCGAACCATTTTTTTACTTCCTCGATTGTTCTCTGTTCTGCTCGGCCGGTACAGATGACGATGGATTGATTTTTTATATCTGTACCGCTTGGGCGAAACATCGGATGAAGTCCAATGACTTGTGATTTACTCTTCATCATGGCTTTTATTGGCATAATCTTGAGCGATGTAAAATCGACAAGCAGTTGTCCTTTTTTGGTGTAGGGGATTACTTCTTCAATAATTTTTTCGGTCAGATGCATCGGTACTGAAAAGAAAACGACATCAGATTTTTCAACGAGTTCTTGATTGGTGAGTTTTGTTCCGATGTCGCTGATGAGGATTTTGAAGCCTTTTTTGCGAAATAAGGTTGCAAAAAATTTCCCCATAACCCCTTTTCCTCCGATGATGCCGATGGTTTTCATGGTGGTAATAGTATAGAATGTCGGCATGAATGTCGACTCATCTCTTCGGTTTTTGGATACTCATGTACATCTTATGGAACCGCACTTTGCTCCTGACCTTGATCAGGTTTTCGTGCGCGCGCGAGATGCGGGAGTGACGAAAATGATCAATGTAGGATGCACGATCAAGGCTTCGAAGCAGTCTTTGGATATGGCCCTTAAGCATGATTTTCTTTGGGCGACGCAGGGTTTGCACCCTTCGGATTTTCGAGATTTTTCTGAAGATTTGATGCGTGATTTTTACGATGTGGCGAAGAAAAATTCCAAAGTTGTGGCGATCGGTGAGTGCGGACTTGATTACCATTATCCACAGTACGATCGCGAAAAACAGATGTTGTCTTTGCGTGCACAGATGCGTCTTGCGCAGGAGCTCTCTTTGCCGGTGATTTTGCATTGTCGCGACAGTGAGCGAACGAAAAAAGATGCGAGTGTGGATATGCTCGCTGTTTTGAAAGAGTTTCCGAGAGTGCGTTTTCTCCTCCACTGTTTTGCTCAGGATATGGAGTATGCGCAAGAGGCTTTGAAAGGGGACTGCCTGTTTTCTTTTGGCGGAACTCTGACATATCCTGCGGCTGAAGAAATTCGCAAGGTTGCTGCTTTTCTTCCGGCTGATCGTCTTGTTCTCGAAACCGACGGTCCATATCTTCCTCCGCAGACGAAGCGTGGACAGAGAAATGAACCAGCGTTTATCCTTGAAGCTGCACAAAAAATGGCCTTGATTCGCCGTGTTTCACTTGAAGCAGTTTCGGCTTTCACGACGAAAAATGCAGAACGATTT
This sequence comes from uncultured Candidatus Peribacteria bacterium, assembly GCA_964521465.1. GTDB lineage: Bacteria > Patescibacteriota > Gracilibacteria > UBA1369 > UBA12463 > JBBTWG01. The sequence goes on along the minus strand of CAZFSD010000018.1, from coordinate 2,652 downwards.
TTTGGAATTTAAGTACTCCGAATTTTTGCGAGTGCTTGCTGAATGCTTTTTGCTTCTTTCGGCGTGAGAATTTTTTGAAAACCGAGTTTTTCGATTTCTTTTACGCGTCTGTCACTTTGGGTCACATTTCGAATTTCGCCGGAAAGCCCCATTTCTCCGAAGACAACTGCGTCGCCACTGAGTGATTTTTTTTGGTAGGCGGAGACGATGGCGAGGGCGACGGCGAGATCTCCGGCTGGCTCTTGGATATTCATACCGCCGACGACATTGATGAAAATATCTTGATTGCTGAGATTTATTCCTCCGTGTTCTTGGAGGACGGCGATGATCATTTGCAAGCGATTGAGATCAAATCCGGTGGCACTGCGCTTGGGATAGCCGAAAGCGGTGATACTCGTGAGCGCCTGAACTTCGACGAGAAATGGCCTGGTGCCTTCGATGGTGCAGGTGATGACGGATCCGATGGCGTCTTTACTTCGTCCTTCGAGAAACAACTGCGAAGGATTTTTGACTTCTTGAAGCCCTTTTTCTTTCATTTCGAAAACGCCGATTTCATTGGTTGAGCCGTAGCGGTTTTTATTACTGCGCAAAAGCCGCATTTCATGAAAGCGTTCTCCTTCGAGGTGGAGTACGACATCCACGAGATGCTCGAGAACGCGTGGCCCTGCGAGATTGCCGTCTTTGGTGACATGACCGATGAGGAGGAGGGGAATGTTCTTTCTTTTGGCCATTTGCGTCAGCATTTCTGCGCAGAAGCGAACTTGCGAGACCGATCCTGCAAGAGATTCAATTTCGCTACTGTTGACGACTTGAATGGAATCGATGATGAGAAAATCCGGTTTTTCTTTTTCGACGCATTCTTCGATGTGTTCGATGCTGTTTTCGGCGAGGAGTTGAATGTTGCTTGATGTTTTGTCCTGCGTGACGCCGAGCCGCGAAGCGCGCGAGGCGATTTGATGTACCGACTCTTCTCCGGAGATATAGAGTACTTTTTTTCCTTGTTTGCTGATTTCGTGGCAGATCTGGAGGGTGATAGTCGATTTGCCGATTCCTGGCTCGCCCGAAAGGAGCATGACGCTTCCTTCCACCATACCTCCCCCGAGAATTTGGTCGAGTTCACCGATGTTTGTTGGAATTCGTTGATGCTCAATCGTTCCTTCATTGAGACTTATTGGTGCTTCTCGTTCTCCATTTTTACTTTCGCTCAGTCCTCTACGGCTTTTCGAAATCGGGTCGGATTTTCCGATATTGATCACATCTTCTTCAAAGCTTTCCCATGCGCTGCATTCAGGACAGCGTCCGATCCAGCGAGGGGACTTCCATGCGCAACTTTTGCAGATGTAAACGGTTTTCAGTTTCATAATTTGAGAGTGTTACGATAAACCTCCTCGGTTTTTTTCACCATATCATTGATGTCGAATTTTTTGATAAGCTCTTTGTGGCCCTTTTCTGCCATTTTTTGCATGAGTTCTTTGTTGTCGATGAGGTGAAGGAGTGCGGATGCGAGTTGTTTTGCGCTTGCTGGTGGCACGAGAATTCCGTTTTCATGATTGGTGATAATTTCCGGAACTCCACCGTTTTTGGTTGCGACGATCGGAAGTTTTGCGGCCATGGCTTCGAGCAGAACAAGGCCGAAAGCTTCATTCAGACTTGGGAGCGTGAAGATGTCGCTACTGGCGAGAAGATGTGGAATATCTTTGCGATATCCGAGGAGTTTGACGGTATTTTCCAGTTTTAATTTTTTGATCTGAGTCTTGAGCGACTTCTCCTCTTTTCCTTTTCCAACAATCACGACGATGATATTTTTCTCTTTTTCTTTCAAGATTTTTGCTGCTTCGATGAGATAATTAAGCCCTTTTCTCTGGTGAAGTTCTGCGACTGCGATGATGACTTTTGTTGTTCCATCTTGAACTTCGAAAATTTCACGGCGTATTTTTTCTCGCTGACTTTTCGAAAAACTGAGGAGTTGAGACTGGAACCACACGAGGTCGAGACCGTTGTGAATCGTGGTGATTTTTCCCCGCAAGATGGGGTAGAGCTTTCGTATGAGTTCATGATTTTTTTCTGAAACGGTGATGAGGTGCGAGACTTTATTAATGAGTTTTTTCTTGATCCAGTTTTTGATGCCGGACAGAGCGAATGGATCATGTTCCGTGGTGACGAGTGGCTTTTTTGTTTTTTCTGTTGCGAGGTATGCGTATCGATTGCTTGCAGGGTTCCAGATGTGTGCGTGCACGAGGTCGATGCCAAAATCTTCGATGCTTTTGAGGATGTCGAAATAATGTCGTGGATTGTGTTTATTTCTCGCGATGGAGCGAATAACGGGAATTTTCAGGTCTTCGAATTTTTTGCACCAAGAGTCGAGATTTTTGTGACTGGAGCAGTGGATGATCGGATAAAAAACCTCTCGGTTGAGTCTTTTTGCGAGTTCGAGCATGTGCTGTTCCGCACCGCCGATCATGGTGGTGTCCGTGACGAGAAGAATCTTTTTTACATTTTTTGCGGGTGCCATGGTTGGTATAGTAGTCAAAAAAAAACTTTAGGAAAAGAGCGCTTTTTCGGCTTTCTTTCGCCCCCTTGAAAGTCCTACATGAAAATGCTAGTCTTTCTCCGATTTTGCGTGGGCTGTTAGCTCAGTCGGTATAGCAGATC
>CAZFSD010000017.1:0-19046 GCA_964521465.1 uncultured Candidatus Peribacteria bacterium | reverse complement strand
AAACCGCTTCAAGATAGCACTTCTCACAATACACTTTTTCCGGACGGTCAGGAGAATAAGTTGTCCGCACAGACGCAGCACACTCCGCGCAACTGCGAGAAAAAAGTATCCGCGGATTTCTGAGTGCCATACGCTCTTTATGCCTTTGATCGGGGCATTTTCTCGGAAGTGCAATCTCCATTTTTCTGCAAAAAGCCAGTTCTTGAGGGATGATTTTATAAAATTTTCCCGTTACTTCGCACGTCAATATTTTCTCCAAAATATCATCACCGACATTGGCAATATCGTCCGGAACTTCAATTTTTGGCCCAGAATAAGAATGCACCGAATCTTCAATTTTCCAGAAACTACCACGCTTTTCGGCCTCATCTTGGGTCAAAGGAAAATAGTCTTGCGCCACCGTTTCATTGTATCCAAACGGCGACAATGTCATCGGAAAAAACTCTCCCCATTCGCCAGTCGACTTCATATGCTCAATGATTTTCGGTACGAGCGCCTCATATTCCTCTTTCGTATACTGCTTGTTCAGAATACAATATTTCGCTTTTTTGAGTCCCACACAACCAAAACAATGTTCGGAATTGAAGCAATGGTCGCTATAGATCATCTCACTCGACTCCCAACAGTAGGATGAAAACAGCTCATGATAGCCAGGAAAAGCACTCAAGCATTCGTAACAACATTCAGCACCGCGGCCCGTGTAGCAGCAATCCATGCAATCTTTCAGGCCAATCCCTGTCCAAATATATTTCGCATCCTCACTCTTCGGCAAATCAAACGACTCGTGAACATTTTTACAATCTCTCAAATAATCTCCCGTGCAATTTTCACAGTTAAAAAGATGCGCAAAACGATGAACTGCGTGAAGCTTCATCGCTTCCAGAGATTTTTTCGCTTTTTCAATATTCTCATGTGTCAGCCGAAATTCACGCATTTTTTCCTCATATTCCTCTTTCGAGTACTGAATATTGTCGATGCAATACTGCTTATTCACGAGATTCACACATCCGAAACAATCGCGACATCCCTTGCATCCATAACAAAAAGAACAATTGGTACAACCGTCACAGTTTTGAATATACGAAGAAGCATAGCAATTTTTGCTATCCACAGCCTCATAACAGAGCTCCGATTCATAGCAAAAAGAAACATCCACACAATCCCGCGACCAATTACACTGATGGCCATAATAGCAATCCTCGCTTTTCAATGCAGAAAAAACGAGATAACAATTTTTCAAATCGCTGGAAAAAAGCGAATAGTCGCTATTTTCAGAATTTTTATTAATAAGTCCCAGTTTCGGAACTTTCTGAAAAAGCTCATGCCACTGGTCAAAAAACGGCCGGTTAAAGTCAAAATCCTGCCCATAACTTTTCGCATCCCATTTGTCGCTCCACCACGCATCCGGCCCATAGACAACATTTTTTTCACTCGGCGAATAGAGAGAAATGATTTGCTTCCCCGTCAGATCACATTTGCGATGATACAGCTTCCGTTCATTGCGAAACGAAAGTCGTCGCTGCACCCGACACAAAGGACACAAACTCGGCGCCGGCACAGCACATTTTACCCCACCAAAGATTGGCGAAACCTTGTCATAAAACGCAAGATCATCATCCGTAAGAGTAAAGTCGACGGAACATCGTCGACAATTTTTTACCATAGTGCGCATTATTCCACTCCTGTATATTTTTGTAAACGAGCGACCCGGCAGCAAAAAAGAGAAAACCACACAATCAAAGCTGAAAAAGCCTTCAAAAGCCACATCAGGCATGGTAAAATATCTGTAGAAAACATTTTACAACATCATCATGCTTCGCCCTGATTTCGAACTTCTTGGCATCACCGAAACCGAAGGAAAAGTCTATGTGTCTCTCCTCGAGCTCGGTGGCGGGTATGTGAGTACCGTCGCGCGCCACGCGAAACTTCCGCGCGTCAATTGTTATCACACGCTGGAAAATCTCACGAAAAAAGGTCTCGCCAGCTCCATCACACGAGAAAATATTCGCTACTACACCGCTGAGCCTCCGCAAAAACTCGTAAACATGCAAGAGGAAAAGCTGACATACACCAAAAAAATTCTTCCCGAACTTCTTTCGATCACCAATTCCCTGGCACTCAAACCAAAAATCAAATACTTCGAAGGTCGAGAAGCGGTGAAAAATATTTTCGAAGACATGCTCACGGCCAAAAAAGAAATTCTCGGATACTCCAATCTGAAAGCCGCAACAGAACTTTTTGCCGATTACATTCCCGCATACGCGCAGAAAAAAATGCAGCGAAAAATTAAAACGCGTCTCATTTGCCCATCCACTCCCGAGAGCTTCAATTACACCAAAAAGCACTATCCCAAAAATTTCCCACCCGAACTTATTGAAATTATTTACGTCAATCCGCGCGAATTTTGGTTCGAGCACGAAATCAGTATGTACGACGATAAAGTCGCCGTCATCTCCCTCAATTCAGAGGAACTTATCGGCATGATTTTCGAAAGCCCCGTCTACGCCCGATCCCAGCGCGCCATTTTCAACCTCGCCTGGCTCGGCGCCACGAGCTTCATTGCGACGTAAAAATTCAGAGCGACACTTCGCTCTTATGATATTATACCGTCATGCCCACCCTCACTCTTCTCCTTCCAAAAATAGCACTCACGATTTTCGTATACATGACCGCGCTTTTTCTCGTGGCTCTCATCAAAAAAAGAAATGACATCGTCGATATTGGCTGGGGAATGGGATTTATCATCGTCGCCTGGGTATCATTTTTTCTCGGCACGCGCACATTCTCAGCCGCGATCATCAACATCCTTGTCACGCTCTGGGGCCTGCGTCTCGCACTCCATATCTATTTTCGTAATCGCGGAAAACCAGAAGATTTTCGATACAAAGCGTGGCGTGAGAAGTGGGGAAAATGGTTCATCTTCCGATCCTATTTGCAGATTTTCATGCTCCAGGGCCTTCTCATGATGATCGTCGCACTGTCGATCGTCATCGCCAATACCCAAGCCATAAATCAGGCTTCAATGCTCAGTGGCCCGCTCTGGCAAAAAATCATATTTGTCCTCGCAATGCTCACCTGGGCAAAAGGATTTTTCTTCGAAGCCGTCGGCGATTATCAGCTCACGCAATTCATCAAAAATCCAGAGAATAAAGGAAAAATTATGACTTCCGGACTCTGGAAATACACCCGCCATCCAAATTATTTCGGTGAAGTGACGCAGTGGTGGGGCATTTTTTTCGCGACAATCGGAGTGTTTACATGGTCAATGACCGCAGTTCAAACTCCAGAATTCTGGCATCTCTTCGGAGTCGCCCTGCTCAGCCCTTTCACGATCACCCTCCTCATCCTGAAGGTCTCCGGAATTCCGATGCTCGAGAAAAAATACGAAGGTAATGCAGAATTTGAGGCCTACAAAAAAAGAACCAGCGCATTTTTCCCATGGTTTTAACCCCTTTTTTCTATGCCCAACATTCAATGTGCATTCAAAGTTGCCATCATTGGCGCCGGAAGCGTTGGATCGACCACGGCTTATGCACTTCTCCTTGATGGCGTCGCGACAGACATTGCACTGATTGATGTGAACAAAGGGAAAGCCCAAGGCGTCGTTTTGGACATGGAGCATTCGCTTCCTTTCACCGATTTCGCTCATGTTGTCGGCGGCAGTGACTATGAACTTTGCGCAGGAGCAAATCTCGTCGTGATTACCGCAGGTCTCAGGCAAAAAGAAGGAGAAACACGCCTCGATCTCGCAAGGGCGAACAGAGCCATGTTCCAAGAAATGATTCCCAAGATTCTGAAAGCCGCCCCCGATGCCGTATTCCTCATCGTGAGTAATCCGGTCGATGTGCTCACCTACGAAACAATCAAAATAAGCGGTTTGCCGCAGGGAAGAGTCTTCGGCAGCGGCACCATCCTCGATACTGCACGATTTCAATTTCATATCTCGCAGCGTCTCAACATCAATCCGAAAAGCATCGACGCATATGTCTTTGGTGAACACGGCGATACATCGTTTCCGGTACTCAGTTCAGGGAATATCGTCGGAAAAAAACTCACCGATTTCAAAGAGTTCACGCCGGAAGTTGCGCAGCAATGCTATGAAGAAACAAAAAATGCCGCCTACAGAATTATCCACGATGTGGGATACACATGCTATTCCATCGCTACAGCCATTCGTGAGATTGCACGCGCTATCGCCGATGACACGCATCAGGTCTTCATGCTCTCTGTACTGCTCAATGAGTACTACGGCCACAGCGATGTTTGTCTGAGTATTCCATGTGTTCTCGGAAGAAGTGGTATCATACGGACACTCGATATTCCGCTGAATGAAAACGAAAGAAGCAGGCTCGCAAAAAGTGTGGAAACTTTGAAAACAATGCTATAATCGCAGCAGCAAAAAAGAAGAGTACAGAAATTTCCTTCACAAAAAACCCTGCTTCCTCACTCAGCAGGGTTTTTCCGAGTGTCTCGAAAAATCTCCACCATTTTGTACGCCACAATTCCAAACGCCACCGACACATTCAGTGATTCTTTCATGCCGCACATGGGAATTGAAACGACAATATCGCACATTGCAAGAATCTCAGAAGAAAGACCGGAAATCTCACTTCCCATGACGAGTGCAATCTTCACATCCTTTTCACCATCAGGAAATTTTTTTTCGCCCATCACGATCTCTCGTGAACAATCAAAAAGAGAAACGGCATCAGGCATAATTTCTACCCCCACGAGCCGCCACCCCGATTCTTTCAATCGCATAATTGCTTTTTCCGTCGTTTCTTCGCGTTCCCACGCAACCGATTTCTCCGCTCCCAGAGAGACTTTTGTCACCTTCGGATTGTCACCACCCCATCGATCCAACGGCCCAGGCGTGATTCCGCACAAAAAAATTTTCTCAAATCCCGCGCTGTCCGCCGTACGAAAAATCGACCCCACATTATGAGCACTCCGGACATCATGGAGGGCAGCAGCAAAAGAAGTTTTCATACGCGCCCATTTTTATCGAGAATAATACCTTCCTCCAGCAGAATTTCGCGCTTCAAATCGACTCCACGATTATATTGCCCCAAACTTCCATCAGATTTCACCACTCGATGACATGGAATTGCGGGATCGAAATTCGTTTTCAAAATACTTCCCACCGCGCGATGTGCCCGTGGACTTCCAGTCATGCGTGCCACTTCACCATAAGTCATCACACTTCCTCGAGGAATTCCCCGCACCACATCAAAAACTTTTTCACGAAACGAAGTGGAGTGTCTAGGGCGCCCATCTGGGATAGACCGAAACGAAAACGAAGTCATAGAATTAAAAAATAACAGGAATGCTGAGCTGCTGAGCATTTTTTGCATCACCCGAAGGATTGTCTTTTTGCAAAACAAGTGTTCCAAACGGCATTTTTGCGCTTCCCGCAGAGAAATTTAAAGTCACAGAAAATGGTACGAATTTTTCCGTCATCCAGTCTCCTTGTGCTTGCGCCGCGCCCTGCGCGAGTATTTTTCCGTCAGCACTCAAAAGCTTCACCGGAAAAGCCGCTTCAAAAAACCAAAAACCCTTTGCTTCGCCTTTGACAACAAGCGGACTTCCTACGCGCTGCCCGATGAGCGGCGCATCAACACGAATCATATCGGCAATTTCGGCTTTTTTCGTCGCCTCCTCTCCGCTTTTCTTTTCGTTATCGGAAGTCTCATTCTTCTCGAGGTTCTGAGAAGAATTATCCTCTTCGCTGTCCTGAGAGGCAGGGGTGTTTTGAGTCTGAAGAACAAAAACCGAAGCAAAAGTGGAAGTCAGCAGGACAAGGAGAGCAAAAGCACTGACAAGAGATTTTTTGGACATAAAAAGAAATTTCAAGAATGAAAAAGAATGGAAAACAAGTAGTCCCATGATATACTAAAACCACGATTTTAAAAAATCTGACCTCGATACCATCCTCACTTTTTCATCTTATGCGAAAATTTCTCGGAATCCTTCTTATTCTTATCCTGATCGGCGCATTTCTCTATTTCGCAAATCGAAATGCTTCTGATAACACCACCATTATGACACAGGAAAATCCAGCAAGTCTTCAGATTATAGACACCGTCAAAGGCGACGGAAAAGAGGCAAAAAGCGGCAATCTCGTCAGTGTTCATTACACCGGAACTCTCACCGACGGAACCGTTTTTGATAGTTCCAAAAAGCGCAATGAGCCATTTAAATTCCTCCTCGGTGCAGGACAGGTCATCAAAGGCTGGGATCTTGGCGTTGTCGGCATGAAAGTCGGCGGCAAACGAACCCTCGTCATTCCTGGTGACCTTGCTTACGGTCCATCAGGCATTCCCGGCGTGATCCCAAGAAATGCAACACTTCGCTTCGAAGTAGAACTTCTTTCAGTCCTCGAAGGATAAGAAAGGAAAAATTAACCCTCACTCCCATGTTTCGCAAAAATACAAAGATCGCAGCACTCTCGACGGCAGCAACACTGCTCCTCGTCCTTTCCGGCTGCGGAGAAAAAGCTCCATTAGCCTATGAAAATGAGAATCAAAAGCAGCTCGCTATGACTTTCGAAAAGCCAACGACCTGGACTGAGGAGGATCTCGATCACGACGGCCAATATACCGACTACATCCTCTACATTCCTGATGATGAAAGTCAGGAAAATCAACTCCAGGGAAAAGTCGGTATCTCCAAAGTTCTTCCGGGAGATGATGCAATCGTCACCCTCAACGATGAATTCAAGACCTACAAAAACCTCTTCAAGAAGCAGAAAAATTTCAAAGTCCTTGCCGAAAGAAATGTGACCATGCTGGGAGAGTCGGCCAAAGAATTCGAAGCGAGCTATCAAAGTAGCGCCAATACCAAACTCACAGAAAGTGTTGTCGGTACCGTGGTCGTCCACAACAACACGGTCTACTACATCGTCCTCGATGATGACACGGCAGAAATCGCAAAATACCGCCCAGTCTATGAAAAAATCCGGGCATCCATGAAGCTGACACCGTAAATCAAGGAGTGCAAAAACTTGAAAATCCAGAGTCGAAAGGAGGAAATTCGGCAGTTTTTTGACAAATCTGAAAAATCGCAATAAAATGGCTCCCTTATAACATTTTTGATAAATCAAATGTCAATACGGTCGCCAGAAGACCACGAAGGAAGTGGTCGATATCATCACCAATTACAAGCCCCAGAATCAAGATTTTCGTCGCAAGTAGAGCGAGATAGAGAGGATACTCGCGGGAGTGTTGCCACAGCACTGCTGTCTTTCGCCGCGATCGCCACTTTCTTTGCCTTAGCCGGTAGAGCATGTGAGAAAGCAGAAAAACAAGATCCGCCGGGAAAAATCGCAAAAGAAAATCCAGCTTCGGAGAAGAGCGCAACGCCTCCAAAAAATACCGATGCTCAAAATATCGACGCGGCGGTATGGGAAAAAATCAAGCCATATCTCGTCTCGCTCACTTTCGAAAAGAAGAACGGCGAATCCCTGATTGTTCCCGGAGTCATCTATCAGCCAGGCATTTTGATGGTTGCAACAGAAGTAGTGCCTTCATTGAATGACGGATCATGGTCTCTCGCCGAAATCGCCCAGGGACACAAAAGTCTCTGGAGCATGGGAAGAGGCGGTTCATTTCAGATGAGAACAACATCAGAAAATCCAGGAATCACTTTTATATTCATGGACAGTCTCAAGTCGGAATCGGAAGAAGACGGAAAGGAAAAAACACTCAACACGACTACTCCACCCGCATCTGAGTCGCTGGTACTTTTGGTGCCAGGATGTGCTGCGGCAATAATGGAAGGGCCAGTATCAGATGACCCACAGAAAAATACTTTCCGAATCAAAACGAATGGTTTTCAGCCAGAGAAAGGTTCACCCGTTTTTGATAGAGAAGGAAATATGATCGGATTCACAACGAAAGTGGGTCGTGGTTTCGCCGAAATGGCGACATTTCCGAAAGATGATCGTCGCAATAGTGAGGGAAAAGGTTATTTAGAAGGAGATGGAGATGACGGAAGCGATAAGCCAGAAACAGATCTCTCGTACCTTGTGCCCGAGGAGCCAAAGAGAGCACCCGATTTTCAACTCCCACCTGGTCCACCAATCGATGATGGGAAAATGGAAGCACCGGAGACGGCAAATTCAAAATCAGGTCAAAAAAAGACGATGCAAGGAGAAGGACATCGAAAACACGGTGTTCAAAAACCCCATGCGAGCAACAGGAACGCACAGCGGGAACAGCAAAAGGTAGAAGAGAAAATGATACGAGAAACAGAAAAGCGCATCCTGGCAGAAAGAGAAAGACAGAAAAAAGAAATAGCCGATCGCGCCGCAAGGGAAGCAAAAGCGTATTCGGATTATACTGCAAGAATAGAGGCCATGCAGAAAGCCCAGCAGGAAGCGTGGAGAAAAAGACAGGGAAATCCAGGAGGAACGGAGGGATACGGAGGAATTGGCAGATACCGGGGTCCAGAGGGAAAAATGAAAATGCCTCTAAAAAAAGGCAAAGGAATGATCGATGCAAAAGGCGGGAATGCTCTTGGAAAATAAATTCCCGTGCAGTTTATAGTTTTCAATCCTCAAAAATCCGCTGCTGCGAGCCAAGAATTTTCCCTGCAAAAAATTCCATTTCCTCGAATTCCGACTGCGTTTCATGGTCGTAACCGAAAATATGCAAAAAACTATGCACAAACATTTTTTGCAATTCTTGTTCAAATTTCCATCCATGCTTTTTCGCTTGCCGCTCAATCGTGTCAAGTGAAATGACAATATCACCTACGGTCAGGAGATTTTCTGGCGCCCGAAAAACCGGAAAACTCCCAGGGTTTTTATGTTCAATCCCCTTTTCCACAAAACTAAAAGAAAGCACATCCGTCGGCCCTTTTTTGCCACGCCACTCCTCATGGAGCGGAGCCATTTCTGCGTCATTCACCAGGGTCACCGTCAGTACGAGTTGAGCCTTTTTGCCACAAAGTTCTCGAATCCGCGCCGCAACAACTTTTTCAGCTTTTCCCATCCATCGGACAAAAAAGCTTTTTGAAATTTTTCGATCAGTTTTGTTGAGAAATTCAAGTTTCATGGAAAAGGTTATTCAATGAAAAAATTATTCAGTACGAGTATCTCGCCCCCAGAGCTTCGCATAATCCTGCCACTCTGATTCGCTCGTCGTACCATAGCGATAAAGTGCCACACCCGTCAATTTTTCATCATCACTCCGCCAATTGTTGAGTCCGGCAGTGATACCCCGAAGTCCCGTGCGAACATTTTCCGCTTGTGGGAAGAAGGTGCTTGAAGCCTGGTCATATGTTGGGATACCAACAAGAATTTCAACATGCTCCAAAATATCAGTCGCCCAAATCACTTCATTTTTTAAAAAGTATTCATAAGTCGAACCCCGAGGAATACTGTTCTCATAAGCCATAATCACGATTTGATCCACGCGTTTTGCAATTTCCTGATAAAAATCCGGACGGTTAAAATCATCCAAATGCAAGAAATACGAAGCGATTTTTCCTTCAAGTCGCGGAAGAATTTCAGAAGTCGCAACAGAAATTTTTATTTTTTTCACGCGCTCCGGGTCTGTTACGCCAATGGTGAGAGCGGCGCGTGTTTCATCCAGAAGCGACAAAAAAGCATCATCCGTATCGTGAAGCGGTTCAATATCATAATGCACGCCATCAAAACCCAGATCATGAACGAAATGTGCTGCCGTCTTCGCCGTCGCGCGACGAACTTCCGTCCGCTCATACGGAATTTTACTGCGAATTTGTCCAATCCATGCGTAGAGCATAATATCCGGATCCCGAGCCCGCATCTGCGAAACGAAAAAGTCAGCAGCAGGATAACGAAAATTCGGAATCTCACCATTTCTCTCGAGCGGTCCCACATGAACATACACGAAGCGTATTCCCGCCCGATGAAAATCACGAAGAAGACGATCAAAGTCAGCCGCCGTCTTTTCTCGATCAATCCACTCATGTTCCAGCCATACTCCATTCATGGAGCGATTGTAGAATGATCCATCGCGCTGGGTCGAAGGGCCAAAAACAAAATACCAAAAGAAAAAAAGAAGAACGAAAAAGATAAAAAAGAAAATGCCCCGAAAATTCAATCGAGTAAAAAAACGTCGAAACGCTAGAAGAAGCCAGTGAAAAAAAGAAAAAAACGACATAAGGAGAAAAAGCGATGGAAGATTACTCCAAATGGAGTCTTTTGGCATTCTCAATCCAGCGCAGGAGTACGCGCTGGGTCAGCGGTTCATCCGGAGCAAAAAATTCATGATCATCGATAATGCCCGTCAGGCGAGCGTAATTCACATAACGAGGATACCACCACATATGAGCATTGAGCCCCGTAACATCAACAAACGGTGTCCTTTGATTGCGTATCCCGATGATGCCTCCGAGTTCACTTTTTAGTTCGGCCTTCTCTTTCCATTGCAATGCCGAAATAGCCTGGAGAACGACCTTTAAACCATCGATACGCGAAACAATGCGCTGTGGATGGAAAGGACTTTCTTTTTCGTTGTAATACCCTCGTACGAGCCCCAGGATGGTGGCAATGTTCACGGAACTGTAATAGGGGTCATCATGCTGAATATCAGGATACAGAAGAACAGGTAAATCCAATTTGATACCACTGAATCGCGACTGTGCCGTAAAGTCAAAGAGACAAGCCTCCGGAAGTTGCCAACAGTGCGTCAAAAGTTTTTGATATTTTTTTGGAAGTTCAAAAGAGCGAACAACCTGATCCACAAGCGATCCACGAGTGACAACATCATTTTCCGCAGGGAGAGAATAAAGAAGCTCTCCGCGAGGCATGAGCGGACCCGGAAAAATATAAAGCGATCCAGTGCGTCCAGAAGTCCCCTCTTCGGCATTTTTTCCTCCCGGAGTCGGGGGCGAAATATCCGACGGCGCAGAGACGAGAAGATCGCGACGACCATCATTATTGAGATCTTCAAAAAGCATTCCACTTCCAAACCAGTCATAAAAACTGTTTCCAAAAATCGTTAAATCAGGAATTTCTTTGGAAAAAGAAAAAGTTTTTCCATGACGATCAAAATGCGTAAAAACAGAGACTTTTCCAGGTGTCGTACGATCCTCAGTTCTCAAAGCTGGCGAGCCAATGAGGATATCTTCAGCTCCATCTCCATTTGCATCACCAAAAGCGACAGCTGTTCCTGCGACATCTCCCGGACGATCATTGATGAAATCCATGCGACGGGTCTTGAGATCAAAAGAGCCGCGCGTTCCAAAGAAAATACTGGCACTCCCGGGATTTTTCCCATCATTAAACGGGAAAGATGTCACCAGGAGATCGGACGCACCATCGTGATCAATATCGCCAGCACTCAAGCTATAGCCAAACCATCCAAGCGCAACATCTCCATCAAGGACTTCCTGAGGATGAGAAGATCGAGCACCATTTTTCCCAAAAAACACAAAAACCGTTCCCGCCTGCTTCTTGCCAGCATATTCATCGAGATAAGAGCCAACGGCAAGATCGGCAATGCGGTCACCATTAAAATCGCCATGGACAAGAGTTGCGCCAAATTGATCGCCCGATTTGCGTCCTTGAAGGAGGAAATCGGAAGTATCGTGGCGTAAATCCACGAATCCACGGCGTAAAAAAAGCTGAGTCAAAGAAAAACCGTAAATTTTTCCAACACGATCTTTGGATGCATTGGAAGCTCCCGGGGCACTGACAAAAAGTTCAGGAATGCCATCGTGATTCCAGTCGAGCACATCAAGAGAGAAGCCGAATTTATTATCCTTGTCATCAGGTCCATGAATGAGCATATTCGGATACGAGGAGAAAAAATCCACTTCCGGGGTTCCACCAAAAAAACTTCGATCGCCAAACATAACATAAAGATGCTGAGATCGAAGACTTCCAATAACGAGGTCACGATATCCATCCTGATTCAAATCGTGGAGAATGAGAGATGTTCCAAGCTGATCCTGTGAAGAAGCGCCGAGGAAGGTAACGGTAGGCTTGGTGTCAAAAAAAGTCCCATGGCCAATAAAAACACTCACTTTTCCACGAAAAATCTTGCCACCCGAAGAAAAAGTCGGTGACGACACCGCAAGATCCGAAAAACCGTCACCATTGATATCTCCCAGGACAAAAGATGCCCCAAATTGCTCGGAATCCTGCTGACCCTTGAGGATCATGTGAGCCGCCCGATTGGTAACATCATAATGATAGTATCCCTTCAAAGCTGGTGCAGAAGGCGTTTGGGCAAAGACCGTTTCCGGAAGAAGGCTCGAAGTCGCGAGCAGAAAGGCAAAAAAGCTGCTGAGGAGCCGGCGACCTTTTCGAGATTGAGAAGAAAGTGAGTGATTCATAATTTCTGCTTTATTGGAGTATAAATTTTCTTTTTAACCTCGACAACCAGAAAGAAGCTTCGTACAATTCAAGCAAGACAGAGAAGACAGTGAGACGACAAAGAAAAGACAAAATGACAGTAGACAGTCCCGTATTTGTCCATAGACACACTCTAGACATAAAAAATATGACAAAAACAGCAATATCAACAGGGCTTATCGACAGAAAAACCGCAAGTAGACTCTTAAAAATGTCGATAAGGACAATAGACAGGTATAGACAATCAGGAAGGCTGTCGACAATGATTGTCGATAATAAAATTTATCTTAAGAAAGAGGAAATTCGGGATTTAGTGCAAAGACACGATAGACAGGGGGAAAGAGTCTATGTGTCTATGGTAGACAGTGAGGACATAAAAGACACGAGAGAAGACATCGGAGACAGTGGAGATGACAAGCAGGGAAATCACAGAGAGCAGATGCCTCAACATGGTCGCCATGAAAGGGCGTTGGAATTGGAAAATTACTATAAAAACATCATCGAAGATCTTACGAATCGACTGCAAGAATATCAAAAGAGACTCGAAGAGAATCAAAAGAGGGTTTATCAGTTAGAATCACAATTGCGATCGAGCGTGCCCCTTCTGGAATACAGAAATGAAACTCAGAAGCTTCTCGAAGAGGGTCAAACTCTCAAAAAAGCCGTTCAAGAGCAGCAAGAGGTGATAAAAAAAGCAAAGAAGGCTCTCTCGGTGGAGAACTTCAATAAAAGAATTTATCTTGTTCTGGTGATAGGGCTTATTCTCCTTCAGCCACTCTGGATTTTGCTCTCGAGATAATTAGAAGAGCTTTTCGATGATAATGCGACTCTGTTTATCGAGAACGACCTTGAGTCCCTTGTGACTTTGTCGAAAGCGTTGGATGAATCCCCCGGGCTGAAGAAGGGATTCATAGAGATTTTCGCTATCGCCAATAACCTCCAGCTTATAGGGCGCCGTCAAAATGATATTGTTCATGAGAATCTTATTTTGCGGAAGTTGTTCGAATCCCAGGGTTTGTGTCGTAAGGCGAACATCATTAATACTGAGAGCTTCAGCACCGAGTGTAAAAAGCTCATTGACCAAATCAAGAAGGGATACTGCCTGAGTGCCATCAGGAAGAAGAAGTGTGACCCCCGATCCTGAAACGGCAGTGGAGCCATCAAGAAGCTGATATCGCTTGATTTCATTTTCCAGCGCCTGAAGAGAAGTAGATCGATCACGAGTGCTATGAAGCTGCTGCTCCAGAGAAGAGACTTCTTGTGAAAGTGCTTTGTTGGTCGTATGAAGAATCTGAATTTCTCGAAAAACATTCGACTGTGCATCACGCGTGGCAATGCTTGCCACTTCACCGAAAGACCGTGCCTGAATGATGAAAAAAATACCAAAGAGAAAAGCCGTGAAGAAGAGGACGATATGTTGTCGGGAAAAATGGAACCGCGTCATAGGAAGAAGAGAGAGAGGAAAAGGCGTTAAAGGGATTCAAGGTGCTTTGAGTGAATATTGCCCGTAAAGCCGGGAAGATGAATGGCATTGTCAGAGGTGATTTGAAATGGCATTTGAAGCTCAACACTGCGTCGTTTGAGGGAGGTCAGGGTGCGAGGATCAAGCATGCGCTGACGAAAGAGATTGCTGTCGCCAAGAGCATTAATGGTAAACGGTGGATGGAGATAGGAGTTGTTGACGAGAACGCTGGATCCAAGGGCGGTAATTGAAGAAACAGAGATAATCCGCTGTTGATTAATGGCAATGCCTTGAGCATGTGCCGCCCAAAGAAGATTCACGATATCACGCAAATCGGAAGCCTGAACCAGGGACTGATCTCCCCCGAAGTTAAGCGAATCACGCTTTGCAGATGCGCTATCATTCAGGAAGATGCGAATACCGGCCCCATCAAGAGCGGTAATGCCAATGTTTTTTTTGAGGTTATCCAAAAGATCGAGCTTCTCAGGCGAGATGAGGGATTCATTTTTCTTCTGCTCATCAGCGATGGATGTACGAAGCGATGAGATGCGATTTTGGGCAAGGGCTTCTTCATCAGTGTAGGTTTTGATAAGGCTTGTTCGTGCCTCGATTTGATCGGCAGGAAAAAGGCTATTCACCGGAATATCGGTCCGAAGCTGTGAAGTAAAAAAGAATCCAATGGCGAAGCCAAGGATGATAAAACTCAGGGGAATTTTCCATTGCATGGCTTGATGGTAGCAAAAAAGTGTCCTGCCTGTATAATCAAAATACATGATCGCTCTTTTTGATTCCGGTTACGGCGGCCTCACGGTCCTCAAAGGTCTTCTCAAAAAACTTCCGCAATACGATTACCTCTACCTCGGCGACAGTGCCCGTGTTCCTTACGGTGGGAGATCGCAGGAGGTGATTCAGCAGTTTACCGAAGAAGGCGTTCAGTTTTTTATCGAAAAAAAAGTTCCCCTCCTGATCATTGCCTGCAATACCGCCACAGCAGCAGCACTCCCCTATTTGCAAAAAAAATACAGCGACAAAATAAAAATTCTCGGAGTGGTTCGTCCACTTGTGGAATATGCCGTCAATCATTCAAAAAAGAAAAAAATTGGCGTCGTCGCTACTCGCGCCACGGTGAACATGCACGCCTACACCAAGGAAATCCAAAAACTCGCACCCGATCTCACGGTAAGAGAAAAAGCATGCCCCCTCCTCGTCCCGCTCATTGAAGAAGGTTGGAGTAAAAAACCAGAGACGAAAATGATTCTCCGAAAATATCTTCATCCGCTCAAAAATGAACACATCGATACACTCATTCTGGCATGCACGCACTACCCGGTCCTGTTCAAGGAATTTCAGAAAATGATGGGCCGAAAAATCCGAGTAGTCAATTCCGGAGAAATCATTGCCGAAAGCCTCGCAGACTACCTCCATCGCCACCCAGAAATTGAAAAAAAACTCACCAAAAACGCCACCAGAAATTTCCTGACAACCGACCGCGAAGATCGATTTTACGACTTTACCAAGATTTTTCTCGGCATCGCACTCGAAAAAAACGCAGTAAAACAAGTAAAGATCTAGAGCGAAAAATCTCACGAAATCTCAGAAATTCCTACTCCCATTCGATCGTTGCTGGCGGTTTCGTCGTGACATCGTAGAGGACGCCAGAAATGCCTTTGATTTTCATGAGTTCATCAGTGAGTTTGCGCAGCATCGGCCATTCGAAGAAGTATGGCGCAGCCGTCATGGCCTCTTCAGAACAGACAGGGCGAAGAACGATGGTTTCACCAGCTTTTTTATTGAGCGATATTGGGAGAAGAACAACAGGAAATTGCCAGACCGCGCGCATGAGTTTTTTGTCATCGAGAAATTTCATCACCACGCGATCAGCTTGTTGGAGAAGCGCAATGCGTTCCGGCGTAAGAGTCGCCTTGGAAAACTCGACAGAGGTAATTTCTTCAGGAGTGATGGAAAGTACCACGCGGCTTATTTCTTTGAATTGGTTCGGAATTTTTGTCGCAATGTCTTGAAGAGTTTCCCATGAAGCTTCTCCGGTAATGACGACAGGATTGCGATAGGTACGATTATCGCCCTGAACTCCCACGCTTTGAACCGGAAGAATTTTTCCTTTGAGTTTGTATTTCGAGAGAAACGTCGCCAGTTTTTTCTCTGCTGCTTTTACGGTCGTTGGAAGGAATGGCTTTTTCGCGCAGAGGCAGCGGACAGCGAGACCTGGTCCTGGAAACGGATGCCTCCAGACAAGATTTTTTTCAACGCCAATTTTTTCACCAATGGTACGAACTTCGTCCTTGTAAAATTCTTTGAGAGGTTCAATGAGAAGACCTTTTTTGATGAGCGCTTCGATTTGCGGAACACGGTTATGATGCGTTTTGATTTTATCAGCGTGTTTGGTGCCACCGCTTTCGATAGTGTCGGGATAGATCGTTCCCTGAGCGAGCATCCATTCGCTCGGACTCAGCTTCAATTGTTTTGCCACTTTTTTTTGTACTTCGAGGAAGGTGTCACCAATAATTTTTCGCTTCTTTTCCGGCTCAGTGACGCCAGCGAGTGCTTTGAAGAATTCCTTGCTCGCATCCTGAACATGGAAATTTTTGAAACCTGCTTTTTTGAGAGATTGTTCTACATCCTGAGCTTCATTGGCACGAAGAAGTCCGGTGTTCACGAAAAGACCATAGACGCGCTGTGCCCCAAGAGCTTTTTCCAGAAGAGCAAAAGTCACAGTTGAATCCACGCCACCGCTCACAAGACAGAAGACTTTGCGGTTTTTCACTTCGGCACGAATGCGGTCATAGAGAGTTTCGGCATAATTTTTCACATTCCACTCGCGTTCTGGATGACAAACATCAATGAAATTTTCCAGCATCTTCATTCCTTGCTCCGTGTGAGTGACCTCTGGATGAAATTGAATCCCGAAAATACGGCGATATTCATCCGCCATCGCAGCATTCGGACAATCTTCCGTGTACGCGATACGGTCCACGCCGGGAGGAAGGACGGAAACCATATCGCCATGACTCACCCAAACATTCGTGCTGTCACCGAGAAATTTGAGCGGACCAACATTGCGGGTAATCTGAATCGTGGCCATACCATATTCCTTCGTCTCACCCGTCTGAACTTTTCCGCCGAGCATCTGCGCGAGCAGCTGATGACCATAACAAATTCCCAGAATAGGAATGTTGAGCTTCAAAATATCAGGATCGCACTTCGGAGATTTTTTGTCATAGACGCTCTGCGGGCCACCGGAAAGAATGATACCTTTGTACCATTGCAAATCTTTTGCAGGAGTTTGAACATCGCGGATTTCGCAGTACACACCGAGGCGTCGAATGCGATTCGCGATGAGATGGGCATACTGCCCGCCGAAATCAAGAACAACGAGCTTATCCATATTTTTTCAAAGCTACTCTAGTACAATGCCGCGAATACAGCAACCACATTTTCGGTTTCATGAAGGAGGAGTACAATAGCGCCATGAATGTGAAAACCCTTGGATTTGCCGGATTTTTAGCTTTGACGCTGCTTCCGCTCGGATGGAATAAAATCGACATTGCCCGTCACGCTCAGCTTCTCTATCTTCTCGGACCAGGAGTATTGATGCTCGCAGTACTTTCTTGGAGGAAAATGCGAGATCAGCTTCAAAGTCGAGCTTTGGAGAAAACGGCATTTTTCGCTTTATTCAGCTTTGCAATTGTGGCGCTCCTCATGAGTTCCACGAAAAATGTCGGGTGGGGGGAGGTTTCAGCTTTGCTCGCAGGGCTCGTACTGTTTTTTACTGCGCAAACCTGGAATGAGCGAGAACAAGAGTGGACAGCAAAGGTTATCACCGTATTCAGCTTTGCGGGAGTCGTGCTTTCCTGGTACTGGTACCTGCATTTTTCAGAAAATCGCATGGCAGGTTTTTTCTTCGACGCCGACATCAAAGCTCACTTTTGGCCGAATGCGTATGCGCTTTTTCTCCTCATGACCTGGCCTATCGCTGCCGGAGTTTTCAAAAAAACCTGGACTTTCTGGGGAAGAATCATGCTTCCGGCCATGTTCGCGACACTCATTCTCACGTTTTCTCGTGCCGCACTCCTGACATTCATGGCCCAGATCGCTGTATTGATATTCATGAATCGTAGGAAGCTGGTGGGAGTAGTACGAAATCGTACTTCCCGGGGAAATGTCGCACGCCTTTTGATTGCTCCTCTCGTGACAATCGTCCTCACGGGAATTTTTGTCGGTGGATTGCAAAATCTTCGTGCCGCAATGAATGTCGGATCATCAAATTCATTCGCACAAAAACTCACATTCCAGGGAACAGAAAAAGTGACATCGGTCGATGAGCGCGCCGCATTTTTCAAAGGTGGATGGTATTTCATAACGCAGGAAATGACTCCCAAAACATTCCTCTTCGGTACCGGACCGGGATCATTCCCCTACCTCTATCCAAAAATTCAAACCGACTTTCTCGCAACTTCCGACCATCCCCACGATTGGTATATCAAAATCGGTATGGAGTATGGCATTCCCGCGCTGCTCGCACTCCTCATCCTGATCATCACAGTTTTCTGGTCGCAGCGCCGCCCACTCCTTGCCGAAGAAGACAACTTCAAAAAATGGCTTTTCCTCGGTATTTTCGGAGCACTCGTCCATACCATCGTCGATTACAATTTTAATTTTCTTGCGACCATGCTGCTCTTCTGGTGCATGCTGGGGATGCTGCGAAGTGGAAACATCACGCGTCGTCCACGCGGAATTTTTGCCAGCGTCATCGTGCTGTGCGCTCTCGTACTCAGCGCAAGTACCATTTTCGAAGGTGTCATCGCCTATCAAGCTCGAGAAAATCCCGCCATCTACGAAGACGCTCAATTTCCTCGCAACTACTTCCTCGATCATGGTAACGATGATGCAAAAAAAAGAAAAACACGAGCTCTCGCACTGGAGGAAATTCGCCATCATCTCGCACTCAATTCTCGAGATGCCAGTGCCTGGAACGCCCTCGGCAATCTCTACGAAAAACTCGCCAAAAAACAAGATGCCCTGAGTGCCTATCAGAAAGCGCTCGACATCGATCCGGCGAATCATTTTGTGTATTATCTCAACTGGTTTCGCATGCGCAGTCGCCTCGGCATGAGCGATCCACTTGAAGAACATTATCGCAAGAAGGCGGAATTTTTCCTGGCACAGTACGGAGAAAAATTGAAAAAGAACATTCATTACACGGCACAAACTCGTAATGCG
>CAZFSD010000016.1:5112-19116 GCA_964521465.1 uncultured Candidatus Peribacteria bacterium | reverse complement strand
CCGCGTGTTCATCCGCCTCCCGGCTCGTGCGAATATCCTTCTCCACCCAAGCCTCGAGCGTTTTCACATAGCCAGCGGGATCAGAGCCAAATTTTTTCTGAAACGTCGCAGCAAGATCCAAGTAACCATGATTTTCCTTCAGCAGCGAGCGCAAAACGCGTTGCTTGGTCGCCATGTCACCGTTCTCCACTTTCGCGAGCAGCAGCTTTTTCAAAAGCGGATTCAAATTCGCAACCGCCGGCGACATCGCCACCATCTCCCGCAAAACGGTTTCAAAGAATTGTTCGAGATTGTTGTGAGTTGAGGCCATATTTTTTTTATTTTTATTTGCCGCGAAAGCAGCGACAGAAAATTACCCACTTTCGACAAATCAAAACATTATATCACAAAACAATCAGCTTTGCAAAGGCAAAATTGGAGCATATCATCCGAATTTCTCGAAAAACAGAAATTAAGTATCAGAACCAGAAGCAACTTCTACTGGTGTCGTGCTATTGAGAGCGGTCTGAAGCTGTTGAACGATCTCAGTCATTGCAGTCTTCTTGGAAGAGTCGAGCAAGCCTGTTGCCTGAAATGCCTGGGCATATTTCAAAGTCCACTTTAAATTATGGCGCGCTTCATCCGAGGTGTTAACAAAATCAGCATTTTTTTGCTTTTCGAGAAATGCAGAAGCGCCACGACGAACAAAAGATTCAAGTTGATCCAATTTAGATTCTTGACCAGTTTTCTGTGCAAGCTCAACGATCGTAAGAGTTTTATAGTCCAATTTACCAAGACTCGTCTCCAAAGATCCTTCAGGAACTTTTTGGTGGTAGTCCTTGAAAGCGCCATTGAGTGCATACGCCGCATCACGCATCCTGTTATAAGCGCCAATTTGAGTGAGGTCTGGTGAGTCAGCTCCGATAGTGGCATTATCAAGAGCAGATTTGAAAATCGAAAGTTGCTTTTCAAATTTTACAGTTGCTTCTTGCGTAAGTGCAGCCACATCGGTATTTTCTTCTTCCTCTTTTTTCTCAACTTTTTTCTTTCCACGAGCTCCTTTTCCATCAGTAGGTTTATCTTTACCAGTCGGAGCTTGATCAGCCGCAGCTGTTTCAGTTACCCCGGTCGTAGTGCCAGACTTCATTTTTGCAAGATCAAGCTGCGCAGTTAAAAGTTTATTGCTTGCATCACGTGCAGCTGCTGTTTTTGAAGCATCATGAGGAGACTGGAGTGCTGCAGCACGAGCAGTCTCATAAGCATTCCCCAGATCCTGAATTTCTTGTTCTTTTTTTGCGAGATCTTCAGACGCCGCTTTCGGCTTTTCTTCAGGTTTTTTCTTGTCTTCCTCAGCTTTTGTTAATTCAGCAATTTTCTTATCAAGAAGGGGTAAGTTCTCCTCCTTTTCATGCTTCACGCTATCAAAGATATTAATCGATTCCTGAGGTGCTCCTTGCTCATACTTTCCAAGCGCTTGAAATCGTCGTTCAATCTGATAATAGCCGCGCAGCATATTTGCTCTTTTTTCAGTGACTACTGCCAAAGAATCGGAATCTTCAGGATAGTATGGTGTATCTAAAAATGCTTTGCCTAGGGCTTTCATCTGAGGCAAAAGTTCTCGCGTCATCGCTTCAGACTCCAACTTCCAGACTGTAGCATAGTTAGTACTCTGCTCATCATTTTCAACCCATGTTCTCCCATCAACCGGTTGCCCATTGGCATCCAAACGCCCCGCATCGATCTCGGACTGCCTACTTTCTTGTGTCACAGTCGGAGCATTGGTCACAGCCAGAACATCGCCATCCTTCACTTTCGCTCGCTGGCCTTGCATTTTTGTCCCATCCGCATACACAAATTCCACTCCCTGTTTCACAGCAAGTGCGCCATTAATCGTAATCGCCTTTGCGTCCGGGAATAAATCTCCGAGTGTGGTATTCGCCTGAGCTTCTTTGTTTCCTTCGAAATCAACTTTTCCGTTTTTGTCGACGTACTGATTATGGAGCGCATTTTTTGCATCCTCGTGAAGCTTCAAGCGGGCGTTGAGTTCAGGATTATTTTTGGCAGTGTTTTTAATCGTATTGGCTCGAGAGAGCATCTCATCTTCTGTTACAGTTCCATCAAAAACTGGAACATATTCATCAATGAACTTCGAGACATCGTCCCGACCAACACCACGGTCAACTTCTTCAAGAGCCTCAGTAACGATAGTTTTTACCAAGGTAGCATCCTCGGCCTGCTTTCGGAGAGTTTCTTGTATTGTATCGGTAAAAGAGCCAACACTGGATTTTACGGTATTCCATGTGTCACGAAGTTTTCCCAGAGCTTCCTCAGCCACCTTTTTATCCGCCGCTGCTTTCTGGTCAGCTGCTTTCTTATCTGCCTCCGCCTGTTCGGTCGGCGTTTTAGCATTCTTGGCAGCAGCAAGTGCTTTTTCTGCATCAGCGATATTTTCTGCATCGATCTGAAGATTCTCCGCAGCGACATCAGCAGCTTTTTTATTCGTTGAAAGAGTTGGAATAGCAAAAGAAGCGTCACCCAACTTAACATTTTTATAGAAATTTCCACTAGGATTCTTTTCGGCATCTGCTGAAGCTTTGTCAAAGATGATTTTATCATCTGCAAGCGCATCTAGAGCACTCGCTAAAGTTTTTTCCGCTACCTCAATGTTTTTCTTTTTTCGGTCTTCTTCAATAAGATTCAGGCGCTTTTCATACCACGCTTTATTATTTTGAATAAATTCTAATTGCTGGGTTTTCCAATCATCAAAAACTTTTTTTTCTTCAGGAGTAAGGGCAGGCGTGGCGTCTTTAAATTTCAAAAGTGCATTACCATAAGCAGTATTAATTGCTTCGATGGCTTTCGTGTTGGCACTTTCAATATCTCCGGGCGTGAGTTTGTCATCCTCCTTCGCCGTAATATTTTCCACCTCGTTTGCTTGATTTTCAACACTTAATCGAGCATCAAGCCCTTGAATCATAGCGGAAGAAGGATCGGTATCTTTCATTTCCTGTTGAGCCTTCTGCAGATCATTTTGGCGCTTGGCATCGGCCGCAATTTTTAATGCATCTGCAGCAGTCAATTCCGGTTTTGGTCCTTCTCCTGGCGGTGTCATAATTTAGAGTTTATGAAGTGAATCAAGGAGATTATCGAGCATTCCTGTTTCCCGAGAGCGGTCCACGGTCTCGACTTGTTTTTGCAGTTCCGTCACCATTTTTTTCTCCTCTG
The DNA here is from genome assembly GCA_964521465.1 of uncultured Candidatus Peribacteria bacterium. GTDB lineage: Bacteria > Patescibacteriota > Gracilibacteria > UBA1369 > UBA12463 > JBBTWG01. The sequence continues at coordinate 15,912 of CAZFSD010000016.1, read as the reverse complement.
TTTTGAGATTTTCCACATACTCACGGAAAAGTGCCTGCGCTTTCTCGTCATATTCCGCTTTGATCGTGCGAAGCTGTTCCTGTTCATCCGTGAAAATTTTCGTCATCACCGCTTTTTTCTCGTCAGACAATTGTTCGACACTCGCGATGAACTCAGCAAGCTCACTCGCCGAAATCAAATGCATCGCCGGCGACGCTTTGATGAGCGAAGTGAGCGAAACCATGTCCACAGGGGCGGTATTGTTTTGGCTTCCAGGAGCCGATGTATCAGCCATAAGAATTTTTATTTTTATATCATTCGCCGGCATCATCGAAACATTCCTTCGACAAATCAAAGTATTATACCACAAAACAGCCTTGGAATGCAACTCCCCCTTACTCCTCTCCATCCGCGATCACCTCCTTCACCCGATCCCAAAAAAGCGTGCCATCGAGATGGTCCACTTCGTGCTGGATAATTCGCGCATTGAGACCCTCTAATTCCAGCACCTGTTTTTGGAAGTGTTCATCGAAATAAGTCACCGTGAGCGAAAGCGCGCGATCCACTTTCCCCCACTTTCCTCGCAAACTCAGACAGCCTTCCTCCCCCTCGCCGGTTCGCAAAGATTTTTTCGAAATTTCCGGATTGATCATGGTGATCATTTTTTTCTGTCGTGTATGAGGGTTCAAAACAGCCAGCGCCACGCGCAAGTTCACGCCCACTTGGGGCGCCGCAATACCAATTCCCTCCTCTTTCACCATCGTGTCGAGCATAATTTCGAGGAGCTGTACCAGTTCTTCGCTCAGGCCTTCATGACTTTTTTCGCCCGAAGGAATCTCTACCGGCTTCGAAACAGCCCGCAAAATAGGATTTTTGAGTCCGCTCGTGACCGGGACGGCATGTTCAAATTTCGGAGTATTTTTTTTGGCCATAAAGTAGAAAAATTATAGCATAATCATGAGGAAAATCTAGCGCGGCATCTTCAAAAACGCCTCAATAAAGCCATCAATGTCGCCATCCAGCACCGGTTCCGTCACTTTCACTTCATAATCCGTGCGATGATCCTTCACCATTTTGTACGGATGCAGCACATAGGAACGAATTTGATTGCCCCACGACATCTCGATTTTTCCGCCTTTAATCTGTTTCAAAGTCGCCGCCTGCTGTTTTTCCATGAGATCCACGAGTCGCGATTTGAGAATTTTCATCGCTCGTTCTCGATTTTGCAATTGACTTCTTTCTGTCTGACAAGCCACGACCAGACCTGTTGGAAGATGCGTCAATCGTACCGCTGAATCAGTACGATTCACTCCTTGTCCACCCGCACCGCCAGATCGGTACACATCGATGCGCAGATCGTCTTTTTCAATTTCAAAGTCAGCATTCTCCGGCAAATCCGGCATAATCTCCACGAGCACAAACGAAGTTTCTCGGCTATGGGCAGAGTTAAAAGGGCTCTGTCGTACCAGACGATGAACGCCATGTTCACTCTTCAAATATCCATACGCAAAAAGTCCGGAAATCAGGAGTGTCACACTTTTAATCCCAACCTCTTCCCCATCCGACCGTTCCAAAATTTCCGCGGAAAATCCGCGTCGTTCGCAGAAGCGCACATACATTCGCAGCAGTATCTCCGCAAAATCCTGAGCATCTTTTCCGCCCGTTCCCGCGTGAATCGACATGATAACATTATTTTTGTCATATTTTCCGTTGAGAAAAGTCTCCATTTCCAGCTTCTCGAAGCGACCTTTGATATCCTGAAAAACTTCCTGAAATTCACTCACGGCCGTCACCGAAGGTTCATCCCCCGCGCCAGAAAAAGTCATTTCAAAAAGTTCCGGAAGTGTCTTCACATCTTCCGCAAGCCTTTTCCATCCATCGACAAAATTCCGCAAAAAATTCGCCTGCTGAGAAATTCCCCGCGCTTTTTCGGCATCATTCCAGAAATCCGGCTGCTGCATGCGTTGTTCAAGCTCATCTGCCTGATGACTTTTTTCCTCCAAATCGAGTGATTTGAGTGCGAGCGCAATTTTCTCCTGAAGTTCCAAAACCGACTGTTTCAGTTCATACATGCGAACATTGTAGCACACACTGTCAAAGCTGAGTCCCTATGGTATAATTTCCACAATGTCTCTCGCCAAAAAAATTCTCAGTAATACGCTCGCTCAGGTCGGTGGAAAAATCGTCATGGGTCTGCTTTCCATCATCACGCTGAAGATTCTCACGAACTATCTGACCAAAGGTCAATACGGTGAATATACCTATATCTATGATTTTCTCGCACTCTTCGGTATTCTCGCCGATCTCGGTCTCTACACGATTGGCGTCCGTGAAATTTCTCGAGCCGAAAGCCTCGGCGTCGCAGAAAAATCGAAAAAAATCGAAAAAATTCTTGCCAACATTCTGGGAATTCGCACAGTCGCGGGAATTGTTGGGATGATAATTGCCGTCATTGCCAGCTTCTACGCCTATCAATTTGTGCCGCTGGGAGCAGGAGCAGATCAGCTCAGTCAGACAGAACTCACCATTGCGATCGCCCTTGGCGCCATCACGGTCTTCCTCGCGCTCATCAACGGTACTATCACGACGATTCTCCAGGCCTCGCTCAAAATGCAACAAGCCAGTATTGCCATGATCCTGGGGAGAATAGTGGCAATCGGTTACATGTTTTATACCGTGACCGTCGCGTACAGCCATAATGTGGAAACGGGTTTTTTCCACCTCGTTTTTGCTGGCGTCGTCGGTAATATCGTCATGACGGCAGTCACCTGGTACTATGCGCGAAAACTCGCGCCAGTTCGGTACGAATTCGATTGGAGTTTTTGGAAAAACATCCTCGGAAAATCTCTCCCTTTCGGCGTCGCCCTTATTCTCAGTACGATTTACTTCCGCACCAATACTATTCTTTTGCGATTTGCCGTGGGTCCGGAAGAAGTTGCCATCTACGCCGTTGCGGGCCGTATTATGACGGAAGCCGTGACCGTCGCGCTGTACTTCATGAACTCCGTTTTGCCGGTATTGACCCATTCTGTGACCACGAAAGATGGTCGTCATGGAAAAATTATTCAATACTCATTCGACTTTCTCACGATGACGATGATTCCGCTGATCATCGGCGGATGGATTCTTGCTTATCCCATGATTAAGATCGTCAGTGAGCCAAAATATCTCTCTCGACTATCCGAAAATTTTTACGGTTCCGACGCTGTTTTTCAAATTCTGCTGATCGCAATGTTCGTAGCATTCTTGACGACGCTTTTCAGTTTTGTTCTGGTGGCACTCAATGAACAGAAAAAACTTCTCTGGATCAATCTCGGAGGAATTCTGGTGAATCTCGCACTCAATTCCTTCATGATTCCGCTCTACACTTCCCGTGGTGCAGCAGTGACGAGCATCATCGCCGAGATCTTCCTCACCATCACTTCGCTTCTCGTCGCCCGAAGATATCTGAAATTCACCATCAGCATCAGAAATACCGCAAAAGCGCTCGTCGCCGGAGTGATCATGGGCGTTGTTGTTTATTTGCTTCGAGATCCGTCTTTTACACTCATGGAAAATAAAAATCTCCTGATTCTGATTCCACTCGGCATCATCATATACACAGGCTTCGTTTTTCTCTTCAAAGCCATACCACAAGAGGCCATCGCACTTTTTAGGAAAAAAGCTACACCGGAGCAGACGACAGAACCTCTTTGACCATTGTACGAAAAATCTCTCCGCGCTCTTTGTAATTGCTGAATTCATTGAAGCTTGCAGCACCGGGAGAGAGAAGAATTGTCCCTCGTCCCTCTTGGAGCGCCGCCGCTTTTGCCATTGCAAAAGCCTTCGCAAAGCCTTCTTTCAAGTTTGCAACTTTTTCAAAACGCGCCGCATCGCATCCGGCCTTCAAAAGTTCCTGCTCCATACGATCCCCACTCGGTCCCATCAGGAAAATTCGCTGCACATGTCGAGCAGCACAAACTTCCCGGGCCCACTCAGAAAAATCAGAAAATTTTTCACTTCCACCCGCGAGCAGAAAAACAGGATTCGCAGATTTTCCACTCTCAAAAGCCATAAAACCGGCGATGGAAGTCTCTGGTGTTGTCGAAAATGAGTCATTATAAAATCGCACACCACTCGCCGTCTCCCCCGCAAATTCCAATCGATGTGGCAATCCGCGAAACTTCCGAATCACATCACAGTACTGATCCACCGGTACATTCATAATTTCCGCCACCGCAATCGCCGGAAGAATATTCTCGAGGTTATGCTTGCCGAGAAGTCCAACATCATCCATCGAAAGAATTTCGCGATTTCGAGCCGTAATCATGCCATCCTCGCGAACAAGATAATCACTCTTCGAGTCACTTCCCTTCGTATTGACCAAAACTTTTTTTCCACGAAAATCGTTTGATCCAAACATCGCTGCGCTATACGGATATGCTCCGTTTAAAACCAAAAAATCTCCATTGCCTTGGAACCGCGCGATATTCGCTTTTGCATCACGATATTCCTGCACTGAAGAGTGATAATCCATATGTTCGCTCGTCACATTCAAAACCACCGCCACATGCGGACTCCGATCCAAATCCTGCAACTGAAAGCTCGACAATTCCAAAACCACCACAGATGAGTTTCGCAATTCATCGAGAAATTCCACCGGCGGTCGACCGATATTGCCACCAAGAAAAGCATCCCGCCCCGCCGCCTTCAAAATTTCATAGATCAAAGTCGATGTCGTCCCCTTCCCTTTCGTCCCCGTCACGCCAATAATCGGACATGGACATTTCTCGAAAAAAAACTTCGTCATACTCGAAATTTTCGTCGCGGCATGTACACCACCACTCGCACTCTCCTGAATCGCATCCTCCACATCAAAGAGTTTCACCCCAGGACTCCGATACACCACATCAAAATCGCTCAGCCCCTTGAGATAATCCGCCCCCAGTCTCGCCGAAACACCATCCAGCTCCACATCCAAATTCCGATCACACACCGTCACATCCGTCTCCCCATGACTGAGCAAATACTCCGCCATCGCTTTTCCTTCGACGCCATAACCAAGAATGCCAATCCTCATGCCGCCATTATATCAGGAAAAACTCAGAATGTCTGTGCCGAAACGATATTTTTCGCGTCAAGAATCGTCTTGAGCCCCGTGCGGAAATCTTGAGAAAAAGTCAAATGACTGACGGGCAGGGTATCGACGCCATAATGCGCAGCGGCACTGAGAAGTTCTTGTGGTCCACGAGGCTGTACAAGCCGTCCATCCCCTCGTGATCGAGTGTTGGAAAACTGCAGGTCAACGACAAGAACGGGAAGAAGTTTGTGTTCTGCCATCATAGTGCGAAAACGATGCCGAAGGAGGTCGATCGTCGTAAATGGTCCAACCGAAACATCGCACGAAACAGGCGCTTCGATAATAGCGGGAACGCAGGCATTGGAAGGGGAAAAAATGCTGGCGCGAAAAAGAGGGTCATTATCGAAATCACGATCCATCCTCTGCGCATCCAAAAAAATATGTACCGACCGGCTATCAGCGACGAGCCGTTCTCCGATTTTTCGAAAAGTATCAGCATGACTATACTGTCCACCACGAACGCACAAAATCAGAGAATCAACGGCTGTCGGACGCTCAAATCGCGGAAATGGCAATCGTTCGCGAGTCCGAAAAACTGGAATTGAAGGAGCTTGAAGTGACATAGATGAAAATTACAATACTTCTCTCGAAGCGATATTTTTTGCGTCAAGAATCCTTCTCAGCCCCGTGCGGAAATCTTCTTCAAATGTCGCTTCTCTCGCGGCGATGGCATCAACGCCAGAATCTCTCGCTTCTCGGAGAAGGAGCGATGGTCCGTCCGGTTGAATCACCTCACGAGTGAGTCGATCTTGCGTATTGGCATACTCGCCAACGACCAGGAGAGGAAAAAGTGCATGTTCGAGGAGTTCAGAGCGAAAAGTATGTCGCAAAGCATCGATAACTTTCCAGGGGGTGATGGAAAAGTTCGCCGCCGCAGGCGCTTCGACAACAGCCAAAACACATTCGCTCGGCTTTATCGATGGTCCTTTGCGGTGATTGAAAAGGAGTGGTGCAAAGGCAGAGCGCCGAAGGGTATTTCCCATCTGCTTGCCGTCAGTGAAAGAAATAACCTGTCCAGAAATACCCCGCACGAGTTTTTTTGCTTCACGAATAAAAAAATCCGAACGCCCATGCTGTCCACCACGAACGCACAAAATCACATGATCCACGCCCGTCGGTTCAGCAAAGGCGGGAAAAGCATCCGGGTGGAATGCAGCATGGGGAGCTGCAGGAGACGTCGCGTGAGTCGCTAAGTCGTTCTCCTGCGTCGGCAGATCATTCGGCAGACCATCCAGTAAACCGAGTTTTGAAGTTTGAAGCCGAGACATTGTGAAAGCTGAGACAGAAAGAAAAAGAAGACACCATTAAAACATTTACACAGGAAAAGTCAAGCGTCAAAAGATCTTCTCTCTCGAAGCCGCCAAAGCCAAGATCGCTGTACAAAAGCGAAAAAACATGATACAATGAAACCAGCTTTCATCGACGGAGAAAATTCGATACAATACGAGCAACCTAACAAAAACATATGGCAGAAGACAAATTGAGCAGCTGGATAAAAAATAAGCTTTTTGCGAACGCGGAAGCCGAAAAAAGCGAAAAACCAGAGGCGAAACGCCCATCCCCATCCCCAACGCCAACGCCTGCAGGGGCCACTTCGCGTACCCAGGAGCGCCCACTCCGAGAGCGCCCCCTTCCTCCTCGTTTAGCTTCACACCATCCCTCGGGCAATCGCCCAGGCGCACCAGTGCGCCAACAACATAACAACACTCATAATCACTCACAACAACGAGTAAAAAACATGAATCAATCAGTACAGCATCGCACCTCATCAGGTGCACATCGCGCTCCTATGAGCGCACCATCACGCGGCGTACATGTCGCACCAAACTCAGCCAGTTTCGTTCGAATCTGCCCTCTCGGCGGTCTCGATGAAGTCGGCAAAAACATGATGTTTTTCGAATATCATCCAAACGCCCATTCCAAAGAGACAGACATCGTCATTGTCGACATGGGCTTCCAGTTTCCCGAAGAAAGCATGCTCGGCATCGACTATATCGTGCCGGACATCAGTTATCTCAAAGAACGCAAAGATCGCATTCGCGGCGTCCTGCTCACGCACGGACATCTCGATCACATCGGCGCCATCCCCTATATCATCGCCGATCTCGGATTCCCTCCGATCTACGGCACCAAACTCACACAAGGCTTTGTCAAAAAGCGACTCGAAGAATTTGGTCTCGAAAAACAAGTCAAAACATTCACCTTTCATCCGGATGACACGCTGCGACTCGGAAATTTCGTCGCCAATTTCTTCCGCGTGAATCACAGTATTCCGGATGCCGTCGGCATTTTCCTTCAGTCCCCTGCAGGAAATTTCATCCACACCGGCGATTTCAAATTCGATCTTTCTCCATCCGGTGATCAAACGCCGGCAGAATTCGCAAAAATTGCAGGCTATGCCAATCAAAATGTCCTCGCGCTTTTCTCGGATAGCACGAACGCACTCAAACCGGGCCAAACGATTTCCGAACAAAAAATTGCCAATAATTTGGAAGCACTCATCAAAAAAGCAGAAGGTCGCCTCATTATTACGGCTTTCTCTTCGCTCATCGGTCGCCTCCAGCAGTTGCTGAATTTCGCCCAAAAATACAAAAGGCAAGTCTTCCTCACGGGTCGCAGTATGCTCGACAACATGGAAATTGCGCGCAACCTGGGATATCTCAAATATCCGAACAATCTCATTCACGACATCAATAAACTCAAAGGCACGCCCGACAATCGCGTCATGATTTTCACGACCGGCAGTCAGGGAGAAGATGTGTCCGCTCTCGCCCGTATTGGCAATGAAGAGCACACCCACATCAAAGTGAAAAAAGGTGATACGGTCATCATTTCCGCAACACCGATCATCGGCAACGAACGCGCCGTTACGAATGTGATCAACAACTTGTCCCGCCTCGGCGCCAAGGTCTATCACAGCAAAACCGTGGAAGTGCACACATCCGGCCACGCATGCCAGGAAGATCTCAAGCTCATGATTACGATGGTGAAGCCAAAATATCTGGTTCCCGTCCACGGTGAATATGTCATGCGCCTCGGTCACAAAGACCTCGCGCTCGAACTCGGCTACAAAGATGAAAACGGAATCATCATCGAAAACGGTGATGTACTCGTCGCAAAAAATGGACAAATTCACATCTCTGATGAAAAAATCCCACTCAAAGAAATTACCGTCGACGGCCTCGGCATGGGCGACATCGGCACGCAAGTGATCGACGATCGTCATACCATGGCCCAAAACGGCGTGCTCATCGTCGTTCTGACGGTCAAAGATCGCAAGCTCGTGAAACCCCCAGACATTGTCTCTCGAGGTTTCATTTACATGAGCGAATCAGAAAAAATCATGACCGAGCTGGCAAAAGTCGCGAAAGAATCCTACAAAAAGATTCTCGACAAAGACCCAAAAGTCACCCGCGCCGACATCAAAAAATTCCTCCGAAACGCGCTCGACAAAAAAGCTCACGAGCTTCTCGAACGCCGCCCATTGATCTTGCCGATCATCGCAGACAGCGCGGAACATAGCCACGAATAAGAAACGAGTAAGGCTCCCTTAAGCCCTCGTATTGATCATCCTCTGCGCCGTGAGTTTCAAATCCGGCGCGAGGGCTCCTTCGATGCTCACCATTTTTTCCAAAAAAGGATGGAAAAAATCCATACGAGCCGCATGGAGAAAATGTCTTCCGAGACGATATTTCAAACGAAAACGGCGATTAAATTTTTGGTCGCCGTAACGGCCGTCCATCACTACGGGAAAACCGATATTTTTGAAATGCTGACGAATCTGATGTTTACGCCCCGTCGTAATCACAACTTCCACAAACGCACAGAGATTTCCAAACGCCGGAAACCGCTCCAGAACCTTGAAGTCCGTCTCCGCCGTCACTTTCACATCGCTGTGGCGCGCCGGAAGAGCGTGGCGAATACTGCCCGCATGAGGAACGCCTTTCAAAAGGGCAACATAGATTTTTTTCGTTCGCTTGTCTTTGAAGACCGATTCCAATTTTTCGCGATCCTTTTCGTGTTTTCCGAACAATAAAACGCCAGAAGTGTCCATATCCAGCCGATGAAGGAGAAACGGTTTTTCGGTGCTCGCCTTGTCACGTCCGTCCCCTGCCCGCTCAGCCCAGATCTCCTGCACGAGCTCGAGCACGCTTTTCTGCGGCCTTGAACGCGAACGCGGATCATGGCTCGCCGGCACGCTCATCACGCGTGGGGGCTTATTCACAGCAAAAAGAAAGTCATCTTCGTACAAAATTTGGATCTTGTCTTTTTTCATAAAAAGAGTATACAGTACAAAAGCCGCAAAAGAAAGCCATAAATCACATGAAAAAAATCCTTATCATTGAAAATCATAATCATGAACCCGCCGGTCGCATCGCGGATATTCTCCGCAAGCGTGGCCTGGAGCTCGATATTCGAAGAATGGAAAACGGCGATACCGTGCCCGATCCCACGCACTACGAAGCCATGATCGTCATGGGTGGATCACAAAGCGCGAATGATCACGACGGCTATGTCCCAGCAATTCTCACCGCCACACGCCAAGCACTCACCATGGGAAAGCCATTTTTCGGCGTTTGCCTCGGTCTGCAGATTCTCGTCAAAGCCGCCGGAGGCCAGGTCGTCAAAAGCCCAATAAGAGAAAACGCATTTCGCGGTCCACAAGACGAGCCATTTACGGCGACACTCACAGAAGAAGGCAAAAAAGATCCACTCACCCGAGACCTCCCAGAAACATTTCCCGTCGCTCACTGGCATGGGGAAATGGTGGAATTAACTCCGCAAATGACCCTCCTCGCCGAAGGGAATTTCTGCAAACCCCAAATGGTGAAAGTCGGCCAAAATGCCTATGGAGTCCAATTCCACATCGAAATCACAAGTGACATGACCAAAGCGTGGATCGCGAAAGGTCTCGCCACGGACGCTGGGAAAACCCCAGAACAAGTTCTCGCCGACTTCGAAAGAAACGACGAGCAGTTTCAGAAGAATATGGAGATAATGATTGATCGATTTCTCGAAACCGTCGGAGTATAAAGTTCTTCGTCGGCAAGAGAAGGCAGCATTTGACTTTTTTCAAAAGAACCTATACCCTAGGTTAGAGGTTTATAAAAACCCATAAAAATCTAACAATTTCTCTTTCATGCACGAAATGCGCCACACCACACCCGGACAAGTTCCCCCGAACAAAAAGAAAACACTCAAATGCGCGAAACAAGCGCAGGGAACGCTGGAAAAAATTCTCACCATGATCGAAGATGATCAGTATTGTCCGGAAGTGATTCAGCAAGTTGATAGTGTCATGGGTCTTCTCAAAGCAGCAAAACGCGAACTTCTCGCCGGTCATCTCGACACCTGCGTCGCCCATCAAATGGCCAAAAACAAGAAAAAAGCGATCGACGAACTGCTCAAAATTTACAATCTTGCAGGATAACAAAATGCGCACCGTTCAAAATACTCTCTAGCCCCCAAGCTCTCATGAAGCAAACACTCAAGATCAAAGGGATGCACTGCGCTTCATGCGCCGGTACCATCGAACGAACATTCAAAAAAGTCGATGGCGTCACATCTGCAGAGGTGAATTATGGCACCGAAACGGCAAAAATAGAATTTGATCCGAAGAAAATAAATCCGGAAAATTTGTCGAAAAAAATCGAGCCGCTCGGATATTCACTCGTGATTCCACTGCCGGGAATTGAAAAAAA
>CAZFSD010000016.1:0-5012 GCA_964521465.1 uncultured Candidatus Peribacteria bacterium | reverse complement strand
AAAAGTCCTCTCGACGATCCCGCTCGTCATTATCAGTATTTTTGTCATGACTTGGGACATTCTCGCACAAACAAAAATCGTCGCCGAAATGCCGAGAGTGACCGAAGAATTTTTTCATCACCTCCTCCCTCTTTTTGCGACCTATACACTTTTTGTTGTCGGAAGTCCGTATCTTCTTGGTGTCTTGCGATTTCTTCGTTTTGGAAAGGCCAATATGGACACGCTCATCGGCATTGGAACGCTTGCCGCCTTCCTCTACAGTTTCATCGTTTCCGCATTTGAAGAGTCGCTGAGCAGTTTCATCAATGTGAAACAAACCTACTATGATGTCACAATTATCGTCATCGCCTTCATCACGCTCGGAAAATTTTTGGAAGCCCGATCAAAAATAAAAACCGGTGACGCCATTGAAAAACTCCTCAATCTGCAGGCAAAAACGGCACTCGTCGTCCGCGACGGCAAAGAGCAGGAGATCTCCATCACGGAAGTGGTTCATGGAGATATTCTCATCGTAAAGCCAGGATCAAAAATCGCCGTTGACGGAATCATTGTGGAAGGTTCATCGTACATTGACGAAGCCATGATCACGGGCGAGCCAATTCCGGTGAGTAAAGAAAAAGGAGACACCGTCGTTGCTGGAACGATGAATACCACCGGAACCTTTTCATTCAAAGCCACAAAAGTGGGAAGCGAGACATTTTTGTCGCGCATTATTCAGATGGTGCAGGAAGCACAAGGAAGTAAAGCTCCAATTCAAGCCATTGCCGACAAAGTCTCTTCTATTTTTGTCCCAATCGTTCTCGTTCTCGCCATCCTCGCATTTATCACATGGATTGCCGTCGCAACTCGCTCTCTTGGCTTTTCGCAGGCATTGTCATACGGACTCCTCTCATTCGTCGGCATCCTCGTCATTGCTTGTCCTTGCGCTCTCGGACTCGCAACCCCAACCGCAATCATCGTCGGCGTCGGCAAAGGCGCACGCGAAGGCATCCTCATCAAAGACGCAGCAACTCTGGAGAAACTCCACAAAGTCACCACGATCGTGGTCGATAAAACAGGAACCATCACCAAAGGAAAGCCCGAGCTCGTCGCGATTCATGCGCAGGAAAACACAACAGAAAAAGAGATCATCGAAATTCTCGCCACTCTCGAATCTCGTTCAGAACATCCCATCGCTCACGCGATCCTCGCCTACTCGCAGCAACAAAAAATCGCCACGCAATCGATGCAAAACTTCGAAATCATCAAAGGAAAAGGCGTGAAAGGCGTGATCCAGGGGAAAGAGCATTTCGCCGGCAACGAAAAAATGCTCACCGATCTCGGATTGAAAATGTCACCACTTCTCGAAGCGAGTGTGAGAAAAGAAACAAAACAAGGAAAAACCCCCGTCATACTGATGTCCCGGGAACAGGTCTTGGGAGCGGTCATGGTCGCCGATGCCGTAAAAGAAGAAGCAAAAGAAGCCATCGAAAAACTGCACAAGCTCGGCGTCAAAGTCATCATGGTCACCGGCGACAACGCGCAAACCGCCCGCGCCATCGCCGATGAAGTCGGTATCGACGAAGTGGTGGCAGAAGTACTGCCTCAGGACAAACTCGCAAAAGTGAAAAAACTTCAGGAAGAAGGTGAAACAGTAGCCATGGCCGGCGATGGCGTCAACGATGCTCCAGCTCTCGCACAAGCAGATGTCGGTATCGCCATGAGTACTGGAACCGATGTCGCTATTGAATCAGCCGGTATCACCCTTCTCAGCGGAGACATCAGCAAGCTCGCAAAAGCCATTCGCCTCTCCATATTCACCATGCGCGGCATCAAGCAAAATCTTTTCTGGGCTTTCATCTATAATGTCATCGGCATCCCCCTCGCAGCCGGAGTGTTTTATCCCTTCACCGGGTGGCTCTTAAATCCCATTTTCGCGGGTCTCGCGATGGCATTCTCCAGTGTTTCCGTCGTCTCCAACTCCCTCCGCCTGAAATTTAAAAAACTCTAAATCTCATGTCTCACCACAACAAGTACACGCTCCATGTCCACGGCATGCATTGCCCATCCTGCGTTTTTCTCACCGAAAGTGAACTCAGCGATCATCCCAAAGTAACATCGGCAAAATCAAATCTCGAAACACGAACGGTAGAGATTTGCGGAAATTTCGCCGGCATGACACTCGAAGAAATCGCACAGCAGCTCAGTACAGTCCTCTCGCAGCACGCACTCGCCACCGAACCGGAAAAGAAAAAAAGAAACTGGAAAGAGCTTCTGAAAGCAATCCCCATCGCTCTCATATTCATCGGACTTTTTGCACTGCTCCAGAAACTCGACATCGTCAGCAGCGTGAACGGGAGCAATCTCACCTACGGTACGATCGTCATCATCGGGATTGTGGCTTCCCTTTCAACATGCATGGCGGTTGTCGGCGGACTTGTTCTCTCGCTCTCGGCAACTTTTGCGCACAGCGGCAATAAATTCAAACCGCAAATTCTTTTCCACCTCAGTCGCCTTATAACATTTTTCGTGCTCGGCGGAGTTATCGGCGCGATCGGATCGGCATTTCAACTCAGCGCGACAGCAAGCCTCATTCTCAACATCGTCATCGCCATCGTGATGCTCATTATGGCAATCAATCTGCTCGACCTGTTTCATATCACCAAAAAATTTCAACTCTCCATGCCGAAATTTCTCGCCGGAAAAGCGATGAAAAGCGTCACGGAAAAAGAAAAGTCACAAAGCATACTCACTCCGATATTCACCGGCGCCGCCACATTTTTTCTCCCCTGTGGATTCACGCAATCCATGCAGATATATACCCTCTCCACGGGAAATTTCCTCCAGGGCGGACTCACCATGCTCGCATTCGCACTCGGCACACTCCCGATCTTGGCACTCATCAGTTTTACATCTTTCAGCATCCAAAAAAGTCCAAAAGCCGGCATTTTCTTCAAAACCGCAGGACTCATCATTATTTTCTTTGCTATTTTCAACATCCTGAACGCTTTCACAGCAGTAGGCTGGATCGCGCCACTCTGGTCGGCGAGCACAACGCAGCAAACGAGCAGCGCATCAACAACTGATAATGTCGAAATTACCGACGGTAAACAGATCATCGAAATCGTCGCCCGCGGCGGATACAGCCCCGAAAGCACCACGGCCCAAGCAGGTACGCCCACCGTCATAACCATGATCACCAAAGGGTCCTTCGATTGCTCCACAGCCGTCGTGATCCCGGAAATCAACTATCGCGCGAATCTCCCCCTCTCCGGCGAAACCCTCATCGAAATCCCCCCACAAGAAAAAGGCTCAGTCCTCGAAGGCTTCTGCGCCATGGGCATGTATCGGTTTCAGATCAAATTTGAATAATGGTGGGCAGGGAGGGATTCGAACCCCCGAAGACATAAGCCAGCAGATTTACAGTCTGCCCCAGTTGGCCACTTTGGTACCTGCCCACAAGTTGTAAAAGAGCAGAAGCATCCTAGCAAAACTTCATTTCGGAAGCAATAAAACCTTGTCAGGTCGCCTTTCAATTTCCTCGCAAGAATTTAATGCTATACTTCTCCCATGTCCGCAGCCTCATTCATTCTCAAAAGAACGAACATTACGACCGGAAAACAGCTTTTGTTTTATACGACGGCCATGGTTTGGGTCATGAGCTACACCCTCCTGGCGTTTTCGGTGTCCCTCATTCTCAGTGAAAAGCTCTCGGTCTTCTGGATCGGCCTTTTCATGAGTCTCACGGATTTCATCTCGATTTTTGCGGATGTGCCGATCGGATTTTTCCAAAAAATCTTTTCCCAGCGCACCCTCCTCCTGCTTTCCGTCCTGGCCCTGATCATCACGACCGCCATCTTCATCGGCGGACAATCCATGATTTTCGTGACATTCATCGCGGTACTGATCTACGGCCTCGCACGCGACCTCTATGACATCACGATGCTGACCTACATCTTCCAAAATGCCCATCCGGAAAGTTATTCGCAGGACATCTCGCAAAGAAATGTTGCCGAAGCCCTCGGCCTTCTCGGCGGCCTCGCGATCACGACCCTCCTCAATTTCACGCGAGTCCTTTTCGATCCCCTCTGGTTCACAGTTCTCGCCTTCGTCGTCACAGGAATCTTCATCGCACTTTTCTTCAACAAAACCCAGTACGACATCTCTGTCACCGATCTCGATACGAAAATGTTTACCAACGCACTCACCGCACAAGAAGTCATGGCGAACATGAAAGATTTCTGGGTTTCCAAGAAAAAAATCCAAATCGACAACATCGGCGAAGCGCAGAAAGCATTGCAAGACAAAATGGATCAAGGCAACGTCATCGCCCTCAAGCCGATCCAGAAGCAACAATTCGAACAGGAAAGTTTTTCCAAAGAGCTCAAAGAATCCATCCAGGGCGTCTTCAGTATCGTCAGCCCGCCAAAAGCACCGCTCATTTGGAGCAGTCTCGTGATTGGATTTTTCAGTTTCTGGGACACTTTTGTGGTCACTTTCCAGCCCATCTACATCGCCAAAGATGTCGTCGCCGTAGCCAAAATGAATCCCGCCTACACCTACATCATCATCAGTGTCCTCGTCATCCCGCTCTTCCTGTGCCAGGTGCCATTTTCTCGTCTCGCCGATAAATTCGGCCGCCCCATCTTCATGTTCATCGGCATCGCCATGACCGCCGCATCCGTCTACGGCTTCACCATCTCCAACGATGTCAGGTGGACGATCCTCATGGGCCTCATCAATTCCATGGGCTACGCCGCCGCATTCCCCGTCGGCCAGGCATTTTTCGCGCAGAGATTTCAGGAAAATTATGCCATCATCCACAACACACAAACCATGGACACCAACGTCAGCGCCGGCCCCCTCAAAATGATTCTCAATTTCGGAAATGTTTTCGGCAGCCTCGTCGGTGGCGCCCTCATCGCCGCCCTCGGTTTCAAAACCGGCTTCTTCTTCATCGCCGGCTTCCTCGTCGTCATGTTCCTCGTCTCCCTCCTCGCCGTCTTCGCGGTCACGAAACCGATCACGAAAGA
>CAZFSD010000015.1:0-21587 GCA_964521465.1 uncultured Candidatus Peribacteria bacterium | reverse complement strand
CTGCGCCGCTTCTTCGACGCGCCCCGCAACGCAAGCTCGTAAGCCATTTTTTTGCGCGATCGCAACGACATTTTCCGCATCCCTATCGTCTTTCACAAACACCGCGAGCCCCACGCCATAATTGAAAATTTTGATCATCTCTTCCGTCGTCATGCCCATTTTTTCCTGCACAAACGAGAAAATTTCCGGCACCGACAGTACATTTTCAATAACATAACGCAGCGATTTTTTCGAGCGCATCAATTTTTGCCAGCCGTGACCGGTGATCGGCTCGATATTCGTCGGCGTAACGCCAGCCTCGAGAATCCCTTGCACGAGCGGTGTATAGAGCATCGTCGGCGCATTCATCGCATCATAATACTGCGCACCAGAAGGAAGCTTGGTGCGATAGCCATCAGGCAATTTCGCAGCCAGTTGTCGCAGTGTCGTAAAGCCATTGTCATGTGGCCCAGAACTTTCGACGAAAACAATGCGGTCGCCCGTACCAAGTTTCGACGAATCAATCGGCATTTTTCCCGCAGGAACAAGGCCAAAAAGCGCACCAGCAATATCCAATTTTCCTTCGATAATTTTCCCTTTCAATTGCGGCGTCTCACCAGAAAAATACACGCACCCAACCTTCTTGCAGCCCTCCACAAATCCACCCAAAAATCCTTTCATGAAAACCGGATTGAAGGTAGTCTCCGGTGTACTGCTCGGCAAGTACAGGGAAATGAGAATCGTCTGCATACCGCTTGCTGCTGCGTCGTTCGTCATCACTGCCACTGTCTTCACACCAATATTTTTCCAAAATTTCATCGCCTCCTGCTCGCTCAAATCCTCCGGCCGCGCGTCATCGCTCGTGCCAAGTCCTTCCGGCAAAAGTGTGATATGTAAACGATCCGCACCAACCTTCAAAAAAGGCTTCAAATCCAGCGTAAAAACATTCGAACTCGCGCCAAATCCATCTTCCGGAATAAAGCCAAACGCTTCAGCAAAAAGCCTCGTCTCACGGCTCGCCGCCACAAAAGCAGCTTTCGCCTGATCCAAGACATCATAATTGACATGATCGATTTTCTGCATGAGCAAGCAGATTCTAGCAGAGATTCGCCGCCAGCGCAAAAAAACTCGTATTTTGTAATCTTTTGTTCATCTTTTGGTAATGTCAACCTGCTACGCTCGCGCCATGGATCATGAAAAAATCTACCTCCACGCCTGGAACACGGTGGCATATCCAAGCGCCAAAAAGTTCAAAGCACTTCGCACGCACTATGACTCATACAAAAGCGCTTGGAACAATGTGAACGCAGAAGTTCTGAACGAATTATTTCCAAGCAAGGCGAATGAAATCCTCAAAAATATCAAAAAGCAAACTCCCGAAAACCTCTACGAGGAGCTACAAAAACGCTGCTGCCTCATAACAATCCACGACCCCGAGTATCCCGCACTCCTGCGCGAAATCCACGACCCGCCAGAAGGTTTGTACATCCTCGGCACTGGTACTTTGCACGCCCCCGCCATCGCCATCGTCGGTACGAGAAAGTGCACAGACTACGGAGAATTTCACACGAAAAAACTCATCGCCGCCCTTGTCCCCTACGGCCTCACGATCGTCAGCGGATTCGCCCACGGCATCGACAGTATCGCGCACAAAGAAGCCATCAAAAAACATCTCTCCACGATCGCCGTTCTCGGGCACGGCTTCAATCATTTTCAATTCACCAAAAGAAAATTCGTGAGCGATATGCTCGCAAGTGGCGGAATTTTTCTCTCCGAATACCCGCCCGACATGCCCGGAGACAAGTTTCACTTCCCCGAGCGCAACAGGATTATCGCCGGCCTGGCACGAGCCACCGTTGTCATCGAAGCCCCAGAAAGTTCCGGCGCCCTCATCACCGCAAACATGGCCTTCAGCGAAAATCGCGATGTCTACGCCATTCCCGGAAATATCGATCAAGGAGTTTCCAAAGGCTGCAATAAGCTCATCCAAGACCAAAAAGCCACGCCGCTCCTCGATCACACTGACATCCTTGCATCATACAAAGATATATCGAAAAAAAATACAGCACCCGAAAATGCGTCCAATCAATCCTCTATTCCTCACGCCGAAAAAATTCTCGCAATTCTCTCAGAAAAAACGCCACTCTCTTACTATCAAATTCAACAAAAAACCGCACTCCCCATCGACACGCTCCTCCCATCCCTTACTCTCCTCGAACTCCATCAAAAAATCGAAAGAACCAGCCAAGGCTATCGAAAGAGAATCTAAGTATTCATATTTGTCGCGCGGAAAACCTCCTCCACCGTCGTGAGTCCCTTGATCACTTTCAAAAGCCCATCTTCTTCCATCGTCATCATGCCTTTCTTTCGAGCCATTTCCAGCAGTTTCGCCACACTCGCTTTTTGCAAAATAAGTTCCTGAAGATCGCTGTCAATCGTCACCATTTCCGCAATCACGAGCTGACCTTTGTATCCCGTTTTACTACACACATCGCAGCCCACAGGCTTCATAATCGTCTCTGGCATCGCGATCGCCAAATCCGGCCGCACGCCCTTCAAAACCTCAATCATCTTTGCCAATTTCTCGCGCACGCTCACATAAGCACCATCACCGGCGCCAACCGCCTGCGCACAACGACACACTCGACGCACAAGCCGCTGCGCAATGATTGTATGAAGCGACGGCGCAATAATAAATTCCTGAAGCCCCATATTCACGAGTCGCGGAATGGATTCAATCGCGCTATTCGTATGCAAAGTACTGAGGAGTACATGCCCCGTGAGCGCCGCCTGAGCCGCCACATTCGCCGTATCGAGATCACGAATTTCACCAATCATGACTACATCCGGATCCTGTCGCAAAATTGTGCGAAGTCCATCCGCAAAACTATATCCATGCGCCTCATCAATCTGACTCTGTGTAATTCCTGGCAATTTATATTCCACCGGATCTTCCAGCGTAATGACTTTCGTATCCACCTGATTAAACTGATGCAGAAGGGCGTACAATGTCGTCGTCTTTCCCGAACCCGTCGGCCCGGTCACGAGCACCATTCCGTGCGACAGTGTTGCCAAATGATTCATCGTTTCCAGCGACCGATCCACAAAACCCATCTGCTCAAAAGTCAAAACACTGCGCCCATTATCGAGCAAACGGCACACAAACGATTCGCCATATTCCGTTGGAATTGCCGAGACGCGAACATCAATTTGTCGTTCATTAATGCGAAAATTATATCGTCCATCCTGTGGAATTGTCGTCACGTTGAGTTTCATTTTCGCGCGATATTTCAATTGGTTCGCAATGTTTTTGTAAATCGTTGTATCGAGATCGAAAATTTTGTGAAGCACGCCATCAATGCGAAAACGCACTCGCGTCAATTGTTCCCCCGGCTCATAATGGATATCACTCGCATTCGTTTTTATGGCTCCCACTTCAATAAAATTCAGAGCCTCTTCCGCCGTCAATTTCTCGACTTTTTCACGCATATCCGAAAGTAGTGCAATTTCTTTTTCATACGCTGTAATGCGATTTTGTTCCACCACCGTGACGAGCTCCTGTTTTTTAAACGATTTTTCGAAATCATACACATGGAGTGCCTCATCAAAAGACTGCTGCGAACACAAATTCACATCCACTTCAAATCGCTGCGCCTTCAAATCCCCGACCAGCGCGATAAATTCAGCACTCTGCGGGTCCACCGCAGCAATGCGAAGGACATTTCCCGCCAGCAAAAATGGGATCGCTTTCGTCGCCCGGCTGCGATCGCCATTCACGAGTCGCAAAAGATCGGGGTTGACCGGCGTTCGAGCAATATCGATATACGAAATACCCATCTGTTGAGCTTTTTCGGCTGTTTCCCGCTCAATGTCATCACGATGAATGACGCTTAATCCTTCCGTCATCGCCGCGCGCTGACCATTCGGGAGTAGTCCGCTACCGCCACCCGCATCGCTCGCGCCAGAACCTCCTTGTACCGAAGCTGGATCAATAATTTGTGCCATCACGCCATTATACCACAAAAAATAGCCTTTTGGAAGCTGCCGCGGCGACAGAGACCAAAAGGCTATTCAAAGCTGATTTTGAGACTATTTTACAAGTTTCAAGGCGTCCACGAGTGCCTTTGCTGCAGCTTCATCCAAACCTTCAACGCTCATTAAGTCTTTTTCAGAGAGGCCTTTTACCTGTTCCACGAGACTCAAATTCGCCGCAGAAAGTTTTGCCACGAGTTCCGGAGCGAGGCCCAGATCAGCGATATTCACCACCGTCTTCTTCTCACTTTCGGCACCAGGAGTACCCAGTTCGCTGGCATCTTTAATATCAATTTCCCAACCAGTAAGAATTGAAGCAAGTCGAACATTTTGACCATTTTTTCCGATCGCCAGCGGTCTCTGATCCGTTGCCACAAATACTGATGCGCGATGCTGAGCATTATTCAGCGTAATATGCGTAATCTTCGCAGGACTCAATGAAGCCTTGATGTAATTTTCTGCATTTTCAGAAAATTGAATAATATCGATGCGCTCATTGTTCAATTCCGACATGACATTCATCACGCGAACACCTTTTTGTCCCACGCAAGAACCAATCGGATCAATCTTCGGATCACTTGAATAAACAGAAACTTTACAACGAACACCCGGTTCACGAGCAATCGCTTTAATTTCTACAAGTCCGCTTCGAACCTCAGGAATTTCGAGCTCCATCAACTTGCGAACGAGATTGGGATGTCGTCGAGAAATAAGAAGCTGTGGACCTTTTGTGGTTTTAATAACCTTATCCAGATGAAGTTTCAAACGCTGACCGCCATAGTAGCGTTCCCCCGGAATCTGCTCTTCTCGAGGCAAATAGGTCGTAATTTTATTATCAAGGTTCACGTAGACATAATCCCCATCCACACGGTGGACGAGCGCATTAATGAGTTCATTTTCACGATCCTTGAAAAGGTCATACATCACATCCCGCTCAGCCTCTTGAAGGCGTTGAATAATCACCTGTTTTGCCGATTGAGCCGCGATACGACCATAACCCGGAGGCGTTACATCGATACGAATTTCATCTTCGACTTTCGCATCTTCTTTGTATTGTTTCGCATCTTTTACAGAAATTTGCGTATTTTCATCCTCCACAGTTTTGACGACCTGTTTCAGGAGAAATACTGTCGCATTTCCCGTTTGGTCGTCGAGATGAATGTCGACATTCTGTTCGCGATTCCCATAATCCTTGCGATAAGCCGCGCGAAGAGCAGCCTTAATTGTTTCCATCACCGTATCGCGTGGAATACCCTTCTCATCGCAAAGTTGCGCAATGGCAGCAGAAAATTCAGAAAGCATAGAAAAAAAAGTTAAAAAAAACGCAAGGCTCTTTATCGAGTCTTGCATCATCATTGAGCATAATTTACCAATAGCTTCAGGAAAAGTCAACTCTTCTTTTTGTCATCTCCCGCGCCACATCAAACGAGATCCCCTTACTCACCAAATGTCGCATCAGGCTTGCTTGAGGGTTTTTGCTTCGCCGATAGCTCGATCGCCTTTGATAGCTTTCACTCAGCCGCTGCGCGAGCTCCCGTTGGTCCACCGAAATTCCCGAAACCACCTCATCAATGAAAGATCGCTTGAGTCCCCTCTTCAAAAGCTCCATTTTCATGATTGGCAAACCTCGTGGACGAAACAGAACGCGGTCATGAATATATGCCTCAATAAAAGCTCGATCATCGAGATAGCGGAGTTCTTCCAGTCGCATGACAACTTGAGAAATGATTTCGTCGCTTCCCGGAAATTTTTTCAAAAGCTTTTCTCGCATTTCAGAAACCGTCACGCGTCTGCGCGCAACAATCCGAAACGCCGCCTGCAAAATATCATCGTAGGAAAATGCCATAAAAAAATGCCGACAAGGATTCGGCAAAAAAGGTGAATGAAAAACATCCGGGCACAAAAAAAGTCCGAGGACCCTCACTCACTATCCTCGGACTCTGCACCCGTAATTGTCTCGAAAACCCAGTGAAAAAGCAAGAGAAATTCATATTGACTAGTCAAAAAGTTCATCGCCCGATCACCTTGAGTTCAGTTTCTGACACCTCCCTCTCATGGCGTCAGAAACTGAATCAAAGCAGAATTCTTAATCTTGTAAAGCTGCTATATCAGGGTTGGCTTGAATGTTTTTAATGGTAGTCGCGACCTCCTGTTCGAGGCTCTTAAGAATAGCCACATTGGCACTGGTTTCCAGAAATGCCTTGGCGCTATCTCGACCTTGGCCCAATTTTGTATCCTGATAGGAGTAGAAAGATCCGGATTTTCGAATAATGTTATAGCGCGTTGCGAGATCCAGGACATCACCCGTGTAAGAAATTCCCTTGTTGTACATAATATCGAATTCCGCAGTCTTAAAAGGTGGTGCAATTTTGTTTTTAACAACCTTCACGCGAACATGATTGCCGATGTAATTTTTGTCATCACCAGTCCCCTGTTCGATTTTTCCGGAAGCACGAATTTCCATGCGAACAGAAGCATAAAACTTCAAGGCATTACCGCCGGTCGTAGTTTCCGGATTGCCAAACATCACACCGATCTTCATACGAATTTGATTCAAGAAGATGACAGTAGTGCGACTTTTGCCGATGGCGGCGGTCAGTTTTCGTAAAGCCTGAGACATGAGGCGAGCCTGAAGACCCATTTGTGGTTCACCCATATCACCTTCAATTTCAGCTCGAGGCGTTAATGCTGCCACGGAGTCAATAACGATGACATCGACAGCGTTGGATCGTACGAGCGTGTCGACGATCTCAAGTGCTTGCTCCCCACTATCCGGCTGAGAAATAAGAAGATTATCGATATCAACACCGATGCGTCGTGCATATTCCGGGTCGAGTGCATGTTCCGCATCAATGAATGCAGCCTGCCCACCACGCTTTTGTGCTTCTGCGAGGATATGGAGAGAAAGAGTGGTTTTTCCAGAGCTTTCAGGACCATAGATTTCGATAATGCGACCACGAGGAATGCCTCCTCCAAGAGAAATATCGAGAGAAAGTGAGCCCGTAGGAATAGTCTCTACGGCAATAGTTTTTGCCTCACCCATGCGCATAATAGAACCTTTTCCGAAATCCTTTTCAATTTGAGAAACGGCAAGATCGAGAACGCGTTTCTTCTCAGGATCAGCACCAAATATTTTTTCGGGAGCAGCTCGATGAGAAAGATCAGACAGAGAGGCGCCAGCGCGAGAAGATTCCATCGGCATGGATGCAGGAATATTTTTTCCAGCAGAATCCTTGATGTCTTTCACGGATTTTTGAGTCATAAAAGTGGGAGATGAGAAAGTAAAGAATATGCATATCGTAGGTGAGCGCAAACTCACCGTCAAGAAACTTTCGTTGACAAAAGTTTTATAACAGATCGAAATGAACAAAAATTGAAAAAAAACTTACAAAAATTAAAACGAGATAATCTCTCTATAATGCCAAAAACTAAGAACGAGCCGATGGAGCAGCGGATGGGGCAGAAGGCGGTACAGATGCAGGAGGAGTAGGTGGAGCCTCGTCTTCAACATGAAAATAATTCTGGATACTCTTCAGAGTGCCAAAGGCGACATTTTTCGTTCCGCACATTTTGCAAACATAAACATATTTTTTTCCAGCGCGGTCGGTCGGTACAATTTTTTCACAGTCTTTGCAGTAAAAAACAACCGTGTCCCAAGTTTTTTCTTCGTAAAGAGGCATAGAGAAAAATTAAATATCAATGCGACCCTGATGATCGGAGGAATGAGAAGAGTGATTCTGATGATTTTCAGGAGAGATATTCCCATGATCTCTCTGAGGAAATTCAACGAGAGGCTTATTTTCAGTATTTTCAGATCGATGATGAGCAGCATCAAAAAGATCGCTGTGAAGTGCAGAGTGTGATTTTTTTTGAGTCACAAGTCCACCAAAAAGTTGCAAAAAAACGCCGACAAAAGCAAGGACCATCCCAAAGCGGAAATCTTTAGAGGTGATGTTCACGCCAAAGTTTTCATGAAAGTACACGGAATTGGTGAGTAAAAGAAGAAACAGGAGAAAAGATCCAGAAAGTGTATAAAATCGTCGCATTTCGAGTCCGAAGTTGAGGACGCGCTGTCGAACGCTGTTGACGAAGAGGGTTCCGAGCGAAACAAGTCCACTCACCAAAAAAAGAATGCCAACAAGGTAAAGAGGTCCAGTGATTCCCAAAAAAGAAAATCCAGTTCCAAAGCGATCCAAGTCGCTATACCAAGGCATAAAAACACTAACGCCATACAAAAAGGCCCCAGTCATTACGAGTTTTTGATCGAAAAGCATTTCGCGAACGCGCTGTGAAAAACGCTTGTATGGCATATATAGAGAATCATAGCAAAAGCGCAGCGGAAGTCAAAAAAATGGCTCACGGGCAATCAAAAAATCTGTTAGAATCAAATCATGCACATTGCCATCGATATCCGCGAAGCGCTGAAAAAGAATAAAGCAGGAAAGGGTTGGTATACCGCCCATATCCTCGAAGAGATGATTCGATCGAGCGAAAAAAATACATACACGCTCTACATCGAAGAAAGTCAAAAAGATGAGACGGTAAGATTACGAGGAAGTGATTCAAGGTTTCAAATACGATCGTTTGCAGCAGGTCTGTCGTGGCACTGGAAAGTCGCTCGTGATGTCGAAAAAAATCCACCGGATGTTTTTTTTGCCCCTACAAGCGCCATCGTACCATTTCTTCTGAACAAAAAAATAAAAACAGTTTTAGTGGTTCATGATCTCGTGGTTTGGAAGCGAGACCAAGCATTTACAAAAAAGCATAATCCAAAAGCGACCTGGATAGAAAAAATAACACTTCCGCGCGCCATCAAAAAGGCATCACGCATCGTCGCCGTTTCTCAAAGTACAAAAAATGACCTCCAACACTTTTTCAAAACTTCACAAGGAAAGATAGCAGTTATTGGCTGTGCGGCAGGGGATGTATACAGGCCAATAGACCGAGAAAGTCTCGAAGAGTACAGAAAAAAGAACAATATCCCAGAGAGGTTTATTCTCGCTGTTGGAACACTTGAACCTCGAAAAAACTATGAAGCAATCATCAAAAGCTTCCATCGACTCCACAAAAAAAATCCAGATTTGCACCTTTGTATCGTTGGTGGAAAGGGCTGGCAGTACAGGAAAATTTTCGATTTGATAACTCATCTGGGTATACAGATGGATAATCGGATGAATACACAAACGACTATCCAGGAAAACAGCGAAGCAAAAATTCACTTTTTTGGCTACATGAAGGAGGAAGATCTCGCTCGACTCTACAATCTTGCTGAAGTATTCGCCTACCCATCATTCTACGAAGGTTTTGGCATTCCACCACTCGAAGCAATGCAGTCGGGATGCCCGGTCGTCGTGAGTAATACCTCATCTCTCCCGGAAGTCGTGGGAGACGCTGGAAAAAAAGTCGATCCACGCGATCTTGATGCACTGACAAATGCATTGGAAGAGGTGTTAAAAAAGAAAGAAGTGAGAAAGCAGATGTCACAATCCGGTCAAATACAAGCGCAAAAATTTTCCTGGAAAAAAACCGCAAACGATATTCTCCAACTTTTTCACCATATTTCACCATGAAAAAAAATACGTCAGCGGCGAAAATTTCATCAATCGGAATTTTCGGAAAGCAGATAACCGCAGAAAATAAAGAAAAAGCGGCAGAGATGAAAGAAGCGATACTCATGCTCAAAAAATATTCCTGGGAGATTTTTTATGACGAATATTCTGCGGCCGTCATGAAAGAGAAAGCTCCCGACACAAGAGCGCAAATAGCGAAAAAAGTCGATATGCTCGTAACGATTGGAGGCGACGGAACGGTTCTGAAAGCCGTAGAGTCGATAACGAAAAAAGATCAACAAGTACTCTCAATCAATATCGGAAATGTGGGATTTCTCACAGAGACAAATCTGAAAAATCTGAAGAAAGTTCTCGACGAAATAGCGAAGGGAAATGCCGTGACGGATGAAAGAAGTATGATAGAAGTGTCGGTCCATCGAGGAAAGAAAGAAATTTTGAAGCTCCACGCACTGAACGAGATTATTTTTAATCAATCTCCATTTGCGCGACTCATGAAGATGTCGATTCATGTGGATGATCAAAAAGCCGCAACCATGAGAGCAGACGGCCTTATTATCAGCACGCCAACAGGGTCCACGGGTCATTCGCTTTCGGCAAACGGTCCGATTCTTCACCCAGCTACCGATGTTCTTCTGGTGAATCCAGTGTGCGCTGTAGGGCTTTCTATTCGCCCAATTGTGGTTCCCGGAAAGAGTAAAATTCGATTCGAGCTCCATGAGAAATCAGAAAAAAACAACACATGGATGACGCTCGACGGTCAAAGAAGTCACGAAATCGTATGCGGTGACGAAGTTCTTGTGCAGAAATCATCACATCGCATACGATTTATTCGACTCAAGTCAGAAAATTTCTATCAAAGATTGCAAGAAAAGTTGAGCTGGACGCTATAAATTCGCTTTTGCCGCCGCAACTCGAGCAACAATAACGCGATACGGTGAACAGCTGACATAATCGAGTCCAATATCATGGCAGAAAGCCACACTTGCGGGTTCTCCGCCGTGCTCTCCGCAGATACCGATTTCAATACCAGGCTTGCGTTCTCGCGCAAGGCGGACAGCCGTTTTCATGAGTTCACCAACTCCCTGAACATCGATCGATTCACTCGGATCGCGTTCAAAAATACCTTTTTCGATATACGCATTCATGAATTTCCCCACATCATCGCGCGAAATACCGTAGGTTGTTTGAGTTAAATCATTCGTTCCAAAAGAGAAGAAATCCGCATGTTCTGCGAGCTGATTGGCGGTCAGACAGGCACGAGGAAGTTCGAGCATTGCCCCAATTTTATAGGCAAAAGGAATCTGATCGCGGAAACGAGCAATCACGCGCATGGTAAGATCGCGTAAAAATTTCATTTCATGTGCATTGGCAATAAGTGGCATCTCGATTTCTGGAATCACTTGTATGCCCTGTTGATGAGCTGCAATGGCAGCAGTAATAATCGCTTCGACCTGCATTTCATAAATTTCAGGGAAAGTGATCGCCAAGCGGCAGCCGCGGTGACCAAGCATCGGATTCACTTCATGAAGATTGGAAATCACCATTTTGAGATGCTCCACAGAGGTTTTGAGCTCTTGGGAAAGTACTTGAATCTGGTCGTCTTTTGTCGGAAGAAACTCATGAAGTGGGGGATCAAGCAAGCGAATCGTCACCGGGAAGCCATCCATAACGCGGAAGAGACCGATAAAGTCTTCTCGTTGCATTGGAAGAAGTTTTGCGAGAGCCTTTTTTCGAGCATCAAGATCCTCCGAAAGAATCATCTCTCGTACTGCCTGAATGCGACCTTCTTGGAAAAACATGTGTTCGGTGCGGCAGAGTCCAATACCTTCAGCGCCGAATTCACGAGCCTTCGCAGCATCTTCTGGAGTATCGGCATTGGTACGAACGCGCAAACGACGAATTTTGTCAGACCATTCCAAAATAGTGCCCAGGTTCTGGCTCACGGTCGGCGGAATCATGGGAACTTTCCCCAAAATGACCTCACCAGTTGCACCATCAAGCGTCAAAAAGTCGCCTTCATGAAGAGTGACATCTCCTACAAGGAGTTTTTTCCCTTTTGTGTCAACCGAAAGCGCGCTACATCCGGATACGCAAGGGGTACCCATACCACGCGCAACAACAGCTGCATGGCTGGAAAGACCTCCGGTAGAAGTCAAAATTCCTTCCGCAACATGCATACCATTGATATCCTCGGGACTCGTCTCCTTGCGCACAAGGATCACCTCCTCGCCTCGTTCAACCCACTCAACAGCATCTTCCGCAGTAAAAACAATGCGACCCATTGCCGCACCAGGAGATGCAGGAAGTCCGCGTGCAAGAAGTTTTTTCTCCGCCTTCGGATCAAGCCGCGGATGAAAAAGTTGCTGAAGAGAAGAAGGTTCAATTTTTGCAAGCGCCTCTTCAGGAGTCAAAATTCCCTCCCGAACCAGATCAACCGCAATTTGCACTGCAGCATGGGCCGTGCGCTTGCCGCTGCGCGTCTGGAGCATAAACAGACGACCTTCTTGAATCGTAAATTCAATATCCTGCATGTCTTTATAGTGTTTCTCCAAAGACTCTTGAATAGTCAAAAGCTGTTTATATGCATGAGGAAGCACATTTTTGAGGTCAGAAACAGTGCGTGGAGTACGAATACCCGCCACAACATCTTCACCCTGTGCATTCATCAAAAATTCTCCATAAAATTCCTTTTCACCCGTCGAAGGATTGCGCGTAAAAGCAACTCCTGTACCCGATGTATCGCCCATATTTCCGAAAACCATCGACTGAACATTGACCGCAGTACCACTGACGCCTGTCAAATGATGAATTCGTCGATAGGAAATCGCTCGTTCATTGTTCCATGATCGAAAAACCGCTTCAATCGCATGTTGAAGTTGAACGCGAGGATCGAGAGGAAAATCCGCCTTCGTTTCAGTTTTGACGATATCTTTATAGGTTGCAACAAGCTCACGAAGATCTTCCGTCACAAGGTCGGTATCGAGAGCGACATTTCGCGCAGCCTTCAGCGCAGAAAGTGCTTCTTCAAAAAAATCATGATCAACCCCCAAAACAACATCCGCAAACATTTGGATAAAACGGCGATAGCAGTCCCATGCAAAGCGTGGATTTTGTGTTTTTTGAGCCAAAGCTTCAGTCGTCACATCGTTCAATCCTAAATTCAAAATAGTATCCATCATGCCCGGCATCGAAACAGCAGCACCGCTGCGCACCGAAACAAGCAGAGGATTTTTACTATCACCAAAAGTAAGCCCCATCTTCTTTTCAAGATTCACCAGAGATTGCTGGAGTTCTTGAGGAAAATTCGCCGGATATGCGCCATGCTCCAAAAAATAGTTACAAACCTCCGTCGTAATCGTGAAACCGGGAGGTACAGGAAGCCCAAGATTCGTCATCTCAGCCAAATTAGCCCCTTTGCCTCCGAGGAGGTTTTTGAGAGACTTGTTTCCTTCCTCAAACGCGAAGATGCCACGCAGAGGATGAGGATGAGCCGAAAGTGAATCTTTGGCAGTCCGAGCAGAAGCTATGGAAGCCATAAGATGAAAAGATGAGAAAATGATGAAGCCTTTTTTGCTGGGAGACCCAAGGCTTGGACGAAGTATACAAAAAAGTATCCCGAAAACCAATGGGAAACAGTTTTTTTTGAGAACAAAGGTTCTCAAAAAAGCCGAAAGGACAAACAAAAAGAAGGAAGCAGTAATGTTACCGGAAATAAAGCTTGATTCAGCTTTATTTATGAGATATATTGTTCTCAATTCTGAGAACAATTGTTTTCAAGTCGTTCTCAGAATGTTCTCAGAAAAGAGAACAGATGTTCTCAAGTCGTTCTCAAGTCTGAGTACAAATGTTCTCAAATCGTTCTCAAAAAGCAGTACAAATGTTCTCAAAAATTCTCAAATCTGCGGCTAGAAAGAAGCTTTTCGAAATTTTGTTCAACGACAAGAAACAAAAGTATTATCTCCGGCAACTCTCCGAAATGTTGCAATATTCCGCCGGGTCACTTCAGCGCGAACTGACGAATTTGGTGGCCGATGGATTTCTCACGACAGAAATGGTGGGCAATATGAAATTTTTTACACTCAATAAGAAAAATCCAATGGTCCATGAGCTCAAGAAATACATGGAGCGAGAGGTGAGTCATGAGAGCGATGGGATTCACCGCAAAGTGGTGAATCCGGAGAAAAATGATGAGAGTGAGAAAATGCCGACAAAAAATCCAAATCCAAAAATTTTGAGAACCGAAATTCAAATCAAGCATCATCCACGCCCTGAATTAGAAGTGATTCCTGAGCCAGTTGAACAAAAAAATATCGACCCAGTAAGGATCGATATTTTGTGATTTTAATCTGAAGAAAGGAAAAGAGCACGAGATCACTTCCAGATCTGGTACCACTTTTTCTTTGGTCCGGAAAGCATGTGAACCTGATGTTCCATCACGAGGATGCGATCTTGAAGCTCTTTAACGACGAGAGAGACATGTTCTCGTTCTTTGTGATATTGCTGCACGACATTTTGGAGATTGCTCTTGAGATCGTGAATATCTTTTGAGTAGTCGACAGCCACAGTCTTGTTTTCAGATGAAGAAAAATCAGATTCCTGTTTTGGAAGAGATGACGATGAAGACGGTGCTTGAAAAGCTTCTTCGACAGGAATAGCGCGGAGTCCTTCTGATGTTTTTTTGACACCAAAAAAATCCATGACGCTCTGTCTCGAGATCATGTAGTTGAAACCCTGCGGAGTGCGAAGACGACGCGCAGAAAGTTTTTTTGCTTTTATGGCGCGACGAATAGTCTGAAGCGATTTTCCGCAGATAGAAGCCGCTTCATTGATATCGATGAGGTCGTTTTTCATAGAGTAAGGAGGGAAAGTGAGTACAGAAAAAGACTATGACGAGTCGATAAATTTATCAAGGTTTTCTCTGACTAGCCACCCGACTATTCAAAAGATACGATTTACTTGTAATCCGAAAAATGGTATAATTCAAAGAAGCGTGAAGAACGAAAACGCCAAATAAAAATACCATTAAAAACAAAAAAACATGACCGATTCAAATGGAAAAGTCCCAGATGTCGCCGCTGATCAAAAAATTGATCAGAAAGTTGATCAGACAGCTGATCAGAAAGTTCTTGCGCCAGCAGAAGAAAAGAAGACGGAAGTCGCAGGAATTCCAGAGAGCCCAGTGTCGGGTATCGGAAGGAGCGTGAAGAATTGGTTCCTCAAAAATATTTTTCCAATACAGGAGGTATTCGGAAAAAAACCAGCCGCGAACGATAACCAGGAACATCTACTTCAAATTGCCTCACCAGAAGAGCCGCTCGAAATCGCCGCACCGGAGCAGAATATCGAAATCGCCGCACCAGAGCAATTGCCAGAACTTCCGGCACCGAAGCAACCAGAGCAAATTGCACCAACACCATCTCCAGCTCCACAGGCAATTGCGCCACTTCCATCTCCAGCTCCACAGGGAAGTCTCGAGGGTTCCGCCGCAAACGACAATGAAGAAATTCCACCAGCATCAGCGGGTGACAAGGATGATGAAGGTGAAGTTCCGGAAGCTTCAAAAAAAGCCGCCTAAGCGAGGCGACGAAAATTGTAAATCAACATGTTTTCCGAAATGGTGGGTCATGCTGGAATCGAACCAGCGACCTTCTCCTTAAAAGGGAGCCGCTCTACCGACTGAGCTAATGACCCACGCGCCAGAAAACGAATTCGGAAAGAACAGAGCGGTGACATTCTAATAACTCACGCGCAAACTTTCAAGCACTTTTCAAAGACTTACTCCTGTGAAAGAAATTCTCGAGCCAAAAGAGCCACAACCGGCAAAAGGAAAAACCAGTTGTAGTAAGTCAAAAGTTGCTGGATGAAAGGGGATTGGCCACTGAAACTCAGGATAGAAGTTTGACTTGCTGAAATGCCTCCAGCGATAAAAGAAAGGCCGGAAACATACATCAAAATCGTGCTCACGATAAGTCCAGCGCTCAAAAATCCGAAAAAACCCGTAAGTGCAAATCGGCTAAAAAGAGATCCGCCGGTCTTTGCCTCCAGAGAAATGCCACTTCGGATAGTCAATAAAATAACGAGAAGAATAAAAACAGAAATTTTAAGAACGCTGGCAGTGTCCGTCGCTGCAGAAAGTCCTACGCCGCCGAGTGCTTTGATGAGCGCTTTTGATTTCATAAAATAACCCGCGGTTAAATTTCCCGCTGCGTCCGCAGCAAGAGCCGCTGCATAAGTTCCAACAATGATTTTTAGAGTACTATTTTGACCAATAATAAAACTGTACGCGATAATAATCCCGAAAAACACAAAAACGAAAAGATCCCAAGTGAGTTGAATATTCATAAAGTGAGGTACCGTCAGTGTAACGCCACTTGACCTTTCATTGCAACAATCAATCAAAAAGACTTCCGAAAAATCCCTTGTCTTGGCCTTTTTCTCGCTGCTCCTTCACTATTTCCTCATAGAGCGTTTGTTCTTTTTTTGAAAGTTTTTCCGGAATCTGGACGGTGATTTTCACAAAATGATCACCACGAGACGAGCGATTGAGTATCTGTACGCCATATTCCTTTAATCGAAAAACGCGGCCACTCTGAGTGCCGGCAGGAATTTTGAGTTTCACGGGACCGTAGAGAGTCTCAACACTGATCGTGTCTCCCAGAATTGCCTGCAAAACATGAATCGTTTGTTGTGTATGAATGTCGTATCCATCTCGTGCAAATTTTTTGCTGGAACTGACATCAAGACTGACATAAAGATCTCCCGGTTCACCGCCGGTGGTGCCCGCCTGACCCTTACCCGTAACGCGAATGGTTGAACCGCTTTCAACACCCGCAGGAATTTTGAGGGTAATGCTGTCGTTTTTGCGTACACGACCAGCACCGTGACAAGTGGTACAGTTTTTTTCCGGATGTCGACCAGCACCGTGACAACTCTCGCATGCGCGAGAAGTCATCATCTGACCAAAAATTGTCTGTCGAACACTTTTGATTTCGCCGGAACCATGACAAGTTTTGCAGTCTACGATCGAGCTCCCTGGTTCGGCACCATCGCCTTTACAGCGAGTACAAGTGTCCATTTTTGCCAGTACAATCTCTTTTTGAGTTCCAAAAACAGCTTCATCAAAGCTGATGCGAAGAGTGGTTTCGATATCCTCGCCCCGGCGCGGACCTCTCTTCGGAGACTTTTTTTGCCCTCCGGTATTTCCACCAAAGAAATTCTCAAAAATATCTCCAAAGCCGCCAAACTGGGAAAAGTCAAAATTACCACCCTGAAAGCCATCACCAAAAGGGTTTTGCCCGCCACCGCCAAAGCCGCCAGGAGGAACCTTGCCAAATTGATCATACGAAGCCCGTTTTTGCTTATCAGAAAGCACTTCATAGGCCTCATTAATCTCCTTGAACTGCTTTTCGTGAGCTTTGTCACCCTTATGTTTGTCCGGATGGTGTTCCAAAGCGAGTTTTCGATAAGCTTTCTTGATTTCCTGCTCAGAAGCGTCCTTCGAAACGCCAAGAATTTTGTAGTAATCCATAAAATTTGGTACCGCGTACGGGAATCGAACCCGTATTACTACCTTGAGAAGGTGGCGTCCTAACCATTAGACGAACGCGGCAAAAAAACAGTGTCAAAAAATCCGTGGGGATACTATCATAGAGACATGACGCTCGTCCAAAAAACAACAACGATACTGCTCCTCGGATTTTTTGCGGGAATACTCTTTGTAGCAATCGTCCCGCAGCGCGCAAAAATAGAAGCGAGAAATGCGCAGAGGAAAGCCGATATTTTAGTATTAGCAGAAGCGATACAGGAGTACAATAAAGATCATCCCGGAAAAAAAATTCCAGAAAACGACGCAGAATTTTGCGAAGCGCTCGTCCCTCATTACATTCCCGTGATGCCGCTCGACCCTGGAGATCCTCAAAGTTTCTTCACGGATTGCCAAAATTACAAAACAGGATATGTCATCAAAAATGGGGTTCTTTCCGCTCCGTTTGCCGAAATAGGCGCAAAAATAGAGATTTCAACACAAAACTAGCAAAAGTCACGACAATTTGTGAAACATTTTCTCACAGAATCAGTTCTTAAATGTGTCATATCAAATGACGCGGATGCACAGGGCCTAAAGCTG
The DNA here is from genome assembly GCA_964521465.1 of uncultured Candidatus Peribacteria bacterium. Lineage (GTDB taxonomy): Bacteria > Patescibacteriota > Gracilibacteria > UBA1369 > UBA12463 > JBBTWG01. Next base: position 3,881 of record CAZFSD010000015.1, on the reverse strand, counting down.
AAAAGCGCAAGCTTCACCTCCCATGAGAGGAAAAGCTCGAAACCGCATGAAAATAAGCAGGAAGACAGGTTTGACTTCCCCTCGTGCATCTGATAAATTTTCCCCCGACTATGTCAGCTTCCAGGGTCGTACCCCGCGAAGCTTCGCGTAGTAGTTCTTTGACAACCAGGAACGAGGAGTCTTAAGCCAAAAGACTCGCTCGTAAAGACTTCGTTTTACAACAAAACTTCTTTGTGCGATGGAGCTCAGCACACAAAGAAGACTTACAAATCAAATCAGCTCACAACATTCAAAATCAATCTACCAAATTGATCTACCTTACTCTGCGTTTCGTCCGAGTGGTCGAACACTCATCGAATCGCACAAGGTTCAGAAAATCTCCTACCAAGGTTTTCTGAGGTTGTATCGGATATTCTTCCGGTACATTTCTTTCTTATCTATTCTTAACTCATTCATCCACATGGATATCTCAGTCGGTTTGCGACTCAGAAAAGCTATCGCTAGCTTTTCAGTAGCAGCAATCCTTTCGAGCATCTCATTGGTGTCTGTCGCAAGTGCACAGGCTTCCTTCAAGGATGTACCAGCTGATGCTTGGTACTATGAAGCAGTCCTCGACCTCGCTGACCAGGGCATCGTAGACGCTACGAAAGATACTTATAACCCAGGTTCTTCTATGAACCGCGCAGAAGCAGCAAAAATGGCTGTTCTTGCAGCAGGTACAGCAGAAGAAGACATGGTTAACCCAGAAACTCCAACATTTACCGACGTACCAAAGTCTGCATGGTTCTACAAATACGTAGAAACAGCAGCTCAACTCGGTATCGTTGGCGGTGACGCTGGAAAAAAGACATTCCGCCCAGGCGATAACATCAACCGAGCAGAATGGTCAAAAATCCTCGTCAACGCTCTCGAACTTGACCAAGAAGCAGCAGCAGACACTGAGCTTTCATTCTCAGATGTTGCAGCGGAAGATTGGTTTCATCCATTCGTCCAGGCAGCTTATTACTGGTCAGTCGTTGAAGGTTATGAAGATGGATCTTTCAAGCCATCTCAGGCCGTCAACCGAGCTGAAGCAGCAAAAATGCTCGTCGGCGCTATGAACCCAGTTGAAATGGGTACAGGTACAGGAACTGGCACAGGCACAGGTACTGGTACAGGTACAGGAACTGGCACAGGCACAACACCTCCAGTAGGAGATGGTTCACTCTCAGCAACATACGCAGTTGATGCAAAAGCTCCTGCAACACTCGTTGCTGGACAATCTTTGGCTCCACTCGGCAATTTCACATTCACCAACGCCGGTACAACCGAGATGACGGTGACAACATTGAAATTGAAGAGACTCGGCGTCAGCGCAGATGCAACACTTCCACGTGTTTACCTCTACTCTGGCACGACACGCCTTACAGATGATGCATCAGTTTCAACATCAGTAATCTCTTGGAACAATTCAGCAGGACTCTTCAAAGTTCCAGCAAAAGGTTCTACAGTCGTTTCTGTTCTTGCAAACATTGCAGCTTCTACAAACGGACAAACCGTTGGAGTTGGACTCGCAGCAGCAGCTGATGTGGTCGCAACAGGCGGAACCGTTGGTGGTACATTCCCAGTGAATGGAAACCTCTACGCTATTGCAAGTGCAACACTCGCAACAGTAAGTTTCGGAACTTCAATCAGCCCAACAACAAACACATCACTCGATCCTCAGAATGACTTCACAGCATTCCAGAACACAGTGACTGTTGGTGAACGATATGTGAATCTCACATCGATGAATTTCCGTGTCATTGGCTCAATCGCCATGACAGATCTCAAGAACTATAAACTTTTCGTCGACGGAACACAGGTGGGTAACACCGTGGCTCAGGCAGATGCAAACGGATATGTTCTCTTCGATCTCTCAGGAACTCCAAAGAAACTCGATACAGGAGCACGCGTCATCAAGGTAACAGTTGATGTTCTCGGTGGTTCTACACGAGATTTCAAACTTTCACTCCGTCAGGCAGTGGATGTGGCAGCAACAGATTCTGAATACAATGTGAATGTTCTTGTCCAGTACAACAACACCACATTTACTCCAGTGGAAACTGGCGTTCAGACAATTTCATCAGGAACTCTCTCAGTTCAGAAGCTCACAACATCTCCAAGCGGTAACGTCATCAACAATGGTTCTGGCGTGACACTCGGTATGTTCGAACTCAAGGCTTTCGGCGAAAAAATGAAGGTTGAAAATCTTCGTGTCGCTGTCGATAGCTCAAGTGCTTCTACAGCATTGACGCTCCGCAATGGTGCGCTCTATGTCTACGATGCAGCAACAGGAACACCAGCAACAGCAGCACAGGTTGGTAGTACAGCAGCAATTGCTGACATCAACGATGCAACTCTCGGCTATACAGAATTCTCATTGGGATCATCACTCGTGGTGGAACCAGGTATGCCAAAAGTGCTGATTGTGAAAGCAGATACTTATGACAATGATGGATCAAACGACATCGCAGCAGGTCAGACATTGACCGCTCGTGTTGCAGCTGGTTCAAGCAACGTCCAAAGAATGACATCTGCTGGATACGTCGGCGTTCCAGGATCAGCAATTACAGCAAATCAATTGACTGTTGCAACCGGCAGCCTCGCTCTCTCAAAGAACCAGGCTTACGGTAACCAGTCAGTGGTTGTTCCAGCTCAGAACTATCTCCTCGGTTCTTTCACCGTAACAGGCGGATCAACAGAGGCAGTCAACTTGAACACCATCACATTGACTCTTGCATTTTCGAATGATGATTTTGCAGCAGCAGATCTTACGAACCTCTACGTGAAATACGGAACCAAGCAGACTTCAATCAAGTCTACTTCATCCGGAACACAGTCTTGGTCTATTAGCCAAGATCTTCCAGTCAACGGAAGTATGAACTTCGACATCTATGGTGATATCGCTTCAGCTGCAGTCGTTACAGAAACAGTAGCAGATACGGTTATTCCAAGCCTCGTCCTCGCTGGTACATCAGCAAGTTCAGGAACAACAGTTGATACCGGTACAGCAGTAGCGGGTCAGACAATCACAGGCAAACTCAGCGGTACATTGACCGTAACACTCGACAACACAACTCCAGTTGCAAGTCAGGCTGTTGCTGGTTCATCACCAGTTGAAGGTGCTCTCAAAATCAAACTCGCAGCAACAAACGATGACATCTATGTAAAGACTGTCAAAGTTCGTGTTGATGACGATGCAGATGATGCAGCGATTTCATCAGTTGCTCTCTACCAGGCTCAAGGTTCAGGCTTGTACACACAGGTTGGAACAATGGGCAAGACATGGGATGCAGATGCTGGTAACAGCGGATTCCCAGGTTTCGCAACATGGACACTCACAGGTACAGACAGAATCAAGGTTGCAAAAGATGGTACAACCTACCTCCTTTTGAAACCGACATATGTCGCTTCAAACCAGGGTTCAGTCTCAGGAAAGACTCCAAAACTCTTCCTTGCAAACCTCGAAGCTGAAGGAACATCAACAATCTCAGCAAGCGGTACGGGTGCTACACTCATCAACGCTTCTGGAATCGTTGTAAAATCCAACAGCAGCGCAACTTATGCAACTTCAACAGAAACAACGTCCGGTGCACAAACTGCAACAACAACAACGATCGTGACCGCAAACGGTGTGGTTTTCACACCAGGCGATATCATCTTCGCTGATCAAGATGCAGACAGCACATGGGATCCAGCAACAGAAGAATTGATGACCGTTCTCGCTGACGGAGGTGCAAACCTTCTCGTAGAACGCGGATCATTCGGTACAACTGGAACTGCAATCTCTACAGGTAAGACAATCTATCGATTGGACAACGCAAGTACAACACGTGGTCTTATCGGTAACCAGGTCACAG
>CAZFSD010000014.1:0-22949 GCA_964521465.1 uncultured Candidatus Peribacteria bacterium | reverse complement strand
ATCTTTATGATCTTCCATCGCCTCTCATCATTTGAACTTTTTTCTTCACGATTTGTTCACATGAAGCCCCCGGAAATGCAAAAAATGGAGAGTCCTGAGGATATTCCACGAATAAAATCCGATGTTCGAGAAAAGGTTGATAAAGATGAGGCTGAAAAGGTTGTGGATCATGATGCTGATGAGGCAAAAAAGGGCGGCGAAGAAGCCGTTGGTCAAGCGAAGGCACATCTCGAATATGTCCGGAAGCCTTTTGACTTTCAGCCAACACTCAGGAAACTTCAAGCACAAATGAAACCGGATGCAGAGGGTAATGTGGAACCGAGTGATGCGAATCGTCTTGCGGTGGATAAATACAATGCCATCTGCTTCCTTCGTGATTCTGCGGCTGACGGTATTACTGAGCAGGCAAAGGAATTTTATACTGGCTGGATTGCACAGCAGAAGAGCGTGAGAGCGGTAAGTGGTATCATTTCTGATTTGCGTGTAAGAAGGATTATCAAGCCTGACCTCATGTGTGTGCATGTCAAAATTCGAGGAGAGGGAAGACCAAATGTTCTACCTCCTCGTGTCGATAAAACTCCGGAACAACCTTCATCGAATTTGAAAAATACTCAGGAGCTTATGGAAAAAGGCTTCTCCTATGATCCGACAAGCGGCCTCGTAACATTTCGAAATGCCAATTTCGAAAGAACAACAACTTTGGGAAAAGTTTTTGCACATAACCTCTTTGCTCATGTTATTACCGTCAATGGCAAGAGAGCTATTCGTGATGCGACAAGAAAAGGCGAATACTACTATGCCGTTTCTCGGAATGGAAAAGAAGTTCCTGGTTCACGACGCGCTTATCTCAACAGAGATACACGAGTCTTCGTAGAAAGTTCTGGACCGACTCCAAAGTCAGTTGATGGTGCTTTCGAGCAATAACCTCGAACCGTGACGAAGATCAACCCACTTTTCTGCGGATGAAGGCAGGGATGTCGAGTTCGTTTTCGACTGGGCGCTGGATGTTCGTCTGTGGATGCGTGATCGTGCCATGCTGGCGAACGATTGGCTTTTCGGTTTTGACGCTTTGGAAGCCTGTTGCCACGACCGTGACTTTCATTTCGCCGGTGTATGAATCGTTGATGACGGCGCCGAAAATGATGTTTGCATCTGGATCTGCAGCCTCAGTAATGATGCGAGCAGCCTCGTCCACTTCGAACATGCTGAGATCGTTGCCACCCGTAATGTTGAAGAGAATGCCTTTGGCACCTTCGACCGACATTTCGAGAAGCGGACTTTCGATTGCTGCTTTTGCGGCTTCTGCTGCACGATTTTCGCCACTGCCGTAACCGATACCCATGAGTGCGGAACCGGAATTTTCCATGATGGCCTTCACATCGGCGAAATCCACATTAATCATTCCGTGAACCGTGATGAGATCGGCGATACCCTGAACGCCCTGACGGAGAACATCGTCGACGACCATGAACGCATCGTTGAGTGGTGTTTTCTTGTCGATGAGTGCGAGGAGTTTGTCGTTTGGAATCGTGATGAGCGTGTCGACTTTGTTGCGAAGATGTTCGAGACCTTCTTCGGCCTGGATTCTTCGTCGGTGACCTTCGAATGTGAATGGTTTCGTGACAACGGCAACCGTGAGAATGCCCATTTCGCGTGCAATTTCTGCGACGACTGGAGCACCGCCGGTTCCTGTTCCTCCACCGAGACCACAGGTGATGAAAATCATATCGGAACCTTCGATCGCTGAGCGGATTTCATCGCGGCTTTCTTCTGCTGCTTGCTTGCCCACATCTGGGTTACTGCCGGCACCGAGACCGCGAGTTGTGGCTTTTCCAACGTTAATCTTGATACTTGCTTCTGAATGATAAAGGGCTTGTGCGTCCGTATTGAGCGCGATAAATTCCACGCCTTTGAGGTTGGATTTCACCATGCGATTGACGGCGTTGGAACCGCCGCCACCGACACCGATGACGCGAATATTCGCAACCGGCGTGATATCGGGAACAATTTCGCGAGATCGTTGCATATCTTGCGGTCGCGAAAAAATGTTCTTAAGATTTGCTTTTGCGATGCTGTCGTCTTTTGGCATTGCCATGAGAGGAAATGATTAGGGAACTAGGATGAGTGAGGGACAATCGGGTTGAGTAAGATTTGAGAGGAGGGTTTTTGGAGGGAAAATCTACGGAACGAGGCTTCGAAACCAGTTTTTCATGCCACTGACCGTTTTTCGGAGATTGAGACTTCGGAATGCCATACCGCTACTTCTGCCTTCCATGCGCGCTCCCCAAATGAGGAGGCCAATGGCAGTGACATAGGCCGGATCGTCGATTTTGTCGACAATGCCATCAAAATTTTGCGGGAAACCAATTTGCACTGGGAGATTCAATGTTTCGCGTGCGAGGTCAATTACGCCTGGCATCTTCGCACCTGCGCCCGTAAGTACTACGCCTGCAGGAAGCATTCCGTCGCGATGAATTTTTGCGAGCTCTTCTTTGACGAGGAGAAAAATTTCCTGATAACGAGCTTGGATAATTTCCACCATCACTTTTTTAGAAACTCTTTGTGTGTCGATTTTGCTGAGGAGTGAAAGGTCGATGGTTTCGCGATCGCTGACATCTTCTGGAGTGCATGAACCGTATTCGATTTTGATTTTTTCTGCGGTGTCGATGGATGTACGAAGGCCGATGGCGACATCGTTGGTTGCATTTTCTCCACCGATCGGAATCACGGCTGTGTGGAGCGTCACGCCTTCTTCGAAGACGCTCACCGATGTTCCACCGCAACCGATATCCACGACCACGACGCCGAGCTCTTTTTGTCGCTTGCTCAGAACGGCTTCTGGCGCTGCGAGACATGCAGGAATAATGTCGTCGATGTCGACGCCTGCCTGAAGAACGCATTTTTCGATGTTTTTGATGTTTGGAACAAGGCCCGTGATGATGTGGGCTTCAACTTCGAGACGAATACCGGTCATACCCACGGGATATTTGATTCCTTTCTGCTCGTCGACGGTGAAGGTTTTCGGAATAATACGAAGAATTCTGCGGTTTGTCGGGATATTGACGGCCTGTGCCGCTTCAAGAACTCGATCAATGTCATCTTCCGTAATTTCGTTACTTGGATTGGAAACGGCGATAACGCCTTTGCTGTCGATCGATTCAATGTGATTGCCGCTGATTCCGAGGAAAACATGATTAATCGGTTCACCCGCCATTCTTTCTGCATCTTCCAGCGAAGCCGTAATAGAACTAATCGTCTCTTCTACATCGATGACTGAACCTTTTCGAAGTCCCGTGGAGGAGGCGATTCCCACGCCGATAATGTTCGGCATTTGTGACTCGCTGTCCATACTTCCCACGACGGTGCGGATTTTGGAACTTCCGATATCAAGACTTGCAATAATGCGTGTTTTTGCCATAGGTAAGTTTTCAGCTTTTGTGAAAGCTCATGTTCAAGCTTCGAATTGAAGCCTCTGGAGGAGCTTTTGGAACTATAGTCTACTTCGATTTTTTTTACAAATTTTTTGCACAGAAATAAGGCTGAAATACGGCCTTTGTTTTACTTTTTTGTTCGCTCTTTTGACCGTCCTGCTCTTTGCTTTCGGTTTTTGTTGCGATTTTTGATTTTTATTGTTTTATAATACTTTTTTGGGAAGCAATTTTTGCTTTGCTGTGTTTCTGCTTTTTTATTTGTGAATACTTTTTTTATTCAAATAGCAGTGGAATGGCATAATTATGCGCTTCTTGACGTTTTTCATTATAGATTGATTCGAGCTCCTTCAATCTTTTTCCGAGAGAACGGAACTCAAAATGCTCAAATTGGCTTTGAATGGCATTGGCGTCGAAATCGTGGGTCTTGCACGCATCGAGATCGAGGGTAATCGGTGCGTCTTTGGTGAGGGTGACGAGCTTTTTACTCATCATGGCGCTTTCTGCTCCATTTTTGAGCTTTTCTGCCACTTTTCCGCCAATTGCTTCCAGATTTTCGTAGATATTTTCCAAAGTTTCGTATTTTTTGAGAAGCTCTGATGCCGTTTTTTCGCCGATACCATGAACGCCGGGGACATTGTCGGAGGTATCACCGACAAGACTTTTATAATCAATAATCTGATCTGGGCGAACTCCATATTTTTCCAGTACTGCGGCGGCGTCGTAAATTTTGTATTTTTGAAATCCAAATTCTGGCATGATAATTCGGGTCCAGTCATTCACGAGCTGCAGCGTGTCTCGATCGCCGGTGGCAATATATGACTCTATTTTTTTGGCTTCTGCTTGCGTTACGAGTGTTGCCAGCAAATCATCCGCTTCATATCCATCCATTTCAAACATCGGAATTTTGAATGCGGTCATGAGGTTTTTAAGCGGTGGCATCTGCTCGAAAAGACCCTCTGGTGCGGGTGGGCGCGTGCCTTTGTACTCGGTGAATTGTTCGTGGCGGAAGGTCTTGGCTTTTCGATCCCAAGTGATCGCGATGTAGTCCGGCTTCTGTCCTGAGAGGAGGCCCAAAAGCATACTCGTGAAGCCATAGATCGCATTGGTCAATTCTCCTTTTGAATTCTTCAGCCCCGGAATTGCGTGAAAAGCTCGATGAAAAAGGGCATTTCCATCGATAAATATAATTTTTTGCATGGCTTTATTTGAATGGTTTTTGTGTATTATGTCAATCCTTCTGCCTCGCAAAAATCTGCATTTTTTGGTATAATTTCATGATATCTCTTCAAATACCCTCAACCCCTCTGCTATGGCATCCCGCAACGGCTCTTCTGAATCTTCTGATCTTTCTCATCGAGACGCTGCGAGTGATCATAAACGATCACAGCGACGACGACTTATGGATTTCCTCCGCGAACGAAAGGCAGACACGATGCCGGTGATCGGTATCTGCGTAAGAGATGAAGGGGATTTTGATTTCGTTCGAGATTTACTTCCTGGCATTCACTCACTCAAAATTCCTTTTGTTCTTTTTTTTCAGGGTCATGTGAAGGGCAGCGGAGATAAAAATCTGGTGCCTTTTGATTTTTATGATCAGGCGACTGTCATCATTCTCGATCATTATCAGAAAAATATGTTCGCTGGTTGTGACGGTGTTATTTGTTTTTCAGAAAGGGCTGTGAAGGAATGCTTTGATCATGGCATTGTTCCCATTGCTCTTGCTGGAAGTCACTCGAAAATTGCGGACTATGATCCGAATCGTGAAACGGGAAATAGTTTTGTTTTTGAATCACAGGATCCGTGGAGCGTTTTTGCTGCAATCGTTCGCGCATGCGAAACGTATAAGTTTCCTTTTGACTGGAAACATATTGCGAGTCGCGGGAAGAAGACAAAAAAAGTTTAGTTCAGACTGCTGGGACCACCACTTGAAGTCGTGCTTCCGATGGAGGTGACGAATTGAAGGACATCTCCGAAATTGATGTATTTGATGACATTAAGGCCGAGGGCTTTTCCGACAGCATCGACGACGAAGACTGCGAGAACCGTCACGATCAAGCCGATAATGGCATAACGGATGGTACCGACGGCGGATTTGATTTTGTCATCTTGTCCTCCGGAAAGAATGAAAGAAATACCACCGATAAAAATAAAAATCACTGAAAGGAAACCGGCAAGAATAATCGCGTATGCCAAGCCACGGTTAATAACTTCTACGACATCGTAATTTTGCGCTGCATCAATAAGAGAGGAGGATCGAGCCATGGCTGGTCAGAAGATTTAGGATGTAGAGGGGAGCGGAATTTATTCCATACTGAGATCGCCGCCGAGTTCTTTGATTGTACCATCAGGTTCAACAATTTTCATGTTCACGCGTTCGTTGTTTTTGGAACCGATCACGCGGAGAAGAATGCGAATCGACTTCGCAGTTTGACCACTTTTACCGATGATTTTTCCCATATCGGCAGGATTCACGCGAAGCGTAATGAGTACGCCGAGATCATCGACAGACCTGGTTACGACGACATCCTCTGGATGATCGACGAGCTGTTTGACCACATATTCTACAAAATCGCGGTCAACGCCCTGGGTGATATCGCTCATGTTGTCAGCCATAAAGTGAGGGAGTTAGGAATTACAAAACGAGTGTATTGTATCTTTATGCAGCTGCTGGTGCGGCTTCTTTGCCGGCATCTTTGCTGCTCTTGCGCTGTTTGTCGCGAGGAGCCATGAATTTTTCCATGCCAGCAAATCCTTTTTTCTTCAGGAGCATGGCGACGGTATCAGAAGGCTGAGCGCCTTTTGAAATCCATTCTTTGACGCGGTCTTCTTTGATAACGATTTCTGCTGGATCTTTTGATGGTGCGTAATGACCAACGATATCGGTTGCTTTTTTCTTTGGGCTGAGCGTTCTTTCTTGCACGATGATGCGGAAGAATGGCTGTCCTTTTTTACCGACACGAGAGAGACGAATAGCGAGCATGAGTTATGAAAATTTAGGAAATTATGGTTGAGAGGAAGAATCTTTCTTTTCTGACGAGAAAGAGATATCAATCGACTTTGGATTGTAGCAAGATGCTGCGTTTATCGTATAGCTTCTTTGGGGTTTTGTGTCCTTTTTCCACTTGCTTATTTGTGGAAATGTTTTCTAATCATGCTGCTGATGGGCTTCTGCGGCAAGTTGAGTGCGAATTTTTCGAATAATGTCGCCACCCATCTTTGCGTTCATATCTCGAATGATGTTTGTTTTTCGCATGAGTACGGCTTTGGACCAGATTCCACTCGTGACTCGAACGGTGAGAACGCCCTCTTTGAAATGCTGGGCATCAAGATATTCTTCGGCTTCTGGCGTGAACCATTTTGGCATCAACTGGCGAAATTCATGGCACACCTGGGTCGCGGTGATGACATTGCCCATACCGCGGCGACTTGCTTCTTTTGGCAGAAGGTCAGAGAGTTTCAAGAACATGTTCGTAGAGTTTGAGGGTTTGGCGCGACATTTTTTTCCAAGAAAAAGTTTTGATGTGGCTGAGGCCGTTTTTGATAAGTTCGGTGCGTACCGGTTCATTCGTACAGAGTGTGGCCATTTTTTCTGCCATATCGTTCGGGTCGTAGGGATCGAAAAAAAGTGCATTGTCGACGCCGCAAATTTCTGGGATGCAGGAGGCCTTGGAGACCGCGACGGGTACGCTGCATTTCATCGCTTCGAGAGGGGAGAGACCAAAACCCTCGTAGAGAGAAGGAAAAACATAGCCGTGGGCGTCGGTGTATAATGCACGAAGTTCATTTTCTTGTACGAGGCCGGGAAGAATGATGTAGTCTTGCATACCGCATTCTTGAATCGTTTTACGAACTTCGGGATATTTTGGATCTTCGCGGCCGGTAATCACGAGCTGGACTTCGATGTGGTAGTGGTTGCGCAGGCGTGCAAAAGCCTTGATGAGATTGGCGAGATTTTTGTGGTTGCGCCAAACACCGGTGTACAGGAGATATGGCTTTTTTATGCCGTATTTTGCGAGTGTTTCCGCGATTGCTTTTTTATCTTCGAGCGGTTTGAAATCTTCGTTCACCGCTTCGTAAATGACTTCAATTTTTTCTTCGGGGATTTTGAGAAGCTTCTGAAGATCTTTGGCGGTGTATTTGGAAACGGCGATGATTTTTTTGGCGTGTTTGGTTGCGGATTTGAGCGTGAGATGATAGCCGGCGCGATGAATGGGATTATTCATTTTATTGCCTGGGAAAAATGAAAGCGTGAGATCATGAATGGTGACGATTGAAGGACGGGTGTAGAGAATTGGCGCATTGAAATGCGTGAAGTGCATCAGGTCGAGTTTCTGTTTTTGGAGGATCAGAAAAAATTTCGTCTGTTCGGTGAACGAATAATGCTTTGCATTGACGAGTACTTTGTGGAAATTTTTTTCCGGAGGAATGAAGGTGTCGTATTCGGGCTTGTTGAAGAAGAGCATGTAGTCATTGCTGTTTGCTTTTTCTTCTGGATTTTTGCTTTTTTCTTGCTCGAGTTCGGCCAAATGGCGAACGAGTTCGTAGGTGTAGCGACCAATGCCGGTAAATTTGGATGAATACATCCTGCAATCAATTCCTATGCGTGCCATGGGGGAATTGTAGCATGGTTTTGCTTGATATCATGCAGGCTTCTCAAAAGAACTTGTCAAAAGGGGCTTTCGCCTCTATTATTTCGCAGCATTTGTTTTGGGGTCGTAGCGTAGCCTGGCTTAACGCACCACACTGTCACTGTGGAGATCGCGGGTTCGAATCCCGTCGGCCCCGCCAGAAAAATTCAGCTTTGTTTTCAACCTATTAATTGACTTTTGTCAATTTTTTTGTATTATATCCACTTCTTTTGAAGGCTGGCATTTTGGATTTTCAGGATATTTGCTAGGATTTCGCATATTTCAGACGCTCAAATATGACTTTCAGATCTGATAGAGTAGGGGAAATGGAGGAAGGTCCTGTGGTAGAAACAGGATCGCAGGATCGTGCATTAGGACCTTCAAAAGTACAACTGGTATCCCACTACTTGCCTTGGACGCACCGGGCAGCACATGATTTTGCTACGAGATTACCAGGATTTGTTGATCGAAACGGGCTTCTTGCTGCAGCAGAAGATGGTCTTCTCGATGCTGCTCAGAAGTATGACACTGCTCGTGGTGATTTTTGGCCGTATGCATCTCGACGCATTTATGGTTGCATGAAGGATTTTCTGAGGCGTGAAGATTTTATGAATCAAGGCCAGCGGCGGCGCTCCCGGGATATCGCAACAGCGGATCGAGAACTCAGAGCATCTGGCGTGCATAATCCATCAGACGCTCAAATTGCAGAGAGTTTAAAGCTTCCAGAACAAGCAGTTGTTGAATCCAGAAGACTTTCTCATGCCTCTCCTCTCTCTCTCGACGCAGATTTTTCCTTGGGAAACGGAGACAATGTTCATCTCCATGAAATTCTTCAAAGGGATGATGATATTCCTGTTGATGAGCAATATGATGCCGCAGAATGGTTTCATCTTCTTTCCGACATGATCTCCGGAGGTTTTTTGAGCGATAATGAATTATTTGTTCTTTATCATTGTTATTTTGAAGGTTTAATCTTGAAATCGATCGGATCGATGATGAATCTTACGGAAGCAAGGGCGAGTCAACTGCTTGCAGCAGCGATCACGAAGTTTCGCCGTAGACTTTCTTCGGTCTATGATGGGACGATGTTGACTATCAACCCCTTGAAGAAGAGGAGAGAATTTCATGGAGGATGGCTCGAGAGCGAGTTTCGTGAGTTAGTCGCTACACATGAAGATACTTTATTGCCACAATTTCCAGGACTTTTTGGTGAGGAAATAGGATCTATCGCGAGAGATTATTTTTTTTCGGGTCTTTCAGAGGAACAAATTTTGGAAAAATATCGAATTTCTACGGCGCGATTCAGGATCGCTATCAAGATTGCACGCTTTAGGATTTTTCAATTTCTTGAGATTTAAAACCATCCATCAACTTCATGCGGCCCGCCAAAAATGTTGATTGCGGCTCTGATAAGAGGTTTGCTAGGATATGAGCATGAGTTTTTCCGAAGGGCAGATTTATTTTTTTAATCCTGGATCTGAAGCTTTCCCTTATCGCGTTCGAGTGAGTAAAACGGCGCGGCATGTGAGGCTGACGATTGGCCATGAAGAGGGTTTGCGTGTCACCATCCCTCGGCGATTTCCGGTGGAGCAGGTGGATCGCATTTTGCGTGAGAAAAAAGATTGGATTCAGAAAAAAATGATAGAAATCGGCACTTCTCAATCTCTCCGAGATGCTTTTGATATTCGCGATGGTCGCGTTTTTTTTCTGCATGATGAGATGGTAACGATGCGATTTTCTGCTCTTGCTCCTGGGAAAAAACGGGCGACAGTGATCCGCGAGGGAGATATTGTTTTCATTCGAAGTCACTTGTTTGCTCAGGCGACTCTCAAAAAATTAGTACGAAATTTTCTTGTTGAAGAGGCGAAAAAAACTTTGCCGCTGCGGCTCGAGATGTTGAGCCGGAGTCTCAATATCTCCTATAAAACGCTTTCGATTCGTTCTCAAAAAACGCGATGGGGGAGCGCTTCTGCACGAGGGCGAATTTCCCTGAATTATAAACTGATTGTGATGCCGGGCTGGATTGCAGACTATGTCATGATCCATGAATTATCCCATCTGGTTCAGATGAATCACTCGGCAGCCTTTTGGAATCTCGTCGGACAATTTTGCCCACTGTATCAGGAAGCGCGAGCGTGGCTGAAGAAAGAAGGGCGATTTTTGAGTTTCTGATTTGATTTTTTTAGGCCGAGGTCATCATAAGAACTCCTATGCAAGCAAAGAGCGCTCCTACCATTTGCAGAAGGCTTAGTTTTTCATGGAAGATGAAATATCCGATTATGATGGATGCCAGAGCAACGAAAACGATTTGAATGTTGATGGCAACACCCAGTTTCCAATTTTTTGCGAAGACATAGACAAAAAAACTTATCTGCAAGAGATAAAGGATGATAGCGCCGATGAGCCACTTATTGGAGAAAGCGGTTGCGAAGAAATTCAAAAGACCTGCGGACGAATTTTTCTCGATATTTTCTGCTGTCATGATTGCCGATTTTTTGATCATGGCGTCTGCAATGCCAATGATAAGCCCGGCGAGCACGATGCTGATGCCTTGGATGATTTTGTACATGCCGTCATTCTATGTCATAATCGGCCCGTGGAAAAGTTTGATGTTGTTATTATTGGAGGAGGACCCGGCGGCGCGAAGGCGGCGCGTATTCTTGGCGAGGCCGGGAAAAGAGTGGCACTGATTGAGCAGCATCTCGTGGGTGGAGAGTGTTTGCATGTGGGATGCATTCCTTCGAAGGTTTTTCTGTATAGTGCTGAACTTTATGAAAAGGCTCAAAGATCATCTCTTTTTGGTGTTGAAGTTTCCGATGTGAAAGTGGATTTTGCGAAACTTCAGGAGCGACGGAAAAAAGTTGTAGAGATGCTGCATCGAGGACTTTCGACGACTTTACAAAAAGCGGGTGTGACGATACTTCATGGACGCGGTGAATATGTGAATTCTCATACCGTGCAATTTGTGTCGGCGGAAAGCGGTGCTGCGGAAAACATTGCGACGGATTTTATTATTCTTGCTATGGGGTCAGCTCCAGCGATGATTCCTGGCGCAACTTTATCATCTCGCATTTTGACAAACCGGACACTTTTCGATCTTTCCGAATTGCCGCAGTCGATCCTCATCGTGGGCGGTGGATCCATTGGTTGCGAATTTGCCAGCTTCTTCGGTGCGGTGGGGACGAAGGTGACTTTGATCGAACGGGCTGAGAGAATTTTGATGTTGGAAGATAAAGATATCGCGTCGGATTTTGCGAAAATTCTTGCTCGACGCAATGTGGATATCCTTACGGGAACTTCTTTACAATCCCTCACGGACGATGGTTCTCATGTGAAGGCCGTGGATGAAAAAGGCGTTGAATATGTGGCACCATATGCACTGATCGCGGTGGGACGGAAAAAACAGATGCTATCGACAATGCCGGATTTTGGCAGTGTGAATGAGTATATGCAAACTGCAGTGGCGGAAAATGTTTATGCCATTGGCGATGTGGCAGGGAAGTGGTTACTCGCTTATACGGCGGATTTTGAAGGCGAAATTGCAGCACGACATATTTTGGGTGAAAAAAATGTGATGAACCTCGGTGCAGTACCGAGCACGATTTTTACCAGTCCGGAAATTGCCAGCGTAGGTGCGAAAGAAGAAGATGTTCCTTCTGCGATTTCGGGGCGTGCCAATTTTTCTGCAAATGCCAAGGCTCTCATTGAAGGGGATCGCGATGGATTTGTGAAGGTTGTTTTTGATGGTGGTACGCGAAAACTCGTCGGCGTGCATATCCTGGGGAAGCATGCGACTTTATTGATTGATAAGGCGTCACTCGCGGTGCAGGAAGGTATGACGCCGGAACTTTTTCTGCGATCGGTGCATGGTCATCCCGTACTTTCTGAGGTTCTCAAAGAGGCGGTTGAGGATGCTCTCAAGAAGATGCGATGAAATGTTCTCTAACTGAAAAGTCCCTTGAACCAGTCTTTTGCGAATTGGTAGTAACCCTGAATGGTGTCTTTTATCTTTGTCCCGATTTTTTTCAGGCCGTTGAAAAAGCCTCCTGATTTTTGTTCTGCGTGATCGTGATGATCGCCTGCGGCATGCGCGTCGTGTTTCGGACCGTGTGCGTCTGCAGCAGGGGCTGCATGAGCGTCGTGACCGTGCGCTGCTGCTGGGGCATGATGAGCGTCTGCTGGGGCATGATGCTCTTTTGCTTTGTCGGTGCTTGCTGGTGGATGAGCGGCGGCATCTTGCACTACCGCATGAGCCGCGTCATGAGTGTCTTTTGCGTGAGCATCGACCGTTTTTTTGGCGTCATGGCTACCGTGAGCGTCGTTATGACCGTGGCCGGATTCCGGCTTTTTTGGTTCTTCGTGACCTTTTTTGGCATCTTTTGCATCGTGGCCATGATCCGGTGCGTGTGCGGGTGCTGCGGCTGCGTGTGCGCTCATAAAGCTGTTTGATAGGGAGTGCTCTTGCGAGTCTCAATTTAAACTATTTGTTCACTTTTGTCAAATTTAAAGCTGAAACTACCCTTTATTTCTCATTATTTGTTAGAATCTTTTTATGAAAATTTATACACGAAGGGGAGATGGAGGCGAGACGGATTTGTATGGCGGTGGGCGGGTTTCGAAGGCGAGTTTGCGCATGTGTGTGGTGGGAACGGTGGATGAGCTTAATGCGGTTTTGGGCGAGGTTTTGGCGAGTATGGGGGCGGGAGGTGGTACTCCTGACAACGCGCTTGTTTCGCATCTTGAAAAAATTCAGCAGGATTTGTTTGTGATTGGTGCGGATTTGGTGACGATTGGGGAGAAAAAACATCGCAGTAATGATGACGTTCCGCGGATTTCTGCGGCGCGGGTGGCGGAGTTGGAGGGGATTATTGATGAATTGGAAAAAAGTCTAGAGCCGATGACGGCGTTTATTATGCCGGGTGGGAGTCTTGCTGGCGCAAAGTTGCATGTGGCGCGGAGTGTGTGCCGACGCGGTGAACGACTGTGCGTGGCGCTTGCGGATGGGACGGGTACGAATGATGGCGTGGCACCTGATAGAGATGGCTGTTCGCCCATGATTCTGCAATATCTCAATCGTTTAAGTGATTTGCTTTTTGTGATGGCGCGGTTTGAAAATATGAAAAGTGGAGTGCCGGAGAAGAAGTGGTTGCCGTAATTTTTTCAGTGCCCAGCGTGCGTGTTCGGCGAGCATTTCGTCTTTTCCTGATGCGATTTTTTTGAGTTCTGGAATGAGGGATTGTGCATCGGTTGCTGACAAATTTCCGGCGACGACACAGGCGTTTCGGATGAGGCCGCGGCGTTTGGCGCGCATGAGGGGGCTGCCGGCGAATTTTTTTTCGAAAGCTTCGTCGGTTTCGATGGCGAGAATTTCTTTGAGTGTGTGGAGTTTTCCGTCGATGCGGATGTTTTTGAAATCGTCCACTTTTGTTGGCTGGACGCGGACATTATGAGGGCAGACTTCCTGACAAATGTCACAGCCGAAGAGCCAAGTTCCGACTTTTTCACGGAGATGGAGAGGAATTTCGTCACGATTTTCGATGGTGAGGTAGGCGATGCACTTCCTCGCGTCGACACTTTTGTCTTCGTTGATGGCTTTTGTGGGACAACTATCGATGCAGCGGCGGCAGCTGCCACACGATGCGGCCCACTTCGATGGCTCGTCGGGTGTGAGTTCGAGATTCGTGAGGATGGTGGCGAGAAAAACATACGAACCGTATTCTCGGGTGATGACGCAGGTATTTTTTCCGATGAAACCCAATCCTGATTTTTGACTATACGACCGTTCGAAAATGGCTGATGTGTCAATTGAAGCGAAGGTGATAATTCCTTCTGTATGTGGGAATTTTTCTTGAATGAAGGCGCAGAGTTTTTTTAATTTTTTGCCAATGACTTTGTGATAGTCGCGGCCGAGAGCGTAGGAAGCGATGCGAACGGGCTCACTCTGCACTGCTTCACCGGTACGCTTTTGGTAATAATTGATGCCGAGACAGATTATACTTTTCGCGCCTTCGAGAATTTTGTCAGGATTGCCGCGGCGATCCTGATTTTTCTCGAGATAACTCATCGTTCCGGCATTGCCCTGCTGGAGCCATTTTTCAAAGAAGGCGCTGTCCTCTGGGAGAGGCTGCGCCTTCATGATACGCACGAGATCGAAACCGAGACTTTTTGCTTCTTGTCGAATTACTTCTTCGTAGTTCATTCCTGATTATTTGACGATCAAGGTTCCTTTCATATCACCATGACCTCCTCCACAGAAAACGCTGCAGCGAAATCCGAATGTTCCCTTTTTATTGGCGGTAAATTCCACGACGGCTGGAGAGCCCGCGTTGATAACTTTATTGACACCGAAATCTGGAATGACAATCCCGTGACCTCCTTCCTTACTGGTGATGACGATGCGAACCATGTCGCCTTCATTGACGGTAATCGTGGATGGAGCGAAAGCAAATTCGTCTGCGGTCATGTTGAATGTCTTGAGAGCGGCTGGCTTTGGCGCTTCCTGTGCAGCAGTTTCAGTTTTTGGTGTTTCTTTCACTTCTGTTTTTGCTTCAACTTTCACTTCAACCTTTGCTTCTGTTTTTGGTGTTTCTTGTTTTGCTGGTGCTGCTACCTCTGTGACTGACTCTACCGTTGTTGTTTCCAAATCTGCATTGCTCACTTCTACTCCTCCTGGCGCCTGCGTTTCTGCGTCTTTTTTGAAAGAGTCGAAGCATCCCGTGAGAAGGAGTACCGAAGATACTGAAAGGATAGCGAGTGAAATATAAAGAGACCTTAAAAGAGAAGATTTCATAGCGAAAGTATTAGAAGTGATAAGCGCCTGCATGATACCTTACTTTCGTGGGTATTGAACATCTTTTTTTGCAGGCGCGGGATTTGCTTCTGTCCGCACAACGGATTCTTATTCTCTCTCATCGCAGTCCCGATGGGGACACCCTTGGCGCAAATCTTGCTCTCCGCAATATGCTGGAAATGATGGGGAAAGAAGTCGTTTCGGCTTGTATTGATCCCATTCCCGAGATCTATCATGTTTTTCCTTGCACCCGAGCTTTTGTTCGCGATTTTGATGAGCGAACTTTTGATCTTTTCGTCAATGTTGATGCGAGTTCGGTGGCGCAACTTGTTTTTCCTGAGAAGAAGCCATTTTTACTGGAAAAAACCGTCCCGATGATTAATTTTGATCATCATGTTTCCAATACACTTTTTGGGACTCTCAATATCGTTGTTCCGCAGGCTTGTTCGGCGACTTATGTCCTTCAGGAATTTTTTGAATATTGCGGTTGGAAAATTTCACCACTTGTGGCGACATATTTGCTTTTGGGACATTATTACGACACGGGATTTTTCATGCATTCCAATACAACCAGCGAAGTGTACGAGGCGGCCGCGCGTCTCGTGCGCATGGGGGCGGACCGAGATTTGGTGACGCGCGGCCTGCGAAGTTATACGATCAATCAGTTGCGTCTTTGGGGCAGCGTCCTCGAGAAGATTGAAAAAACCGAGGATGGTGGTGTTGTTGCCGGGGCTCGAGAAGAAGATGTTGCCACATTTGGTGCCTCTCCTGATCAAGTTTCCGGGGTGGTGGATTTTCTGAACACTACTGCGGGAGCGCGTTTTTCGATCATGCTTTCAGAAAGTCGTGAGCAGGGAATCGTGAAGGGCTCGACGCGCACACAGCGAGACGATGTTGATCTTGCCGAATTTTGCAGACGATTTGGCGGTGGTGGTCATAAAAAAGCTTCTGGTTTTCGCGTCACGGGCCATTTGGAATATGATTCCTTTTATTCTTTTCCTGTTCCCGAGTCCGTTCAGAAGCCGAGATTTTAGTATTGCGCCCTTCTATCTTGGTTGCGTATAATCGCAGATGTTTCGTTTTTTGTTTTTTAAATTTGTCACTTCTTTTCTATGAATACTTCCATGATTGCCGTTGGCGACAACATGCCTGCTTTTTCTGTAGTTGGTACGGGTGGCTACCCTCTCTCTCCTGGCGATTTGAAGGGGAAATGGGTGGTTTTGTATTTTTATCCCAAGGATGACACTTCCGGCTGCACGAAAGAAGCTTGCGGTTTTCGGGATGCAAAAAAAGATTTTGATAAGCGTGATGTTATTGTTTATGGGATCAGTTGTGATGACATTCCTTCTCATGAGAAATTTGTCAAAAAACACGATTTAAATTTTCCGCTTCTTGCTGATACTGATCACAAGATGGCTGAGTCTTTCGGCGTCTGGAATGGCAAAAATGCTGATCGGGCGACTTTCATTTTTGATCCAGAAGGAAAAATGGTGAAAGCGTATCCGAAAGTTACTCCCGATGGACATGCTCAGGAGATTTTGAAATATCTCGATACGATTCGTACTGACTGGGCACTCTAAAAAACCTACTCATTTTCTTTCACTCACCATGAATTTCGAATCTCAAAAACAGCCTTCTTCGGGCATGCTTTTTCTTGTATGTATCCTTGTTTTCCTGATTGGTGGCCTTGTGGCTTATATTGTTTTTGTGCCGCGCGCCACACTCCCAATAGAAAACACCACGACATCTGAAGAAAAAACTACTGTCGAAGTGTCGCAGACTTCTTCTGTCTCGACTCCATCAACATCGCCACAGACCTCAACCATCGCTCATACTTCTCCTGAAATCTCTTTCCTCGCTTTCCCTCAATTGATTCAAGACCAATCTTCTATTTTTGGAAAATCCACGGCTGCCGATGGATGGGAAAGTTCCGTTACTCTCTACAAAACTGGTACATTTGTCTCCGGGCGGTACTCAGGATTCAATCTTCTTTCAGCGCAAATCATGCTGGGTATGGGCAGCGAACATTTTCGTTTTGCATCACGCGGGAAGGAACTTGTTTTGCTGAAAAAATATTCGGGGAGTATTGACGACCTCTCAGTTGAGTTTCCGAATGTTCGATCACGCTTCTCTTCTGATGAGAATTACACCATTCCGGGTTTTGAACCTCTCAAATCTTTCAAAAGTCCGGATGGCACTCTTCTTTTTCTCACGGATCGAGTTTTTCTCGGTTCTTCTCCGGGTCTGACGCAAGAAAAAGACATGCGCTATGTGGTTCCGGTTTTTGAAGATGCGCGTATGGGAACTGTTTTTACGACTGCACCTGACTATCGTACTTCTTCTGAAAATTTTCTCACTTCCAACGCTTTTTATGTTTTCGCGCCTGACAAATCATACTGGACTTATGAAATGAAGATTCCTTTCGTGAATGTCGTCAATGGATTCAAAACTCCTGATATCACCTGGAATTCTCGCACGAAAAATACGGATCAATATATTTTTGAAACTGTTGGCGGCTGTGGTTCAAAAAATTTCTATCATGTCGTCACGGATATTGATCTCGAAAAAGACCTTTCTCCTGCCGGAAAGACCGTGAATGGAGAGACCGTCTACACTTTTAAAAACGTCAATGACAAGCATCTCCAGAGTCTCTACGAGAGCAGTGACTCATCTGAATATGGAAGCAATGGCCTTGCAGTGAAAATTTCGTATTCCAGCTTTTTGGCGAAAAAGCCTCTTTTTTACTGGAAAGATCCTTTTGGCCGTTTGATTGAATTCAAAAATGCGAGTTTCGTTCAGCCGGCAGAATGCGGCAAGCCGGTGATTTATCTGTATCCGCAGAAGGCGGGGCGTGTTTCCGTCCGTGTGGAGCCAAAAGGTGGCATGACTTACTCCGATCCGGTGTATGATGCTGGAACAGGCTGGAATGTTTTTACAACCACCGACAGCCAAATTACCGATCTGCGTGATGGCAAAAAATTTCCGTATCTTTTCTGGGAAGGTCGTGGCGGCATGTATGAGGAACCAAAAAGAGGCTTCGTGGTCGCACGCAGCGATGTTCATGAATTCCTGATCGAAAAATTAGCAGTATTGGGATTGAACGCAAAAGAGTCTGCGGACTTCATGGAATTCTGGGAACCTCGGATGCAAAGTGCGCCTTATTATTTCGTGGGTTTCCATGGAACGGCAGCGATGAATTCTCTTGCGCCTCTCACCATCACGCCAAAACCTGATACTGTGGTGCGTATTTTGATGGATTTCCAGCCACTTCAAAAACCGATCAAGGTTGAAGAACCAAGGATTCGAACGCCTGAAAGAAAGGGGTTCACGGTTATTGAGTGGGGAGGGGTTATCCGATAATGTATGCGCCTTCGTTTTTTCTTTTTTGTTTTTTCTTTTTTGCTCGGCTTTTTTGTTTTCCTCTTTCTTTTGAGAGGAGAGGAGGGCGCCGTGATAAAAAATCCTCCGGAAGTTGAAATCCATAATTCCGGCATTGCGAGTCGTGATTTTTTTGAATCGTCTTTTGCGCCGACTGATGGGAAGAATGGACCTCTTGATGTGGCTGCTGCGCTTGTGCCGCATCATTTGCTCCCAAAAAGATTGATCGCTTCGACGCTTTCTTTTTTTGACCGAGATGGGAAAGATGGCGTCGTTGTTGACGATCGGCCGGTGACGGTTTTCATCCTGAGTCCGAATCATTTCTCCGCTGGGTCGTATCCGATTTTGACTTCGGCGGTGGATTTTTTTACACCGTACGGGACACTTGCAGCTGATCCTGATGCCGTCTCAATGCTCACAAAAAAAACTGCGGCGCATGTTCAAGAAAAGCCTTTTCGTACCGAGCATGGTATTTATAACCTTGTGGCGTTTGTGAAGAAAATTTTTCGCAATGCGAAAGTCGTGCCACTGATTTTCAAAGATTCGCTGGCGGACAAAGATGCAGACCTTTTTGCGCAAGAATTTTTGAAGATTCTTGCGGAGCGAAAAAAGGTCGGGAAAATTGATATTCTTATCGGTTCCTTCGATTTTTCCCATTATGCGACCGATGCTCTCGCGAAAAAATGGGACAGCGTGAGTTTGCCGATTGTGGCGGATCTTTCGTATGAACGGGTGCGTGAGGTGGCGGTGGACTCGAAGCCTGGACTGCGGGTCTTTCTGGAGACGCTGAAGGGCCTGGGTTTGCATTTTCATCTCACGGGGGCGACAAATGCTTCGCAGATCCTTAAGCAGCCGAAAATGACCGATGTGACGAGTTATATTGCGGGGTATTTTTTCGTTGACTGAAGCTTATTTTTTCAGTATCTTTCGTTGGAACTTCCGTGAATTTCTTCTTGGCCTTATGCCCAAAAAAGCTGCATTGAGATCTCGTAGAGAACAGAAAAAGGGGACTTCTTTATCTCCCAAGAAAGTTCTCGTTCTCGGGTCTGGAGCTTTGAAAATTGGGGAGGCGGGGGAGTTTGATTATTCTGGTTCACAGGCTATTAAAGCACTCAAAGAAGAGGGCTTTTTTTCTATTCTTGTGAATCCCAATATTGCGACAATTCAGACGAGTGAAGGAATGGCAGATAAGGTTTATTTCTTGCCGGTGAATCCATATTTTGTGGAGCAAATTATTGAAAAAGAGAAGCCGTATGGCATTCTGCTTTCTTTCGGAGGTCAAACAGCTTTGAATTGCGGCATTGCACTGGAAAAAAGTGGGGTTTTGAAAAAACATGGCGTGAAAGTACTGGGAACGCCCGTGAGTGCGATCTGGAAAACGGAAGATCGTGAACTTTTTAAACAGGAGATCGAATCGATCGGCCTCAAAGTGCCAAAAAGTCTTTCGTGTACGACGATGGAAGAAGGAAAAAAAGCGGTAGAAACCATCGGATATCCGGTGATTGTGCGCGCGGCTTTTACCCTTGGTGGTCGCGGCAGTGGATTTGCATACAATTGGAAAGAGCTTGAACCGCTGCTGGAAACGGCGTTTTCTTATAGTCCGCAGGTTCTCATTGAAGAGAATTTGAAGGGCTGGAAAGAGTTGGAATATGAGGTGGTTCGCGATCAGTTCGACAACTGTATCGTGGTGTGTAACATGGAAAACTTCGATCCGCTCGGGATCCATACGGGTGAAAGTATTGTCATTGCTCCTTCGCAAACGCTCAACAATCACGAGTATCATTTTCTGCGCGAGATGGCGATCAAGGCGATTCGACATTTCGGAATTGTGGGGGAGTGCAATATCCAGTTTGCGCTGGATCCACAGAGTGATGATTATCGCGTGATTGAAGTGAATGCGCGTCTTTCACGATCAAGTGCACTCGCGAGCAAGGCGACGGGATATCCGCTCGCACATGTGGCGGCAAAACTTTCCATGGGATATCGACTTTCTGATCTCAAGAATGCCGTGACGAAAGATACGACGGCGTGTTTTGAACCGGCGCTGGATTATGTGGCGCTCAAAATTCCTCGATGGGATTTGGATAAATTCCGCCTTGTTTCTCAAGAAATTAGTACGGAGATGAAATCGGTTGGTGAAATTATGGCTCTGGGACGCAGTTTTGAGGAAGTTATGCAGAAGGGTTTGCGCATGCTCCAAGTTGGTCTCCATGGTTTTGTCGCCAATGAAGATCTGGGAATTTCGACGGATGATCTGGAAAGTGCCCTGAAGATTCCGACACCGCGACGCATTGTTGCCATTGCGGAAGCACTTCATCGTGGCTGGAGTGTTGAGAAAATTGCGGGTCTTACAAAAATTGACCGGTGGTTTTTGGAAAAACTGAGCAACATCGTTGAGACGGAAAAACAAGTTTGCAAAGAGGGTACGAAACTTTCTCGTGAAACTTTTGTACGCGCGAAACGACATGGATTTTCTGACAAACAGATTGGAAATCTTTTGAGGATGCCGGAACTCGATGTGCGTAAAAAGCGCAAACAGATGAAGATTTTTCCCGTGGTGAAGCAGATTGATACAACTGGTGCCGAACATCCTGCGAAGACGAATTATCTGTACCTGACATACCACGGCGAAAAAGATGATGTGACCGTGAACAAGAAAAAACAGAGCGTGATTGTCCTCGGCAGTGGACCATATTGCATTGGTTCGTCGGTGGAATTTGATTGGTGTTGTGTGAATGCTCTCAAAACGGCGGGCAAAAAAGGTTATGAGACGATCATGATTAATTACAATCCGGAGACGGTTTCGACGGATTATGACATTTGCGACAAGTTGTATTTTGATGAACTTTCGGTGGAACGCGTCCTCGATATTTATGAAAAAGAAAATCCTTTTGGAGTTGTGGTTTCAACGGGTGGACAGATCCCGAATAACCTCGCCATGAAGCTCGGAAAGAGTCATGTGAAAATTCTGGGAACCGATGCGAAAAGTATTGATCGTGCGGAAGATCGTCATAAGTTTTCCCAAATGATGGATAAACTTGGCATCGATCAGCCACGATGGAAGGAATTAAAAAATCTTTCGGAGGTTGAATCTTTTGCGACTGAAGTCGGTTATCCGGTCTTGGTGCGCCCTTCCTATGTGCTTTCCGGTGCGGCGATGCGCGTGGCGCAAAATGCTGATGGTCTTCGCGCTTTTCTGAATAAAGCCGCCCGCGTGAGTCCTGATGCGCCGGTGGTCGTGAGTAAATTTGAGATGGGTGCCAAGGAAGTAGAGATTGATGCCGTTGCATACAAAGGTGAACTCGTCCTCTGGGCGATTGCGGAGCACATCGAAAATGCTGGCGTCCACTCGGGCGATGCAACTATCGTTTTGCCGCCGCAGAAACTGTATATCGAGACGATCCGCCGTGTGAAATATATCGCCAAGCAGATTGCGAAAGAACTCAACATCACGGGACCTTTCAACATTCAATTTCTTGCCAAAAACAACGATGTGAAAGTCATCGAATGTAACTTGCGAGCGAGCCGCAGTTTTCCATTTTCATCAAAAGTGACGGGATATAATTTTATTGAGACTGCTGCGAAGGCCATGCTTGGTGACGAATCGGTTTTGGATTTCAAAGTCAATCGTGCGCGCACGCTCGACCTCGATCATGTGGGCGTAAAAGCACCGCAGTTTTCATTTCCGAGATTGAAAGGAGCCGATCCGGTGCTTGGCGTAGAAATGGCTTCTACTGGCGAAGTTGCGTGTTTCGGTGACGATCTCTATGAGGCGTTTTTGAAAGCCATGATTTCGGTGGGGTTTGTGATTCCGAAGAAAAATATTCTCGTGAGTATTGGTCGCATCGAGGATAAAGCGGACTTTTTGCCGATTGGAAGAGCACTCGTGAAGATGGGTTTTGTACTTTTTGGAACGGAAGGCACGGCAAAATTTCTCAATCGCAATGAAATTCCCGCTGAGACGCTTCATAAAATTTCTTCAGGCCTCAAGCCAAATCTGCTCGATGCCCTGTCCGCTCATGAAATTCATCTCGTCATCAACATCCCAAAAAATTACGACCGCGTGGAAGAGACGGACGGCTATTTGATTCGACGAAAATCCGTGGATCTCAACATTCCTCTGCTCACGAATATCCAGGTTGCGAAAATTATGACGGAGGCTCTGGGACGCTACAAACTTGGGGATCTAAAGATTGAAGATTGGAGGAAGTATGTGCCGGAGGGGAGGAAAGAGTAATTTGCTCTTTTGGCACTTTTTGGCTAGAATCTGCGTGTTATGGCTTCTCAATCACGAAAAAATAAGGCTGGAAAGGATAAGGCTGGCCGCATGAGCGACAAAGAAAAACGGCTTGAAGCTGCTGTTTTTGAGATTTTACATGTGCTGGGGGAGGATACTGCTCGGGAAGGTCTCAAGGAGACGCCGAAGCGCGTTGCGAAGGCTTATTCCAAGCTTTTTTCGGGGTACGGAAAGGAACCGCGAGACATGATGACGGTTTTTGATGACGAAGATTATGATGAAATGATTGTCGTGAAAGATATCGAGTTTTACTCGCTGTGCGAGCACCATATGCTTCCTTTCTTTGGAAAAGTGCATATTGGCTACATCCCGAGCGGGAAAATTGTGGGGATTTCCAAAATGCCACGACTTGTGGAAATTTATGCACGAAGGCTTCAGAATCAGGAGCGACTCACTTCGCAGATTGCACGGAGTTTCAATGAACT
>CAZFSD010000013.1:0-23339 GCA_964521465.1 uncultured Candidatus Peribacteria bacterium | reverse complement strand
TTGGAGCAAATAATTGAGAATGAAAATCTTGATTACGATGAAACCTATAAATTTGTAAGAAATGCATTTCGAAATGGTGGTGTTTCGCCAACCGGCACTGCTATTACCAAAGTTCTACCACCTGTATCACGTTTTTCACCAGGAGGCGAGCGCAGCAAGAAACGCGAGAGTGTACTAGATAAATTGACAAGTTTTTTTGAAAGGTTTTTCGATATTTCAGGTGGAAAATTGTAAATACATCAAAGCCACAGTAGAACAACCCAATGCACTACCTCGACTCCCTCCCCCGCTTCGCGACAAAACCAGGCCTGGAAAGAATTCGCAAAATCCTGGAGCTCCTGGGAAATCCGCAGCAAGATTTGAAGTGCGTACACATCACGGGCACCAACGGCAAAGGCTCGACGAGTGCGATGCTCGAATCCATCGTGCGCCACGCAAAAGGCGCAAACGGCGCCGGATACAAAACCGGCCTTTTCACATCCCCGCATCTTTTCGCGTACAACGAACGCATCAAAATCAACGGAGAAAACATCAGCGACGAGGACTTCAACCGTTGCCTGGACAAAGTTCAAGCCGCTGTCCACTCAATGACACAATCTTCGCCGGGAAATCGCGCCATGCAACCGGCCCTCTTCGAAGTTCTCACGGCCGCCGCCCTGCTGCATTTTCAGCAGCAGAAAGTCGATCTTGCGATCATCGAAGTCGGCATCGGAGGCCTGCTGGATCCTACCAATGTCGTAAGCAGCTTCATCGCCATCATCACCAATGTCGGCCTGGAACACACCGACATTCTCGGAAACTCGAAAGAAAAAATCACGCACCAAAAAGCCGGCATCATCAAGCACAACTCCTATGTCATCACCGCCGAACGGGATCAAAAAGTTCTCACGATCATCCGACAAAAAACGATCGAAGAAAAAGCACAACTCCGGGTCCTGCACCCGTCAGAAATGCAATCCAAAAATCTCCACATTCCCCTGCTCGGCGATTATCAACTTCAAAACGCCGGACTCGCCATTCTCGCAGCAGAAAGGCTCAAAAACCATGGATTCCAGATCGATGAACAAGCGATTCAAAAAGGTCTCGCGGAAGTCTCATGGCCGCTGCGCCTGGAAATCATCCATCGAAATCCCACCATCCTCGTCGACGGCGCCCACAATCTCCACGGCGTCCAAGCCGCACACGAATCCATCAAAAAACTCTTTCCAAAAGAAAAATCCGGAGCAAAAGAAGCCTCAATGAAACAAAACACGCAGCGCCGCATCCTCGTCCTGGGAATCGCACAAGACAAAGAGTACGCAGAAATGACGCAACTTCTCTCGCAAGACGCCGACATGATCATCCTCACAAAATCGAAGTACCGCGGGACAGAACCACGAGAACTCGCCAAACATGTCGATGCGAAGATCAATCCTCAAGAGCAGATCATCCTCACGACCTCCCCCGAGGAAGCCGCGCGAAAAGTGGAGCAAATCGCCCGCCCAGAAGATCTCGTCACCGTCCTCGGAAGTCTCTACATGGCCGCCGAGTTCACCACCGCATGGCGGAAATTTTTTCCAGAATCTCACCGTTCGCCGGAGGAAAAGGTTTTCGGACAAGGTCCGCAGGCGTAAACCAATACATTTCTTGACCTTCCAGCGGTTTCGGTTCGCCGAGGAGAATTTGACAGCGATGAAAACTGATCACGATCGGTCCTATCACCCGACCCTGATATTCATATTCAACTTTCGAAAAAGGTGGACGCACGGCCACTTCCACGCCAAGCTCTTCCAAGATTTCACGTTTCAAAGCGCTCCGCTGACTTTCACCATGCTCCACTTTTCCACCCGGAAACTCAAAAAGCCCGGCAAAACTGTCGCCTTTTTTTCGTCGCGTCACGAGAATTTTCCCATCGCGATAAATCACCGCAACCGCAACGCGAAGCGGTGGTTGCAAATCTCGAGATCTCTGTAAATCACGAAACGCCGAAACCGATCGAGTCCGTTTCGCCGGAAGCACCGCAAGTCCGCTCGTAAAAAAATGGCACTTGTGAGACACCGGACAAGTCTGACATTTCGGCGCAGCAGCAGAGCAAACAAGCGCACCCAGCTCCATCACGCCCTGATTAAAAGCAGACGACTTCCCTTTCGGCACAAGCTCGGCCACCTTGTCCCAGACCGCGTCATCTTCAATATGAAAAAACCGCTGCAACACGCGCGAAACATTCGTATCTTTCACCGGAACATCAAGACCAAAAGCAAAACTCGCAATCGCTCGAGCCGTGTATTTTCCAATGCCCGGAAGCGTCTCGAGCGTCGCCACATCGCGCGGAAATTTTCCGCCGTACTGCTCCACCAGTACTTGTGCCGCCTGAAGCATATTCCGTCCACGACGATAATACCCAAGTCCACGCCACACCTCCAAAACCTCACTCCACTCCGCCTTCGCCAAATCCTGCACCGTCGGAAACTTCACCAAAAATCGCTCATAGAAGGAAACAACCCGGTCCACCTGCGTCTGCTGTAGCATCACCTCCGAAATCCAAATCCTGTACGGATCTTTCGTCCGCCGCCAAGGCAAATCCCGCTTATACTCGGCAAACCACGAAAGAATGTGAGACGAAAAAAACGATTCAAGAGATAAAGGTTTGGAAGACATTGAAAACAAGTATAGCAGACTCCAAAAAAACCTTGACTCCTAGGGATTTTTCGACGATACTACCGGCACCTAATTCATACTCTCCAAGTCTGAATTTATTTCAAAGCTGAAAAAGCTCAAAAAAGCATCATATGTTTCACCTAACACGCAAAACCGACTACGGACTGATTCTCATGCTGGAGCTTGCCCGACAAAAAAATGACGGCAATCAGGCGCCAATATCGCTCAATGACATTGCCAAAAAGTACTGCATTTCATTCTTTTTCCTGCAAAAGGTTGCCAAAGATCTCCGCGAAAAAGGCCTCATCAAAGCATCTCGAGGAAAAATCGGCGGCTACAGCCTCACAGAAAAAACACCAAACCTCAACGAAATTTTCACCGCCCTCGAAGGCTCTGTCGCGATCATGTCCTGCTTCGCCGGAACATCAAGCATTATCAGAAAAAACACATTTGGCCTTCAAAAAAAATGTCAGATGCCCGCCCACAAAGGCCTCGGAACTCTCAATACGCAACTCGCGGACATTCTCACCAAAACTTCTCTTCAAGACTTCTTCTAAATCATCTTCATCACACTCCCATGCTCGTCATCAAAAATCTCCACGCCAAAGTCGAAGACAAAGAAATCCTCAAAGGCATTTCGCTCACGATCAAATCCGGTGAAATTCACGCCATCATGGGCCCGAACGGCTCCGGAAAAAGCACGCTCTGCAATGTCCTCATGGGTCATCCAAAATACGAAATCACCAAAGGCGAAGTCACCCTCGACGGAGAAAATATTCTCGAACTCGATCCCGACAAACGCGCGAAACTCGGCCTTTTCCTGAGTTTCCAATATCCACAGGAAATCCCGGGAATCTCATACGCCAATTTCCTCCGAACCACCAAAAACGCACTCCTCACCGGCCAAGGCAAAAAACCGATGAGCGTCATGGAATTTGCCAAACTCCTCCAGGAAAAAATGAAAATGCTGAGCATGTCAGAAGATTTCAAAACACGATCGGTCAATGAAGGATTCTCTGGCGGTGAAAAAAAGCGCGCCGAAATTTTGCAAATGGCTGTCCTGGAACCGAAATTCGCCATGCTCGACGAAACCGACTCCGGCCTCGATATCGACGCTCTCAAAACCGTCGCCGAAAATGCCGACATCATCGCCCGAAAAACAAACATGGGCGTTCTCCTCATCACCCATTACCAACGCATTCTCAAATACATTACCCCAGATTTCGTTCATGTCATGGTTCAAGGAAAAATCGTCAAAAGTGGCGGCAAAGACCTAGTAGAGAAGCTCGAAGAAGCCGGTTACGAACAATTCCAAAACTAATTCCAACTCCATCAATGTCCACGACTCAGCAAAACATCATCATCGACGGCATCGAACAGTACAAATACGGTTTTTCCGTCGCAGAAAAAAACGAATTCAAAGCGGAGAAAGGCCACAACAGAAAGATCGTAGAAATGATTTCATCGATGAAGAAAGAACCGAAGTGGATGCTCGATTTTCGTCTGCGTGCCTATGATATTTTCCTCAAACGCGAAATGCCAGGCTGGGGAAATCAAGAACTTTTGAATGCCATCGACTTCGACGACATTCATTACTACATTCGCCCATCCGGAAAACAAGTGAGTGACTGGAATGACCTTCCTGACGACATCAAATACACTTTCGATCGCCTCGGCGTTCCAGAATCAGAGAAAAAATTCCTCGCAGGAACCGGCGCGCAATTCGAATCCGAAGTCATGTATCACAACCTCGAGAAAAAACTTCAGGAGCTCGGCGTCATCTTCGTCGATACCGACACCGCCGTACAGAAATATCCAGACCTCGTGCGCGAATATTTCGGCACTGTCGTCCCGCCCGCAGACAACAAACTCGCCGCGCTCAATTCCGCATTCTGGAGCGGAGGCAGTTTCATTTACATTCCCAAAGGCGTCAAAGTCGAACTCCCACTCCAAGCATATTTCCGTATCAATGCCAAAAACGCCGGACAATTCGAACGCACCCTCATCATCGCCGATGAAGGTAGCGAAGTCGTCTACATCGAAGGATGTTCCGCACCAACATACACGACCGACTCTCTCCACTCCGCAGTCGTCGAGATCATCGTAAAAAAAGGTGCCAAAGTCCAATACACCACGGTCCAGAACTGGTCCAAAAATGTCTACAACCTCGTCACCAAACGCGCAAAAGCTTATGAAGAAGCCAAAATGACCTGGCTCGACTACAACGGCGGCTCCAAGCTCACGATGAAATATCCGTGCATCTATCTCATGGGCAGAGGCGCGCGTGGAGAAGTACTCTCGCTCGCATTCGCCGGCGCAGGCCAGCATCAAGACACCGGCGGAAAAGTCATTCATGTAGCGGAAGATACTACCTCTCTCATCACTTCCAAATCGATCAGTAAAGGCGGTGGCAGAAGTACCTACCGCGGAATTCTCAAAATCAATCCGGGCGCACAGAGGTCCAAATCCCGCGTCACCTGCGACGCCCTCATCATCGATCCTGACTCCAGATCCGACACGTATCCAACCATGGACATCAAAGAAAACGATGTCGCCATCGCCCACGAAGCCACCGTCACCCGCATGAGCGAACAGCAACTGTTCTATCTCATGTCCCGCGGCCTCAACGAATCAGAAGCAGCCGGCATGATCGTCAACGGATTCATGGCTCCTATCGTCAAAGAATTCCCCATGGAATACGCCGTCGAGCTCAAAAAACTCGTAGAAATGGAAATGGAAGGCTCAGTCGGATAAAACATCTTCAAAACTTACAAACTCCAATGATCATCCCCGCCGAAACCAAAGAAATTCTCTTCATCGATCATCTGAGCGATCAAACCATCGTGCTCGAAAAAAACGCAAACCTCACCTATGTCCTCGCACCAAAAGAAGGGAATCTCGAAACCGCAAAGATTCGATTCGAGCTCAAAGGTGAAGGCGCACATCTTCAAGTGCTCGGTGTCCTTTTTGGAAAAAATGAAGACAAATTCCTTTTCGAAACAGCCGTCGTTCACAGCGGCAACAATACTTTCGGCCATGTCGACATGAAAGGCATCATGCTCGACCAAGCAAGAACCGAATATCTCGGCATGATCTGCATCCCAAAAAACACCGTCGGCGCCGATGGATACCTCGCCCATCACACGCTCCTCATGTCCAAAAAAGCCAGCACCAAAAGCGTTCCTTCACTCGAAATCGAAGCCAATGATTTGAAGGCCGGCCACAGTGCATCCGTCGGACAAATCGACGACGAAGCACTTTTCTACATGCAAAGTCGAGGTCTGGACAGGCAAACAGCAAAAACCATTCTCACCGAAAGCTTCCTCGAAGAAATCATCAGAAAAATCCCAAGCGAAGAAATGCAACAAAATATCCGCGCACATATTTCCCATGCCCAAGTTTAAATCACTCAAAACCGACTTCAGGATCTTCTCAAACCGCACGAAAAACGGCGCACCATTGACCTATCTCGATAGTGCCTCCACCACACAAAAACCGAAATCCGTCATCGACGCGATCAGTTATTTTTACGAAAACAGGAGCGCCAACATCCACCGCGGTGTCTATGATCTTTCACAAGAGTCCACGACGCAATACGAAGAAACTCGCGAAGCAGTGCGAAAATTCATCAACGCCAAAAGCAGTGAAGAAATCATTTTCACGAGAGGCGCCACCGAAGCCATCAACCTCGTCGCCTACTCATACGGCCGCAAGCACATAAAAAAAGACGACAACATCGTCGTCAGTAGCTTAGAACATCACAGCAATCTCGTCCCATGGCAGCTCCTCGCACAAGAAACAGGAGCTGAACTTCGCGTCATGCCGATCATCACTCAAGGACCGAAGCAAGGCCTGATCGATGAACAAGAGGCAGAAAAATTGATCGACACCAAAACGAAAATTGTCGCCGTCACGGGCGCCAGTAATGTCCTCGGCACCATCACACCTGTCAAAAAACTCGCGCAACTCGCCCACCAAGTCGGCGCCAAAATTCTCGTCGACGGCGCTCAATCCGTCCCACACCTATCAACCGATGTCCAAGCAATCGATTGTGACTTCCTCGCTTTCTCCAGTCACAAAATGCTCGGACCAACCGGCGTCGGAGTCCTATACGGAAAAAAAGAAATCCTCGAAGAAATGCCACCATTCTTGACCGGCGGAGACATGATTCGCAGCGTGGAACAATACACCGCCACCTGGAACGACCTCCCGCACAAATTCGAAGCAGGCACACCCAATATCGAAGGCGTCATCGCATTCAAAAAAGCCATCGAGTATATCGAAGCTCTCGACGATGGAACGAGCAAGGGCATGGAAGTAATCACTGACCACGATCAAAATCTCCTCACCTACGCTCGAGAAAAACTCTCGCAGCTTCCCTTCGTCACCCTCTACGGTCCAGAAGACACAACGAAATGCACCGGTGTTCTTTCTTTCAATGTCAACGGCGTGCATCCGCACGACACCGCCGAAATTCTCAACAACTTCAATGTTTGTATCCGTTCCGGCCACCACTGCTGCGAACCCCTCATGAAACGACTCAACCTCACCGCCACTGCCCGCATGAGTTTTTACCTCTACAACGAGGAACAAGACATCGACCGCGCCGTAGAAGCGCTGCGAGAAGTCGCGAAAATATTTAAAAAGTAAAAATCACATGGATTTGTACACCGAAAACATCCTCGACCACCACGAAAATCCCCGCCACTACGGGAAACTCGAACATGCCACCATCTCCGCCGACGACAAAAATCCTCTCTGCGGCGACGAACTTCACTTCGACCTCCAATTCGACGAACACAACACGCTCACCGACATTGCCTTCCAAGGCAAAGGCTGCGCCATCTCTCAAGCAGCAGCATCCATACTCGCCGAACACGCCGTCGGAAAGACCAAAAAGCAACTGGAAGAAATGACAAAAGAAGAAATTCTTGCTATGATTGGCGTCCCCCTCAGCGTCGCCCGTGTCAAATGCGGCCTCCTGGGATTCTATGTTGTGAAAAAAGCACTGACGCTGAATAAATTATCAAACTAAACCTCCTTCTCCATGACCACCAGGAAGACCGTGACCAAAAAAACCACAGCAAAAAAACCAAAGACCACCCCAGTCCCTGCTGAGCTCATGTCCAAAATCATGGACGCCCTCAACACCATCCTCGATCCAGAACTCGGGATCGGCATCGTCGATCTCGGCCTGATTTACAACGTCAAAATTGAAAAAAAAGTCGCACACATCGACATGACCCTGACCACCATGGGCTGTCCCGTCGGCCCTATGCTCATCGAACAGGCAGAAGTCGTCCTCACATCGCTCTTTCCGGAAGAAATCGAAAAAACCACCGTCGAAATCGTCTGGGATCCACCCTGGTCTCCTGATAAAATGAAACCAGAAGTCCGGGAACTCATGCAGGGCTTCTAACAAATCATTACATTCCAAACGCCATGACTCTCAAAAAAATCGTCATCAAATACAATACTTGCATCGGTGCAGCACCCTGCGTGGCCGTCGCACCAGGCGTTTTTCAACTCGATGACATGGGAAAAGCCTACATCGTCGATCCAAAAGCCGCCGATGTCGACACGATCATGATGGCTGCCGAATCTTGCCCCGTCATGGCCATCCTCCTCTACGACGAAAACGGTGAGCGCATCTATCCAAAAGGTGTACCAGTAGAAAACGAGGCACTCGAAGAAAAGGATCACTCAGCGGAATTATAAAACGAAACGCTTCTCAAAAAACCAAAGAGCATCTCCTGTCAATTTCATTTCAGGTACTCACCCTTCCCGAACCATCAATCGTTTGGTATTATACCAAGTCACGCACTACATATAGTGTTTCAAAGTTCTTGGCAGCACTATATCTGTAAATCGGCGCAAGTGTTTTGAAAGAAAAAATCTTGTCAGCACCGCTCAAAAAGAAGATATTTTGATGGCAATTTTAAGACACGCCTCAACAGGGCTCTTCGAATTTCGACTACGGACGAATTTGAGGTTCCCGCTCTGTTTCTGTCGTCCCCAAAATTCCAAATCAGGCCTCCAGCCTCTCTAAATTCCTAATCTTCCACTTCCCCCTCCTATGTCCCCTATTCAAAAAGTCCAGAAACGCAGCGGCCAAGTCACTGAATTTGATCAGAAAAAAATTGTTGAAGCCATTTGGAAGGCAGCAAAATCTGTTGGCGGAACCGACCGAACCATGGCCGAAAAAATCGGGAATCAAGTAACTGCCGTTCTGGAAGTTTTCTTCAAAAGTCCAGACACCATGCCGACTGTGGAGCAGGTTCAGGATCTCGTCGAAAAAATCTTGATTGAAGGTGGACATGCAAAAACCGCAAAGGCGTACATTCTCTATCGTGCGGAGCGAGCACGCGAGCGCGAACAGCGCGAGCTCATCCTCGGCAAAGAAAACGCCGATGAAAATCTCAATTTCTCCAATAACGCCCTCGAAGTTCTCAAACGCCGCTACCTCCTGAAAGACGAAAACGGCAAAATTTACGAATCGCCAAAACAAATGGTCGAACGCATCGCCAATAACATCGCTCTCGCCGACAAAAACTATGGCGCCACCGAAGAAGAATACCAGGCAACCGCCAAAAAATTCTATGACATCATGGCAAATTTGGAATACATGCCAAATTCTCCAACAATCATGAATGCCGGAACAGAAGTTCAACAGCTCTCCGCATGTTTTGTTTTGCCAGTTCCAGATTCTATCGAAGGTATTTTCGACGCTCTCAAATATCAAGCGATCATTCACAAAAGCGGTGGCGGAACAGGATTCTCATTCAGCAGACTTCGTCCAGCAAATGACATGGTGAAATCAACTACGGGAGTATCTTCCGGACCGGTTTCGTTCATGAAAATCTTTGATGCGGCCACACAAGAAATCAAACAAGGTGGCAAGCGCCGCGGTGCCAACATGGGCATTCTTCGCGTCGATCACCCGGATATTATGGAATTCATCACCTGCAAGGCAGACATGAAGACCCTCACGAATTTCAACATCTCGGTAGCAATAACAGATGTTTTCATGGAGGCGCTCAAAAACGACACCACCTACGATCTCATCAATCCGCGAACCAAAAAACCGCTGAAAAGCATGCGTGCTCGTGAAGTATTCAATCTCATTCTGAGCAATGCATGGCTCAATGGTGATCCAGGACTCGTCTTCATCGATCGGATGAATGAGACCAACCCCGTTCCACAACTTGGCGAAATCGAAGCAACAAATCCTTGTGGAGAACAAGATCTTCTTCCTTTTGATTCTTGCAATCTCGGATCCATTGCCGTCAACCGCTTCGTACGCAGCGACAAAAAAGATTTCGACTGGGAGAGACTTCGTGAAGCAGTCCATACCACCACTCACTTCTTGGACAATGTCATCGATATGAACAGTTACCCAATTCCGCAAATCCGCGACATGAGTAACAACACACGCCGCATCGGTCTGGGACTTATGGGTTTTGCTGACGCGCTCTACATGATGATGATCAAATACGACAGTGCTGAAGGTCTCGCAAAAGCAGAGCAGGTCATGAAATTCATCCGTGAAGAATCCATCAAAATGTCCATGAAGCTCGCGGAAAAGCGCGGAACATTCGGAGCATACAAAGGTTCAACCTGGGAGAAAAAAGGCATCAAGCTCCGCAACTCATACCTCACCACCGTGGCTCCAACCGGCACCATCGGCATGATCGCAGAATGTTCTGGAGGTCTCGAACCAAACTTCGCTATCTGCTTCATCAAAAATGTCATGGACGGCACAGAACTCGTCTATACCAACCAATACTTTGAACAAATCGCCAAAGAGCGAGGTTTCTATTCCAAGGAACTCATGACAGAAATTGCGAAAGTCGGAACGGTTCAAGGGTTCGAAGAAATTCCAGAAGATGTTCGCCGTGTCTTCGTGACCGCACAAGATATCTCTCCGGAATTCCACATTCGCATGCAGGCAGCATTCCAGAAGAATGTCTGCGCATCCGTCTCAAAAACCATCAATTTCGGTAACGGTGCATCAATGCAGGATGTTGAAACCGCCTACATGCTCGCCTACGACCTTGGCTGCAAAGGAGTCACCATTTATCGCGATGGAAGCCGCGACTCACAAGTTCTCAATATCGGAAAAGTGAATAAAGAAGGAAAAACAGCAAGTCAATCACCAGCTCCAGGCATCATTGCCAGCACCCAAAAAGTTCAAGAAAAATCTTCCGCAAAAATTCCAAAAGAATCAGCGGAATATAGCACCATTGCTTCCAGCGTCAAAAAGGCAGAAGAAGTACTTCTTCCTCCTGTCGCGACCATGGCCAGCGCTGCCGTTGCAACAGAAGCCAGCATCACCGTCAAACCACGAGCACACAAACCTCTCAGCAAAAAAGAAATGATGCAAGAGAAGAAATGCCCAGAATGCTCTGGAACCGTTCAAATCGCCGAAGGTTGCATGCTCTGCTTGAGCTGCGGATTTTCCGCCTGCTCCGTCTAAAAGTACATGAAGAAAAGAGGTCTTTTTCTCAAAAGACCTCTTTTTATTTCAGCTTTGAATGTGAAAAATTTCTCCTCATTTCAGCTTCAAAATTGACATGATGGCAAAATGAGTGTAAATTAACAAACCTAAGACGAAAGAATTCATCAAAATTCACTATGAATCGAATGCGCGGACCAGACAGCTACGAATCCAGTGACAAAAATG
The DNA here is from genome assembly GCA_964521465.1 of uncultured Candidatus Peribacteria bacterium. GTDB lineage: Bacteria > Patescibacteriota > Gracilibacteria > UBA1369 > UBA12463 > JBBTWG01. The sequence goes on along the minus strand of CAZFSD010000013.1, from coordinate 12,019 downwards.
CTTCTTCCGAGTGGGAAATGCAGAAGATGACGGGCAAAGATAAAATGGCCGGTGAAGATGTCCTCAAAAATCGCGAAGCCGTCGGGAAAATGTCCGGCTCTATTCACGAACTCATCGCAAAAGCAGCAGAGCTCACAGAAAAAGAAAAAAAGGAATTTGCAAAGCAGCTGGAGCAACTCACTCAAAATCGTGACCCACAGGCAATTCAAGCATTCGAAAGCAAGGTGAAAAACGACATCCGCGACGCACAAATTGTGACTCGCAGCTTTTTCAGCCAGCTCGAAGGAAACGAAAAACTTTTCGACATTCAAACATCACCGGCAGCACCATCCATTCTGGAAATGCGCAAAAAAGAGTTCCTCGCAACCTCTCTCCACGGCGAAAAAGGCGCAGACGGCAAACACGAAAAACTCCGTAAATTGGAAAAAGAGATCGCAGAACTCAAAACCATGCACGATGAAATGGTGAAAATCGTCGGACAGTCGCCGCTCCACCTCAAGCAAGTCGTTTCCAAACAGGGAGTTGAGCGCGTCGCGTATTTTGACCAGCTCAAAAAAAACGTCAGCCAATTCGAAGCCGCCGTAAAAGACGGTATCAAATCAGAACTTTACGACGAAGAAAGTGCCAAGTCCATGCGAGAAAAATTCCGTGATTCAACCCCAGAAGAACAGACAAAAATCCTGAAAGAAATGGAAAAAGACACGAGTCCAGAAGGCAAAAAAGAGTCGCTCGGCGCCCAAAAAAATGAATTCAAAAAATTCAGCAAAACACGACAAAAAGAATTCGATGCCAAATTCAAAGCCTGCAAAAACAGCAAAGACCGCGGCGAGGTTCTGGAAAAAATGAAAGAGTCCCTCCGAAAAGAAGTTCGTGGCCTCTACGATCAGACAAAATTTTACAGCCTCAAAGAAAAAGAAGCGGGTCGAAAAGGCGTGGACAAAAAAGATATGGACATCGGTCTCTACGAAGGCTTCGTGGAAAATTTCAAAGAATACGAAAAAAAACCGAAAGCCTATGTGGAGAACTACGAAAAAATCGTGGAAAAAGGCGAGAAATTGGAAGATCAAAAAGACCTCACCTACACCGGCCTCGGCAAAGCATTCGAAGACGGAATTCGTGGCTTCGGAAACGACAAACGACTCACCTTCGAAGAACTCAATGTTCAGGAAAAAGGCGAGAAAATCAAAGAGATCGAAAAGCACTATGAAATGATGGAAAAATGGATGAAAAAAACACAGGAATATCGCAAAAAAGGCCTCATCTGCAGCAATAGTGCCCACGAATACGCTATCAAATTCGCGAAACTCGACATCAAAGAAAAAGAGAAAATCACGAGTGGTAGCAATGTCCTCGATGATCCTCGACGCGAATCAACCCTCAAAGATTTCAAAGAACTGCTCACCAAAAAAGAACAGGAAATGCCGGAAAATGAACAATTCTTCGAAATGCGCCTCCGTGATCGAATTGCCTTCATCGACGAACTCAAACAGAAAAAATTCGAAACAGAAAAATACCAGGGAAAATTGGAAGAAATGTCGGGCATGAAGATCAAACGGGGAGCTGACGGAGAAATCACTCTCGAGAAAAAAGATACCAAAGAAGGCTCAATTCCACTCCTCGCCGGAAAAAGCGTCAAGTCCTACATCGAATGGTTCGAAACACAAAGTCTGAGCGATATGCGCAAATACAATGGTCGAAGCGATTTGGATAACCCAGAGCGCCCATTCCTCATCGAACAATTCGAAAAACTCGACAAAAAAATTCGTGGTCAGCATCAAAAGCAATTCGCCGAAGGCGATCTCACACAGCGCAAGGAACTCCTCAAAACGCTCCTTCCAGATCAAGGCGCCGGACTCGAAAAAGAGCTTTCGAATCTCAAGGAAGCCAACGAAAAAGTCACAGCCATGAGCGACAAAGTCGGCCTCATCGAGCTCATTAAAATCGCCCAACGATTCGAAGAAAATGGCAATACCGCGGCAGAAAAATCCATCCGCGAAACCATTCTCGAACGCGATCCGCATGATACAGACAACAAAGAGCGACTGGAAAAACTCAAACTCCTCGAAGGCGATGCCAATGTCATCGACGCCATGAAAGCCGCCAACGAAGATGGAACCACGCGCGAAGCCATGCAGCGACTCGCCGTCTTCGAAATGCACGAAGACTTTATCCAAGAAAGTGAAATGCGCGAACAGCTCGCTCAAGGCGGAACGCTCGAACAAAGAAATATCCGCGAAATGGGAAGTAGCGATATGCAAAGACTTCAGGGAGATGTCATGCGCTATTCCAAAGAGCACGGAAAACAGCAAGTCATGAACAAAAAAACAGGAAAAGCCGAAGAAGCAAAAGTCCTCAATCTCCGCGAGCAAAAATCCATGACGCAAGAACAATTCAAAGTCATGCAACACGAAGCCCGCGAAAAAACCCGCAGAAAAATCAGCACAGATCAGGATTTGCGAGCAGAATCACGTCTTTATGCAATTACGGACGAAAAAGGCAACCAGCTGAAAGGCGACGAGCTCAAACGCCGCGGCGATCTCGAACGCACGGAAACCGCAGAAAAAATTGCACAAAACTACGCCCGCAAAACCGGACGAGAGCCATCACCAGAAGAGAGAAAAGCACTTATGGAAGCCATAAAAGAACAACTCTCAGGATTCAATCTCATGGCCGAAAATGACGATTGGGAAGGACAAAACACGCAGAGCGAAGCGGCATAAAAACAGATAAATCAAAACAAGAACCTCTCAATGAAGCATGGTAGAATGACTCCATGGATTTCTCGCAAGCCTTTTCGTTCAACAGCATGAGTCTAGGAAATCTCGATGTCCTCGGTTGGCTCCAAATAAGTCTCGTTTTTTTCGGAATGCTTTTTTTCGTGATCTGGACCATTCGCGCCGCACTCGGGGCACCGTTTGTGCCCACCTCGATGCGCGCAGGAGAAATGATGCTGGAAGCGGCAAATAAACAGAAAAAAATGACGAGCAGTACGAAACTGTACGATCTTGGCTGTGGAGATGGCAGGCTCATTTTTTCCGCCAGTAAAAAATATGGAGCACAAACAACAGGCTTTGAACTCTCCCCCATCGTCTATGTCATCGCCCAAATCAGAAAAATCCTAACCGGCGGAAAAGGCACGGTGAAATTGAAAAATTTCGAACACCAATCGCTCGAGGATGCCGACATCATCACCTGCTTCCTCATGCCCAGCACGCTCAAAAAAATCAGCAAAAAACTCGAAAAAGAACTCAAAAAAGGAACGATTGTAGTATCGTATGCCTTCCCGATTACTGACTGGAAACCGATAGAGACAATTCCACGAAACAAAAAATTCTCAATAGCGCCTATCAGGATTTACGAAATAGGAAAGCAATAAAAATAAGAAGTCCGTAATAACAAAAGAAAAACTCAACCGAAGGTTTCACGACCGCCACCACCGCAAACGGCAAAGAAGCAAAAAACTTCACGCCGACGAAATACCACCGTGCCACAAACACAAAAAACGGCGCCACAAAGGGAATAAAAAGCCCCACCGCGCCGGTCGCAAGAAGCACCGGAAGGAGAGGTAAAAAAACCATATTGGCGACCGGCGCAATCAGCGAAAACTGCCCGAAAAGCAGCAAGACCGGCAGCGTCAAAATCTCCACCGCAAGAGTCATCAAAAAGCCTTCCAGGAAAAAAGCGCAGATGGGATTTTTCAAGAATCTTTGAAGAAAGGACAGAGTGTCTGGAGCATTCTTCGAGGGCGAGGCGATTTTCAGAGATTCTTCCATGCGGGGATAAACAAACAAAACGGCCATCGTGGCAAGAAACGACAACCAAAAACTGATACTACTGATCATGGAAGGATTCACAATCACCAGGAGAAGCCCGGCAAACACCAGAGCGCGCCACGAAGACCGTGCACGCCCCACATGCAGAGATAAAACCATGAGCAGGCCCATCACACCCGCGCGCAGAGTCGGCGCGCTCAGGCCCGCAAAAAACACAAAAGATAAAATTGCCGGCCCAAAAAAGAAAATTCTCCGCTGCCGACGCAGAAAAAACGCCGAAATCATAAAACACGAAATCACGAGCGCGATATTCGATCCCGACACCACGAGGATATGCAGAAGCCCCGTATCCCGAAACGCCATTTTCAATTCCAAAGGAAAAGCCGGCTGAAGTCCCACCGTCAGTCCCCCGAGAAAACTCGCATACGGCTCACCATAAACACCTTCCACAAAATGATAAAATCCCTGCCGCAAACGCAGAATCCACGCAAAACCATCATCCGAAAGCAAATCCCCCGGCCACACCAAAACCCGCACCAACGCAAGACCCACGAGCGCCACCCACACACGAATATATCGCATGCACTAGCCATACCACACGAACCTTACAAAAAGATGAACAAAAGATGACAAATCGACAGGCACAGATGATTTTCAGAGGTTCTAACCCCCAAGCGCCGCGCCAAAAGCCTCAGGAGATAACACCTTGGCGTCTTTTGGCGTATCAAATCGAACAGAATCACCAAAGTCATAGGCATCCATATCGACTCGAAATGAGAGAGAATATTTCTTCCCATTGATTGCTGTATAGGACGGAGTCAAGAAATTGAACTCCAGCTTCGTGACATAGAAATCATCAGTATCGATCCAAACTTTTCCTTCAAAGGTGGAACTTGCTAAGAAATTAAGAGCATCCTGACGATCTTTCTCGGTCAATGTTTTATCATCCTTCATTGAATCCGTAATTTTTCTCAAAAAATCCTGAGAAAAAACAAATTTGTAACGAAATGAGGAACCGCCTTTGACGGTTTCAACATCTTCATATTTCAAGCTGGAAAAAGCTTTTTCTGGATCCTGTAAAAAGGAATTGCGAATATCTTCCAAAGGATTCAGAGAGGGAGGATTGACCACTGCAGAGGAATTCATCTGAGAAGCCGAAGCGGTGGCCAAAGATCTCTGTTTTTGTGCGGCTTTCGCCTGATCTGCAAAAGTCTTCAAAAATTCAGGAGGCAGCGGTACATCCCACCAGGTTCCCAAAATTTGCTTGGAAACATCGGCCGGAACAACATCATCCAGACCTTCAAACTTCGAAACGCGCACATATGCATGCTCACTGTTCACACGAACTTGAGCAGACACCGAGAGTGGCTTCGCATTATCAGAAGATCCCTGACCATCAGCATCAAGGACAAAGACGGAACTTTCACTTTTTTCAATATCCGTCGCAAGTTTTAAAGAAAAATCAAAATTCGTTTTTTTGAGCAAGGCATCAGAAGAAAGATCAGAGACAAAGCCTTCAATATGAATATCGCTCTTGCTCTTCAAAACATCCTGCGTTTTTTCAAAAGCCGTTTTGAGCATGTCATAAGGCGATTTTGGAGGCTGTTGAGAAGCACTACAAGAAGTCAAAACGAGCAAAGATCCAACCATAAAAGCAAAAAGAGAACCATTTCTGCGCTGAGTGAAATTCATACAAAAGAAAAATAAGAAAAGTACAACCATCTTAGCAAGATGAAAATTGTGATACAATAGCGATCATGAGAAAAATAACGATCGCACTGGGAACGCTCTTCATACAAACGCTTTTTCTCACATCAACCGCATCAGCATTCACCGATCTTCAGGAAGGACAAAATCCCTATCAAGAAGCCATCACAAACCTTGCATCCCAAGGTGTTATTCAAGGATATCCTGATGGAACTTTTCGACCAGAAAATACCGTCAATCGTGCAGAATTCCTCAAAATGGCCATTACGGGATCAGGAAAAACGATAGAAACAAAGACACTCATTCAAGGAAAAAAAATATTCAAAGATGTCAGTGATCAGAATTGGTTTTCTCCGTATGTCAAAAAAGCCGTCATGGAAGGCTGGATCGAAGGTTACAACGACCAAACATTCAGACCAGGAAACGAAGTAACCAAGGCAGAAGCCCTCAAAATCCTGGGAAAAATACAAAATTGGCAGCTCCTATCCGTCACAGAAAAGCCATTCATCGACGCATCCATCGATAGCTGGTTCACACCATATGCACAGTACGCAAAAAATCAAGGATACATCAGAAAATCACGGACACTATTTCCAGGAAAAAAACTCAATCGCGGTGAAATCGCAGACCTCATCTATAAAACAAAACTTTCAGGAACGATCACTCTCGAAACAGCCAATAAAAAAACACCAACCGTTCAGCCGCAAATAAACGCAGGAGGAAGGCAAGAAATTGAATATGAACTGCTCAACGATCCCAGCGTTCTCGAAAACACCGGAGAACCGCCGCAAGAAGCCACAGGATCAAATACGCCAGCAAAAAAAGTCTCTCGTACAATCTTCGACAACATCACGCTCAACAAGGATTTTACAACCATCTTTTACGGGAGTGAAGTATACAATTTTGAAGGCGTCATCAATAAAAAAGTCGACACTATGTTGGCATTTTTGAATTATCAAGACGGGAGTGGAAAATCAAATTTCATCAATTTCTCAGTATCGACAAAACCCTCAGGAGAAGGTTCTGCATTCCGCATTCCCGTCTTTTTCGAAAAGAAAGGGAAATACTCTCTCGGAATTCTTCCCGCAACAGAAAAAAATACAAAAGTTGTAGAAATTATCGTTCGCGAGATGCCGAAGCCACTCACCGAACAAGCAGTAACTCCCCTCGCTCCGGAGAATCTGGAACTCAAGTACGACGATAAAAACGATCAAACAACTCTTCAGTGGACAAAAAATGAAGGCCAGGTTCATAAAATCACCTTCTCCCAAGGAGGAAAAGAAAGGACGATGATCCTTCGAAATAACGAAGAAGCTGCGTCAACAGCAATTCCTCGAAAGATACTCAGCATGTTTCAAAAAGGAGAAATATCCATAAAACTCCAAAGCTCATACGCAACAAGCATCGGTCCACTGACAGAAAACGGGCCCTGGAATATGGGAATAAGTCACAATTTCCAAGCCACGCGACATATTCGAAAAAAAATCGAGACAAAAAGCATCGTACTCAACGGATATACCGGAAAAATGGCGATAGGCCAGGAAATACGCCTCACCGGAACAGCATTGATCCCAATCCAAAAAACGGCCGTCATTCGAAAAGACGATGGCTTCACAGAAGATGTAAAACTCGATGCATCAGAGGAAGTAGCCTACCATAAAATTCAAATTATTCCGCAAGGAAAAACCTATACTCTCTCTTGGTCCGGGGGAAAATCAGGAGCCTATCAGGTTGAAATCAACAATCAAGGAGGATCCGCCGTCGCCAATCTCCCGGTCTATATCGGAGAGACAGTTCCCCTCCTCCCGGACTATTTCGAAATCAATGAATATAAAGATTTTCTCGAAGAATCAATGGAAAAAGCAAGTCTCAGAAGCCAAATGCTGAACAAGGTCAATATCATCCGCCAAATACAAGGACTCAACCAAGTCACATTGCGAGATGATCTCAATACCCTGGCTCAAAATCATGCAGACGACATGGCAAAAAGAGGATTCTTCGCCCATATCAACCCGGACGGGAAAACCCCGCAAGACAGAAGACAGGCGATGGGAATTCCGACGCAAGTCGGAGAAAATCTCGCACTCTCCCCTTCCCTCATCTACGGCATCAACGGACTCATGGACAGCCCGGTTCACCGAAAAAACATCTTGGAAGGAAAATGGACCAATGTCGGCTTCGGCTTTGCAAAAGACCAAGAAGGCAATCTCATCACCGTCCAAGAATTTTCCACAAAGCCTCTTGACGCGCAAGACATCCAAAATCTGGAATCAGACATTCTTCGAGAAATGAATCAAGAAAGAATAAAAAATGGAAGAAATGCGCTGACACAAGACGAAATACTTCAAAGCGCAGCGCAGCTCTGGAGTGACAAAATCGCGAAACTCGATACACTATCCTTCGACGCACCAGACGGAACGAGCATCGACCAAATACTGAAAGAAAAAAATGTTCGCGCATCGGCAGGAATCTTCCTCTACGACGCAAATACCACGGAAGGTCTGCAAGATTACATCATCAGCCAAGCTTCAACTCTCCAGGAAAATTGGAAAAGAGTGGGCATCGGCATCAGTGTCACTCAAAAGGGTGACATGAAAATAACCCTGATTCTCGCAGAATAATCATGCAAAATCACCAACCAAAAATTCATAACTTCAAGAAAAAAAGGATCGGAAAAAAATCCCTGCTCGAAGAGATCAGAAAATATAAAGATAAATTTCCGGGAATCCAAAAAGCAGGAAAAACCATCTTTACACCAAAGATCAACTTCTTTATTGCAGGATTTTTGATTTTCTTCTTCGTCGGCATGGGCGTGATCAATATCGTCAAAAAAATCCAAGTCCAAAAGGTCTTCTTTCTCTTTGGAAAAGATCTCGAAGAGGATTCATCAGGAAAAATCAACATACTTCTGCTGGGAACTGGTGGAGAAGGACATGAAGGAGGAGATCTCACGGATTCCATCATGATCGCCAGCATCGACCAAGAAAAGAAAAAGGTAAATTTCGTGTCCATTCCACGCGATCTGTATGTCGTTGAAAAAGACCTGGGAGAAGCGTTTATCGGAAGTAATGGCGGCATGCGCATCAACGACATGTATTTCCTCGCGAAAAAGAAGTTTCAAAATTCACAACTTGCGCTCGAAACCGCAAAAAACAAAATCGAAGAAATCACCGGAATCAATATCCAATATTATGTCAAAGTCGATTTCGGCGGATTCAAAGACATCGTCGACGCCATTGGAGGAGTAGACATTTATGTTCCCGAAGCCATTAATGATCCAACCTATCCAAAAGGAGAAACAGGGCTCTATGAGACATTTTTCATTGCCCAAGGACAACAACATCTCGACGGAGAAATGGCTCTCAAATATGCACGCAGCAGACATACCACTTCTGATTTTTCACGATCACAGAGGCAGCAGCAAATACTCTTCGCCATCAAGGAAAAGGCTCAAAAAGAAAATATCCTCGGATCTGCAGGAAAAATTGAAGAGATTTATGAAGCGGTCAAAAGTACCATAGAAACAAATCTCACGACCCGCGAACTCATCAGCCTCGCAGAAGCGGGAATGGATATGAAGCGATCATCCATCAGCAACTATCTCATCAGCGATGACCCATCCACCTGTGGAGGGTTTCTCTACACTCCAGAAAGAGAACTTTTTGGCGGGGCATTCGTTTTTATTCCAGCAACAAAAAACTACAAAGACATTCATCAAATGATGAATGTCGTCCTCAATAACAATGAAGTGCTCGACACCAAAATTCAGATTCTCAACGCCACACATAAAGGCATGCTCGCCGGAAGAACGAAAGTGATTCTCAAAAGAAATTGCTTCAATATTCAACGATTTGGAAACGGCGAATCACTCGACAAAACATTCACCACCTATTATAGAAAAGCAAAAACGCCACTCGTTGACCAAACAATTGCTGTTCTTCAGGAATATATTCCAGGACAAATTTCTGATATCGTACCGGCAAAGTATTTGGAGCCTCAATACGCAAGTAATGCTGACATCATCCTGGAACTTGGCGCAGATTACCTTGCTCACGAACTCAAAGATCCATTCGACGGCATATTCGAACTCCAAAAACCAAAAGCTCCAGGAACCAGCGAAGCTCCAAAGACCAGCGAAGGAACAAAAACACCATAATCCTCCTCATCCCTCTTCACACTATGCTCGGCGCAATCCTCTCATTCTACTTCTCCAATATCGCCATCAGCCAACCGATCAATATACAGGATACGAGTTTTCATCCCGCAGCCGGCTTTGAACAAGCAGTCAGCGTCTCTCCTCTCCCTCAAAAGATACAAGAAGGAAATCCGACGGTACAAGCAAGTTCGGCACTCGTGGTGGACATCGGAAGTGGAAAAGTTCTCTGGGGAAAAGAAACAGAAACCAGAAGGCAAATTGCCAGCATTACCAAACTGATGACGGCGATAATCGTACTCGAAGAAAACAGCCCGAATGACATTGTTACCATCAGTAGAAATGCCTCGCTCATAGAAGGATCCAGAATTTGGCTTGCGCCAGGCGACAAACTCACGGTTCAAGATCTCGTTGCCGCAATGCTCATTCACTCTGCGAACGATGCAGCTTACGCACTCGCAGAAAACAACGCCAATGGTTCAATAGAAAATTTTGTGAAAAAAATGAATAAAAAAGCACAGGAACTCGGACTCAAAAACACTCATTTTGCCAATCCCATGGGATTTGACGGAACTGAAAATTACTCAACAGCGCAGGATATCGCGCAGCTGGGACAATACGCCTATCGAAAAGCCATCATTCGAAATATCGTCGCAACGTCATCAACAGAAATAAAATCCATTCAAGGTCATTCCTACAAACTCGAAAGCACGAACGACCTCCTCACAAAAGATCCTCGCTTCAAAGGACTCAAAACCGGACACACGAGTGAAGCCGGCTACTCTTTCGTTGGAGTGGCAGAAGGAAGCGAAGGATACCCAGTCATCATCATTGTCTTCAACAGTCCAAATCGTTTCCAAGAAAGCATCAATCTGATGGATTGGGCAACGAGCCATTACAAATGGTAGAATGCACGCATGAATAATCTCATCTTGGCAAAAAATCTCTTTTTTATTTTAGGATCGTCGATTCTGGCATTCATCATCGCCGTACTCATTGCACCGCAATTCATCAAGCTTCTCCATCACTACAAGTTGGGAAAAAAACTTCGAGAAGTCGCATCAACAGGAGAAAAAGCAGCGATTTTTAATGAGCTTCACGGAAAGAAAAAAGGAACACCAACGATGGGCGGAATCCTCATCTGGGGAACTGTCATCGCGGTCATTGGATTCTCGAAGATCCTTTCAATACTCGGCATTTTTGAACACTCACTCGTCAACAGAAAAGAAACTTGGCTTCCTCTTTTTACACTCCTGACAACAGCAGTGCTGGGCCTTGTTGACGATTGGCTCAACATCAAAGGAGTCGGCAAAAGCAAAGGAATCAACATGCGTCCAAAATTTCTCTGGATGACTTTTCTTGCACTCATGGGAGCGTACTGGTTTTATTACAAGTTAGGATACAACTCGATACACATACCGGGGTTCGGCGACCTCACAATCGGAGCATGGTATATTCCTCTCTTCATGTTTATCTTCGTGGGAACCAGTAATGCCGTTAACTTCACCGACGGTCTCGATGGCCTCGCTGGTGGCCTTCTCGTGATTGCGTTCGGCGCTTTTGGGATTATCGCCGGAGTGAAAGGACTTTTCATTCTCGCGGCATTCTGTGCGGTTATAGCGGGTGCGACCATCGGCTTCCTCTGGTTTAACATTCCTCCCGCAAAATTCTATATGGGCGACACCGGCGCCATTTCTCTTGGCGCCACACTGGGGGTTATTGCCATGATGACCAACTCAATGATCCCACTCGCACTCATCGGCTTTATCTTCGTAGCCGAAACATTATCCGTCATCATTCAGCTCACATCGAAAAAGCTTTTCGGACGAAAAGTGTTTGCCATTGCACCCGTACATCATCACTTTGAATACAAAGGCTGGAATGAAGCGACAATTGTGATGCGTTTCTGGATCATCGGAGCTTTCATCGCAGGATTTGGACTCGTGATGGCACTTCTCTCAAAGTAAAAACTATTGAGCGAGATCCAATTTTGGCAAAATCACATCAGGCATCGCCGGAACATGCTCGAGAGGCTCAGAAGAAGTAACTGGAGAAGAAGTAACTGGGAGCGTTTGCTTTTCGTCGATATTTGAAACCGGAACAGTTGAAGGAGAAGAGACGGTATTGACCGGCGCGCTAGCAGTGCGAACAGGAAGAGTTTCCGAAGTTGTTGAAGGACTCACAGGATCTGGACGAGACAAGAGGGCAAAAAGTTGATGGGCATGCTCCATTTTTTCAACCAAAACAGGATTTCGGGAAAGATCTTCTCGCAGGGCACCACTTTCATATTTTTCAAGAATACTCTTATAAACATTGAGCGCCTCTTGAGCACGAGGGAAATCGCCTTTTTCCTGAAGTTCTTGAGCCTGAGCTGCAAGGTCTGAAA
>CAZFSD010000012.1:0-26365 GCA_964521465.1 uncultured Candidatus Peribacteria bacterium | reverse complement strand
CGCAAAGGTTTAAGAAAAGCCATGCACAAGGCATGGCTTAAGAAAGTCGAAAGTTCAAATACTAAGCTTTTTTGACCCTTAGCACGGGGCAGAACGAACAATCAATAACATGGGCGGACGCATTTTCCTCCCAGCAAGGAGTATAATCGTCACTGCCACCAGTGAGCGCATAACCGGTTGCTCTAACATCGTCATGTGTTTTTAACCATACCCTACCATGTTCTAATGGGAATTGTTTATACAGTTTTTGATCAGCCAATTCTACGCCCAGAGATGCAGCAATGTCCACCGCATTACCATTTGCCGGGTGGGATGTGAACATTTCTGCTCTTTGATCATATATAATATTTTTGTATTGCATTGCAATTTTAGCGACATTCGTTTGGGCAGCACGGAACTGAATCTCGCCATTATTCTTTGAAGGAAAAACATTCATTTCAAAACCAGCATCATCTAAAATTTTAAGCTTCTTCATCACTTCCGGATGTGCTATTAAAAATTTTTCAACATCATCCCATTCCACGCCTTGATGAAGTTGTGAAAGGGCGTGAAAACGACCTTTGAATGCATCAAACCATTTTTGTCGCACTGGAGTTCGTTCAAGCCATCCTTCTTCCTCTGGATTTTGTTCAACGCACTGCTGCGGTTCAACAGGAGTTAATTCTGCGGCTGCTTTTTCCCTCGTAAACCCAGCTATAGCGAGTAATTCTTCCTGCGCGCCTGCAAGCAACACTTTTTCATGTCCGCGATCTGCTTTTTCTCTTAGTTTTAACTCATTTAAAGGAGTTCTTTCACGCAATGCGCGCTGAGCCAATCCATGGGAATCATCTTCGCCCGAGCGTCTTTCGCGTCCGTTTGGATACATAGAGCTTTTAAGTTATGTTTTTAATAATTATAGACTATAATAGCACGATCTGTCAAGTGCATGGCAAATTTTGATCTTATTCAAGTCGGAAAACACGATGCCCAGTGATCCCAGTTGATAACATTTCGAAAATTTTTGCCTTGGATCGGGCTAATCTGTGCCTGAGGATTATGCGTGCGCACAACAGTAGCAATTTGCTCCCAGAAATGAACCAGAAGATTCTCGACGAGCCGAACGGAGTCCTCGGTTTTCTCTAAATTTTGAGGAATATCGGCATTATACATTTCACGTAAATTCGACAGAGCTACACGAGGATGAGAAGGCGCTCGATCCCAATGAGAAGTCCACACATCATGAAAAGTTATCGTGACATGACCTTCCTGTGCACTCACTCGCTTCAAATCTGCACGAAATCCGTCGCGAGCATCTGTAAGCGCCGGATCTTCGGAAAATCCAAATTCGAGAATCGCACGATGAGGATACCAACCATATCGACTTGAGTACCTTTCATAAGAATGCTGAGGTTGAGCTAAAATATGCCCCGAGCATGTATGTCCCGTATCCAGCACATACGGAAGTTGCCACATCGCCGGCACAATCTCTCGGATCGGCTCTTCGAGATAGCGAGTAAATCGTTGATAACGAGCGATTTTTTCGGCTTCCATAAATGCTTTTGAAGTATCGCAGCGGAGTAAAATTGAAGAAAAAACATAAAGATCGAAAGACTTTTTGTCAAGAGAAAGTCCAGAAGAAATCTGTTGTCGATTTTTTCGACAAAAAAAGAAAACCAAAAAATAAAAAATCCATCAAAAGCCAAAAATGGCCTGTTGCAAAGAAGAACAGCGACAGAAAAGAACAGAAAAAAATCTTGCACGCACCAAAAAAATTGATACGCTGACTTTTGTTCTTGCGCACATGCAAGAAAATTATCGTTTCTCATTTTCTTTATCCATCATTTCTCTATGCCAACTGCCACTGCCAGTCTCATCAGTTCGGGAGATACTGCTTTCGTCCTCATTTCCGCAGCGCTCGTCGCCATCATGACGCCGGGACTCGCCTTCTTCTATGGCGGCCTCGTGAAACGAAAAAACGTCCTCACGATTATGATGCAAAGTTTCATCTCGATGGGCCTGGTCACCGTCATCTGGGCAGTACTCACCTTCTCTCTGTCATTCGGCACAGACATAGGAGGATTCATCGGTGGACTCAATCATTTTATGCTGAGCGGCGTAGGACTCACACCATCGACAATCTACGGAACGACCGTCCCCTTCTTCGCATTTTTCGTCTTCCAAATGATGTTCGCCATCATCACACCCGCGCTCATCACGGGCGCATTTACCGAACGCATGAATTTCAAAAGCTATCTCGTTTTTCTCGTGATCTGGAGCATCCTCGTCTATGCACCACTCGCACACTGGGTGTGGGGCGGAGGTTTCATCGCCAAGCTCGGAGCAATTGATTTTGCCGGAGGAACCGTCGTCCATATCAGCGCCGGTATGGCGGCACTCGCATCCGTTTTCGTCCTGGGAAAAAGAAAAAATACCGAGCACCTCCCTCACAACATTCCGTATGTCGCCCTCGGCACCGGACTTCTCTGGTTCGGCTGGTACGGTTTCAACGCCGGCAGCGCCCTCGCTGCCAACGGACAGGCTGCAGCAGCATTTGCCAACACTGACATCGCCGCATCGATGGCGATGGTCACCTGGCTCCTGCTCTCCTGGATCGTTGATAAAAGACCAAGCATGGTCGGAGCACTCACGGGAGTGCTCGCAGGCCTCGTCGCCATCACGCCAGCAGCAGGATATGTCGAACCAAGTGGCGCACTCATGATCGGCATTCTCGCATCCATCGTCTGTTTCTACGCCATCAAATTCCGCATGCGCATGGGTTGGGATGATGCACTCGATGTCTGGGGCTGTCATGGCGTGGGCGGTATCGTGGGATCCATTCTTACCGGCGTCTTCGCCAAAAAAGCCATCGGCGGATTCTCCGGCCTCATCGAAGGAAACATGGATCAATTTCTCGCAAACATCTACGGCACACTCATCTCTATCGTCTTCGCCTTCGTCATGACCTATGTCATACTGCGAGTACTCAAGTCTCTCATGAAAATCAGCGTCGACGATCGAGAAGAAGCAGAAGGTCTTGATCGCGCACTTCACGGGGAGCAGGCGTATGATTTTTGATATGATGACCGTATGACGAGCGTTAAAATTCATCACTCCTGGCAAAAAGTCCTCGAACAAGAATTCGAAAAGGAATATTTCCAGGAGTTGATTGAATTCGTGAAAAATGAATACCGGACAGCGAAAGTCTACCCCGAAGGAAAAAATATTTTTCGCGCCTTCGAGCTCTGCCCCTTCGAAAATGTGGAAGTCGTCATCCTCGGTCAAGACCCCTATCATGGACCAAAACAAGCCAATGGACTCTGCTTCTCGGTGAGTGATGGCACTGCCCTTCCGCCCTCACTCCAAAACATTTACAAAGAGATTGCATCGGACACCGGAACGAAAATGCCGCCAACCGGCAATCTGGATAATTGGAGTCGGCAAGGTGTTCTTCTGCTCAACGCCACACTCACCGTCCGTGCCAACCAAGCGGGCTCACACCAGCACAAAGGCTGGGAACAGTTCACCGATGCCGCAATACAAGCTCTTTCCGACCAAAAAACAGGCGTCGTTTTTCTGCTATGGGGTCGTTACGCTCAGGAAAAAGGTCGCATCATCGACCGCAGCAAACACCTCGTCCTCACCGCCGCACACCCCTCGCCCTTCTCGGCATACTCGGGATTTTTTGGCTGCAAACATTTCAGCAAAACCAATCAATACCTTGCATCCATCGGGAAAAAAACGATAGACTGGGCGGCGATAGAATAGGTTTATAATCCCTTATTTCCATGTCACAGAAAAAATTCAATAAACTCTCTCCAGCCCTCAAGAAATTCATCGTCACGGATTCTGCCGGCGGCGCAGGAGGAAGTAGCGTCACCAGCGGCACACTCAGCTCCCACATCAAAAAAAGCAAAAATCCCGTGTCAGCGTTCGCACAAAGGACACTCAATCACTGTAACGGCGGCGCCACACTCCAGGCAGCACTCTGGCTCAAAGATCACCTCGCAAACGGCGGGAAACTCGTCGTGACGATCGCCGGCGCACTCAGTTCATTTCAGGTGGGTGTTATGCTCGCCGATCTCATCCGACAAGGAAAAGTACACATGATCTCCGCAACTGGTGCCAATCATGAAGAGTCCTATTATCGCTATGTCGCCCACTCCCACTACGCCTATATTCCTCGCTACACCGAACTCACACCTGATCAAGAAGCCGAACTTCGCGACGCCGGTCTTCGCCGCATCACCGACACATTTTTGCCAGAAGATGAAAGTGTCCGCATCATGGAACCGCATCTCCTCAAAATGTGGAAAGAAGCAGAGAAGCAAGGTAAAAGTTATTTTCCACACGAATATTTCCGAAGACTTTTCTCGGAAAATCTCATAAAACCAGATCCAAAGGCCAACCCTGACGATTGCTGGGCATACGCCGCATACAAGAAAAACATCCCAATCGTCATCCCAGGATTCGAAGATTCGACTATGGGAAACATTTTCGCCAGCTACACTTATGGCGGCAAACACAAGAAAAAAGGAATACCAACCGTTAATGGCGCCGTGATGAAAACTGGCCTCGATTATTTCACCTCTCTCTACGATTGGTATCTCGAAGAGTCAAAAGATGCGCCGATCGCTTTCCTCCAACTCGGTGGCGGCATTGCCGCAGATTTCCCGATCTGCGTCGTCCCTTCCATCAAACACGATCTCCAGCTCCACGGCAAAGTCCGTGACTGGGCAGGATTCATCGAAATTGGATCCTCACCCATGTCTTACGGTTCTTATTCCGGCGCCGGCGGCAAAGAAAAAATCACCTGGGACAAACTCTCTACCCAGAGCTACTACCAGATCATCCAAAGCGATGTCACTGTTGCATTCCCATGGATTGCCGCAGTACTTCTGGGACTCTAAATCCAGCCCTCAAAAGGTTAGGCGCACAACTCACGGAAAAAAGAATTACCCAACGATATAAAAAATCCTCTCGGCAACCTCGCGAGAGGTATTTATCAAAGGATTAAAAACTTCGCCGAATTTTTCCTTCGTCTTATCAAAGTCACGACCAACAACAAAAGCAAAACCACCCTGTTCAAGAGTAGAAGAGAGAAAAGCTCCATCGGTTGGAACGGAATCGCCGAAACCAGCACCCAAAAACCTCCCACGACGAGTAGCAAAAGCGTTTGCCTCTTGAACTTTCTGAGGACCAAAAACCGGAAGCCCTTCAACATTGGGCAAGATAACTTGACCATCTTTACCATGAGTACGACGATGAAGACGAGTACCAATCAGATAAGAGTCCTGACGAGGATTTGCTTCATGAAAAGGTTGCTGCGCAAGAAATCTATAATCTTGTTGAGATGAATCAAAAGCAGTTTTCGCAATACTGTAGAGATTCGCCGTCAAGACAATACCGGGAACGCCAAGATCCTGAATCATGGCACGAAGAAGATCACGAGTTCCTTCAACGGGGTGAATGACACGCTCAATGCGATGATACAGAGAGGCGCTAGGACCATGAACATCAGCGATTCTTTGTTCGGAGACTTTTTGGTGAACATTTCTGACTGCATCTTCATGATCACTCGTCATCTGAAGAGAAAGATCCGGATGTACCGAAGTGTCCGTTCGCCCAAAAACACGGCGAGTTAATTCTTTCACGACTTCAGGATCTTTTCCGGAAAAAAATCGCGTCCGCATCAAAAGCTGACCACTCGTATGAGGCGTCAGATACCGATCCATAATAAGAAAAAGACGATCGAACTCCAACATTTTTCGGGCAAAAACCTGGACAACATGAGTCGGAATAGTATTTCGAGTAGAATGTTTCGAGTCGCCAACAGGAGTCCTTCCGTTACGCTTAAGGCGATGAATAAAGTTATAAAGTCCGGAAAGATCACGAACAAGATCAAGAGCAAGACTGCAATGTTCAGGCTTCAAATGAGCAACATGATTATTCTTTCCACGCTCCAAAAGGCGACGATACAAATCAGGAAGAAGAAGTTTTTCAAATTCATGCGGACCAAGATTCCAAAAATTCGGATCAGCCAATTTTTCCAAAAAGACCAAAATCCCAAGATCTTTATCAAACATCGTATGATCCATATCCGATGCCAGAGCAGGACCACCATTGTCACCAATCACGCGATCAACAAATTGCGCAAGAATCTCATCCTGCTGAAATTCCTTGCCATCATGCCGTAAAAATTGATTCATATTTACAAGGAAAACGGAAGTACCGACTCGTCGCTCGTCGTCACGACTTTCAAATTTTTTCCCGTAGCATAGAAGCTTTTTTCAATCACATCAAGGACGCGATCATCCACCAAGATACAACCCATACTCAAGTACAAAGCGCCTTTCGCGATATTCTGCTGATAATACTTATAACCATGAATTCCGTAAGGAGTTCCTGCATTTTTGAAATAAAGACGAAAGAATTCACCGCTCGAAGAGAAAGTCACGCGATCGCGTTTAATCTCACGGGAACGAGCATACCATGTCTGTTCCGGCGTTCCGGCAAAATAACGGCGGCCAATATAACGAACCACCCGGCGCTGACCCGTAAGGACACGAAATGAAGTATAAATACGATCTTTTTCATTCACGAGATATCCCATACCATGAGGAACATCAACCAAAAAAGTATCATTTTCAGAAGCCTGGAAATCAAAAACATCAACCTCCTTCCAAAAAGACGATTTCAAGAAAGTTGAAGTCTGAACAGGAATCGAAGAAAGATCCTCATCGACATTATCCAGATTCGTCGTCCAAAAAGAAGAGGAATTTGCATCTTCATCAAAAGAATCAAAATGAAGAACTTCTTTATCGTTCGAAACATTAAACTGAAAATTATATTCAGGATTCAAGGTTGGAGAAGCAGCCAAAGCTGAAACAGCAGTATTGAAAAACGTTGTTGAGGCGACAAACACCAGAAAAAGTTTCTTATACATGAAGCTAAGGGGTTAATTTCTAAGCTGTTTTCAAGACAACCACGCCAGAAGGGGGAAACTATAACAAATACACAAATTTTGTCAATACACGTGCGCCGAAAACAGCTTTGCAGAGAAGCTGGAAAGAAAAAGGCAAAAAAGGTACACTGAAGCTGAATCAATATTTACTTCACCAAGCAATGACCCAAGATAACAAAAACTGGAACGAAAAACTCACCCCTGAGCAATACAGAATTCTGAGACAGAAAGGGACGGAAGCGCCATTTACTGGAGAATATGTTCACTCCAAAGACAAAGGCATGTACACCTGCGTCGCCTGCGGACACGAACTCTTCTCCTCCGATGCCAAATTCGACTCCGGCACCGGCTGGCCAAGTTTCGACCAACCTGCCAACAAAGAAAATATCGAACTCCATGAAGACGACTCTCATGGCATGCGCCGCATCGAAGTCACCTGCAAAAACTGCGGCGGACATCTTGGCCATGTATTCCCCGATGGACCAACAAAAACTGGTGAGCGTTACTGTATCAACTCTGCCTGTTTGCGATTAAAGAAAGAATCCTGAAAAACAGGGTCGCGCATTTTTTCAATCCAATCAAAAATTTCTCCAAGGGCAGCCTCGGTAATAGCACCCGGACTCATGATGCGAACAATCGCCTCTCGCGCACCGGGAAAATCGTGAATGTACGCGGCGAGATGCTTTCGCATTTCGATAATACCCTTCTTTTCGCCATGACACTCCACCGCGAGACGAACATGCTCACGAATAAGAGGAAGTTTTTCCCAAATCGTCTGAGGAACCTGCGGAGCAGGTTGCCCCCGCAGTGCCGCAGCAATTTGTGCAATAAGCCAAGGATTTCCGAGCGTCGCACGCCCGATCATCACCCCATCAAGATTTTTAATTTTCGTAAGCGCATCATCGATCGTCTCGATATCTCCATTGCCGATAACGGGAATTTTTAAATGCTTCTTCAGCTCGTAAATCGGTTCCCAATTTGATTTCCCCGAAAAAGCTTGTTTGCGTGTTCGACCATGAATCGTAATAAGTTTTGCACCCGCATCCTGCATGAGTGTACAAAATTTCAAAAACTTCTCGAAATCATAAGTCTCATACCCAAGGCGCGTCTTCACAGAAACCGGAATAGAAACAGATTTTGAAAGAGCATGCACAATATCCGCCGCGAGCTCAGGATTTCTCAGGAGCGCAGAACCGCATTCCGTAGAGACCACTTTCGTCGTCGGACAGCCCATATTGATATCAATTCCAGCAACACCCATCGCCTCAAGTCGCCTTCCAGCATCAGGGAAAAATTCCACCTCCTTGCCGAAAAGCTGCATGATCAAAGGATATTCACCCGGCTGAAATCCGAGCATCTGCTCAGTATTTTTACCACCATAATGTAGCCCAGCCACACTCGTAAGCTCCGAAAAACACACAATATCTTTCGTGAGCAGTTTCACCACCTGTCGATAGGCAGAATCGGTATACCCCGCCAGCGGCGCCAGCGCCACGATCGGTCGAGGAAAAGTTTCCCAAGAAAATGGCACAAGAGATGACATACGAGCGTTTTTCAGAGATTCCCCAGGAGTGTACAGCGAGTTTTTGGCTCCAGCAAGTTGTATTACATGAACAAGAACACCACAACATTTTGTGAAAATGGATATATTGGACTAAAAAAACAGAAAAAGGCAAATAAAAGAAATCTCGTGAAGTTGCACCAACCACAAGAAGATGTATAATCGATGTACCTCTATTTCTTATTTTCTAAATCACATTTTTCTATGAAAAAAGGTATCATCGCTATGAGCATGCTCGGTCTTCTTATCGTTTCTGGCTGCTCTTGGGGTCAGTCAACAGAAGAAGCAACAACAACAGAGGGAGCAGCTCCAGCTGCAACAACAGCTCCAGCTGCAACAACAGCTCCAGCAACAGCTCCAGCTGCAGAAACAAAATAATTGATTTTGATTCAAGCAATGAACCCCGCTTCGGCGGGGTTTTTTTGTATTCATCACCAAGAAAGAATACAATAGAAGCATCAATCATTAACAACACTTACGCATGTCAAAAAAACTCCTGATCGGCCTTGGAGTCATCGTCATCCTCGGACTCTGGGCTATGGGTTCATACAACGGTTTCGTCACCGCAGAAACCAATGTTCAACAAGAATGGGGCGGCGTTGAAACACAATATCAAAGACGCTTCGATCTCATCCCAAACCTGACAGAAGCCGTCAAAGGCGTCCTGAAACAGGAACAAAAAATCTTCGGCGATATCGCAGAGGCTCGCGCTCATTATGCCAACGCAAAAACAGCAAAAAATACCGGAGAACAAGTTGCAGCAGCAAATCAGCTCGAATCCGCTGTAGCAAGGCTCCTCGTGGTCATGGAAAACTATCCACAACTCAAATCATCAGAGACCGTTCAAAATTTGATGGTTCAATTAGAAGGAAGTGAAAACAGAATCTCTGTTGCTCGTCAGCGTTACAATGAAGCAGTAGGAACATATAATGTTCAAGTACGACAATTCCCGGGAACATTGATGGCAAAAGTTTTTGGATTCGAACAAAAAGAAATGTTTAAAGCTGTAGAAGAAGCGAAAACGGCACCAAAAGTAAATCTCGATACCACGAAATAGCAACGAATTTCGACAGACAGAAGCCTCATGAAATTTTCAAAAAAAATTCTCGCGACAATGATCCTGTCACTGCTGATCACCTCAGCAGTGACAGTGTTTGCAAAAACCAATTACCCCAAAGCGACAGGATATATAACCGATACCGTCGGCATCCTTACTCAGGAACAAAAACAAAACATCGAGTCAGATCTTAAGAACTTCACTCAAAAAACGAGCAACGAAATTGCCGTTCTCATCGTGAAAACAACGGCCCCGGAAACCATCGAAGAGTACAGCATTCATGTTACTGACAACTGGAAAATTGGAGATAAAAAACTCGACAATGGAGTTCTTTTTACCATTGCAACCGATGATCGCACGATGCGACTCGAAATCGGCCAAGGCCTCGAAGGCGCACTCACCGACCTCACGAGCACCAAAATTCTCGACAATTTTGCACGACCACGATTCCGCGAAGGAAATTTCTATCAAGGAATCATCGACACTCTCGACATTGTCAAAAAAACAGCCAAAGGAGAATTCGACATTGCAAATCTTCCAACACAAAACCCAAAAGACGACCCGCTCAGCATTCTCTTTACGGTACTCTTCTTCTTCGTCCCATTGATCCTCTCATTCTTCGCCAGCCATATGGCAAAGAGTAAAGATGCACGCGCAGGAACCATCACCGGTGGCATTACCGCCGTTCTTGCAGCCATCGTCAGCGGCGGACTGAATCCTTTTATAATCGTCGTTGCACTGGTGGGAGGAAGTACTGTGGGCTACATTTTCGATAAAATTGTTTCAGAGGCACCAAAAGGACCAGGCGGAAGAGGCGGCGGATTCTGGGGCGGTTTCGGAGGTGGAGGTGGTTTCGGCGGCGGTGGCGGCGGTTTCGGAGGATTCGGCGGTGGCGGATTTTCAGGCGGAGGCGGAAGCTCGAAGTGGTAAAAGTGCGCAAAGCAAAGAGAAGTGTCCGGGGCGCCTCTGGGCCGGACCGGACCGATTTTGAGAGGTTTTAAGCTTTGTAGACACGACCATGAAGCCGTGGTTCACGAAGCACTTTCATACCGATATCCATACCCTTTCTCGCAATTTTAATTTCCTTGCGATTCAACTGCATCGATTCAACGGTCTGAAAAAAAAGACCGGTTTCATCTTCAAACCAGAGAGTATCACCCAATCGAATTGGTTTTGTCACATCAATAATGGCTACCTGAATTTTCTCGAGATACATGGTCACTTCACCGACCGTTTCATAGCGAGATGAAGGTTTATGAGTAGCAACCTTCGTGGAAGGCAAAGGAGAAAGAGGCGCGTCCAAAACAACGGGCGAAGCATCTTGGATCGAAAGCTCTTCATGTGCCCGCTGCATCTCCTTCTGGAAATTCTTGCGGAAAGAATATGTCGCCGCAGTCGGCCGCGGAAGATCCACTTTCGAAACGCGAGCAGTCTTCGAAAGACGCTCCTGGTGAACTTCTTGCTTCCGATCTTCATCCTGTTTACGATCGAGCGCCGTCCGCAAAGGTTTTTTTGCACTCCGACGATCGAGCGCCGTCTTGCGCTGATACGCAGGAATTTTCAAAATTTCAAGATCGTGAGAGGAGGGTTTTGTCATGGGGAAGATTATTTCTGAACGCGTTCAGAATACTCGTGAGTTTCCGTATTGACCTTAATAACATCACCTTCTTTGATGAAGAGTGGTGCATTGATCGTCGCACCGGTTTCGATCACCACCGGTTTTGTACCAGAACTGGCGGTATCACCACGCTCACCCGGTGGAGCAGTAATAACTTTGAATTCCATTTTTGTCGGAAGCTGAAGACTCACCGGCTTGTCATCGACGAAAATCACAGTCGTTTCTCCACCTTCGATGAGGAAGTCGGACAAATCCCCCACCATTTCTTTGGAAAGAGTGAATTGTTCGAAATTCGTGTTATCCATAAAATTAAATTCCTCACCATCGCTATACATATACTGGCAGCGGCGAAATTGCATATCCGCCTCATCCGGTTGTTCACCAGACTTGAATGTCACTTCAATCGATCGTTCACTGCGAATATTCTTCATCTTACAACGAGTAAAAGCCGCACCCTTACCAGGATTTACGTGCTGAGCAGAAGTAACAACATATGTTTCGCCCTCATATTTGATGGCCATTCCTTTCTTGAAATCTGGCATAAAAAAGAGAAATTTAGAAAATGAAAATGGGAGAATTGTGACGCAGAGTCAAAACGATTGTATCACAATTCGTCAAGAGGGAAAAAAAGAACTTCCTCAATCGACTGAGCATCCAAAAGCAGCATGATCAAGCGATCCGCACCCAGTGCGATACCGCTACTCTCCGGCATTTTTCCAACCGCTTCCAGGAACTTCTCATCCACGGGATAATCCAATTTCCCGAGCTTTTGACGATGTTCCCGTTCCTCTTCCAAACGGCGTCGCTGCTCAGCCGCATCATTGAGCTCAGAAAAGCCGTTCGCAAACTCCATGCCCGCGATATAGAGCTCCGTGCGCTCAGCATACTTCGGATTCCCCGGACAGAGGCGAGCCAAAGCAGCCATCGACGCAGGATACTCTTTGATCATCACCGGATGCGGAAAGCCGAGATGCGGTTCAATTTGATTGAGAAAAGCGAGAAAAAAAAGATCATCGTACGACCGAGGTTCGCCAGAAGGCGACATGCCATATTTCGGCTCAAAAAAAGCGCGAAACCGTGTTTCATCCTCAAATTGTTCACGAGAAATGCCCGTATATTTTTCAAAAATTTCCTGCATCGTCACAATTTCTACTTTCGAAACATCAATGACGCGACCCTGATACGAAAAAGTTGTACCGCCAAAAAGTTCGAACACCAAAAATTGCACGAGCGAAATCGTGTCGTGCATGATGTCATGATAATCCGCATGTGCACGATACCATTCAATCATCGTAAATTCCGGATTATGCAGCGGTCCACCCGTTTCTTTGTTGCGAAAAGATTTGGAAATCTGAAAAATTTTCTCATATCCATCGGCAAGAAGACGCTTCAGAGCGTACTCCGGCGAAGTGATGAGATACAGATCTTGTCGATGCCGAAGGTCCATGCCGACAAATTCGGTTTTAAACGGATCCAGATAGGGCTCCATGCCCGGAAGCCGGACGAGAAGTGGTGTGTCGACCTCGAGAAAATTTCGAGCTGCGAAAAATTTTCGGATCAAAGCCAAAATTGCCGCACGCTTCTGAGCAAATTCATAGGATTTCATGCCAAAAAAGGTAGCACAGAACCGAAAATACTGCTAGCATACTGGCATGAAAAAACACTTCATCCTCCTCGTGGCTTTCGGAATTCTGCTCACACTCTTCTTGCCACTCGCAGCAATTTCCTAACCCCAAGGAATCTTCATGAAATCAGCACCAAAAACCGCAGCGGTAAAAAGCCTTTACGACGATCGTCAGGACCATATTCCAGCACTCAAACTCCCGGAAATCGAAACCTGGACCAACGAATATCCGGATCGTGATTATGTCATTGAATCCGTCATCGGTGAATTTACTTGCATCTGCCCAAAAACCGGACTTCCCGATTTCGCCACGATCACCATTCGTTACATTCCGGACAAACGCTGCATGGAGCTCAAATCATTCAAAGAATACATCCTCGCCTACCGCAATCTCGGCATTTTCCACGAACATGTCGTCAACAAATTGCGTGACGATTTTGTGCGCTGGGTGAAGCCACGCATGATCGAAATTCATGGAGCATTCAACAACCGCGGTGGCATCGTCACCTCCGTCGACACACGCTACGAACATCCAACATGGAAAAAGAAAAAGTAGACGCCGGCGCGCACCCAGTCAAAATCCCAATAGCAGAAGTATTTTTTAGTATTCAAGGCGAGGGCCCACACAGCGGCGTCCCCGCCATTTTCGTGCGCACAGGACAATGTAATCTTGCCTGCAGCTGGTGCGACACGCCGTACACCTGGAAAAAGGGCGAAGAAAAGTACGAAGATTGGACCATCGAAAAGGTCGCAGCAGAAATACAAAAGTATCCATGCCACTTCCTCGTCATCACCGGCGGCGAACCGATGCTCCACCAACAACAAATCACCGAACTGCGCAAAATCCTCGGCGACACATATTTTTTTGAAATCGAAACCAACGGCACAATTCCCAATGTCATGGGCGAAAAAATCATCGACCATTTCAACATTTCACCGAAACTGGGAAACAGTAAAAATGCCTGGTACAAACTCAATCTTCGACTTCATAAAAAAAGCGCCGGCCAACCCGCCTCAAATCATATTTTCAAATTCGTCGTCCAAACGCTCGAAGACATCGAAGAAATCGAACAATTCGCCGCACAAGAAAAAATCCCCCACAATAAAATCTGGCTCATGCCAGAAGGGACAACACCGGAAACAATCAACAAGCGAGAAAAATGGCTAGCCCCCCTCTGCGAAGAAAAAAACTTCCGATTCTCAACGAGACTTCACATCCTGAGAAATGTCCGATAGTTCCCGAAGGCGCTGTACTACAAGCGGATTTTCAGGAAAAAGCCGATTCAAATATTGAAATCGGGATTCGAAAAACCGAGCAAGGGAGGAGTCTCGAGTAATCGCCGCAAGCATATCGACATGGTATCGCGACGATGTGTAAAATTGAATTTCTAATTCATTGCGCAGTGCCGCCACATCATAGCCCAAATCGAGCGCACCGGCACTCGCATCGAATTTTGACCAATCGATTTTCCCAGAAGCATCGCGTGCAATCTTGCCAGAATTATATGCTTCTCTCCAAAGACCCGTACCGGGAAATGGCGTGAAGATAGGCAAATATGCAACATGCAAACCTCGCAAACGAGAAAATTTTTCAAAACCCGCACGAACTTCGTCTGCAGTTTCCCCGAGATTCCCTAAAATATAATCTCCCACAACGAAAATTCCGTGCGACTGCGCAAAAGTAATTGCACGCTGCACACAATCAAAATAGTGCGATACGAGCATTTCATTCTGAATTTCCACAGAACTTACCCGATATTTCGCCCTTTGGTCATTTGTCATGGTTGGAAGAATCATCAGCTCTTTGTTATATCCTCGTAAAATCCGCGGATTCAGAGATTCTACGCCAACTGTAAAACTCCCAAAACCAACTTTCTTCATACGATCAAGAAAAGCGCCGCCAGTTTCAGAAGATTCAAATCTATGAAGATCATTCAATGTTGAAAAAACATCAAATTCCACTCCATACTGACCATGAAAATCGCGCTCTTCCAAAAGCTCAACAAGGCGCCGAACCCAGGGTGGACTCGCAAAAAAGTCCTCATCAGTAAAAGTAATAACCTGAGGGTGAAACTGTTCCAACAAAGATTGGATCTGATCAATCGCACGCTGCGGACTGAATGATCGCACACCGCGACCATACACCGCCGATGTCGCACAAAAACTACAATCAAATCGACATGCACGATGAAAATGACAACTCAAATCCAAAGCACCACTGCGCTGATCACGATAATTTTCAATCGGCAGACCGCGCCAAGACGGATCTGCAAGCGTATCTAAATCTTTAATTCTCTCGGCAGTGGTAATATGAATTCCTTCAAGATCATAAAAGCCAATCCCTGTCACATCACGAAAATCAACACCACTGGAAATTTTCTGTACCAATTCCGACATGACCAGTTCCCCCTCTCCCACAACGATACAATCAAAGGAAGATTGGGGGTTAAGAATTTCCGAAAGAGTCTCCGTCTCATGTCCAGCAAGATATTCTCGCGCACATCCCGAAGCGTGCCATCCACCAAGTACTACAAAAATATCATCCCGAAAACGCTTCACTGCATCAGCAACCGCACGACCTTCAGGAAAATTCGCAGTCATCGTAGAAATACCAACAACATCCGGATGAAAGGAAATCAGCTTTTCCATCAAATCGCCTACCGGCTCGTGAAACATACGAACCTCATGACCATCACGCTCCAGCTGACCCGCAAGAGCCTGAATTGAGGTTGGCGACTTTTCAATCCCTAAAGATTTTCCCGCAGGAATATGCGGCTGAACAAAAGCGATTTTTTGAGATGCCATAAGAAAAACACAGTACATCGCATATCAAAAAACAATGACTTTTGAAAAAATCAAGACATACAAAGCGGAAAACGCTCTACCGTACAGTAGAATTCCAGAGCTGCTGATACTGAATCAGTTTTGCACGGGCAAAGGCAGGCGCACAAACTTTCACGACTTTTGCTTTCCCGTCATCGGATTTATAAAAATTCAAATAGGTATCACCAAAAAGGTACCCGAATTCCAGAGGATAGCTTCCATGCGGAATCAATTTTGTCTCGCGCTTCTCAAGCTTATCGCGACCGGCGAGCTCTTTCGAATGCTGAGAATTATCAAAAATAATCGCATCGGCATGAATTCCGCGTTTCCAACGACCACGAATAAATTCCTTCTCAATATCAGGCCCAAAAAAATTCACCACCGCCTCAAAAGATCCAACACACCAAATAAAATCATTCACTCTCTTGGGAATACTCAAATAATAATCGATTAACTCATTGTCGTCATGAATCTCTGCATCCGACGGAATGCTCATGAGTTTGGAAAACTCCTTCAAATTGTCAGAAATACGAGCCATTTTTCGACTATAGGTATCGAAATATCGAGCCGCCTGCACGAGAGGAACAGCAGTAAAAATCATCGGCTTCGAAAGAGAGCTCACCACGAATCCTCGGTCGTGAAGAGATTTTAAAATTTTGTAGATACCAGCAGAGCTATACAAAGTTTTTTCTTTCAAAAAAGAAACATCTCGAGATGAATTTTTCAAAAGGAGGAGATACACATCAATTTCACCTTTGGAGAGGCCGAACTTTTCCAGAACACGATGAAGATAGGTGGAAATATGCATGGAATATGATTTTAATATATTTTTCATTATCAGTCAATGTCAAAGCTGATCAGGAATGATAATCCATTATGGTACAATCGATACATGTCCAAAGCCCTCATTCTCCACTCCGGTGGCCAAGATTCCACAACATGCCTCGCATGGGCAATGAAGAAGTTTGGCGCGGAAAATTGCGAAACAATCTCGTTCGACTACGGCCAACGACATAAAAGAGAACTCGCGGCAGCCAAAAAAATCAGTAAAAAACTGGGGCTCAAAAACACGGTGATCAAAACCGATATTTTTCAACAACTCGGGAAAAACGCGCTCACGGGAAACATCAAAATCACGACCCCCAAAAAGGGAGAAAAAGGCTTGCCGTCAACCTTCGTTCCCGGACGCAACATTTTTTTCCTCACGATTGCTGCCGCATATGCATACTCACGCGGCATCCACGATCTCGTCACCGGCGTCTGTCAAACGGACTACAGCGGTTATCCTGACTGCCGTAAAAACACCATGCAAGCGCTCGAAAAAACACTGTCACGGGGCATGGACAGCACATTTACCATTCACACCCCGCTCATGTATCTCACAAAAGCAGAGACAGTCACCATGATGAAAAAACTCGGACAATTCGATCTCCTCACTCTCACTCACACCTGCTACCAAGGCAAAAATCCTCCATGCGAAAAATGTCCAGCGTGCATTCTTCGAGCAAAAGGCTTTTTAGAAGCCGGAGAACAAGATCCACTCCTCACAAGATAATTCTCAAGAATTTTACAAACACCCATGCTCCCCTACCCCCACATCAATCCCGTCATTATCAACATCGGTCCCATTGCCATTCACTGGTACGGCCTCATGTACCTCCTCACCTTCGCGATCGGCTACTTCCTCCTCGGAAAATTCATCAAAGAGCGGGGGTTCAAAACAGACAAAGATTTCGTCCCAGATCTCATGCTCACGATGCTGCTCGGCGTGGTCCTCGGGGGAAGAATCGGCTACATTCTCTTCTTCAACTTCGAATTCTATCTCTCGCACCTCAGTGAAATTCTGAGCATCTGGAAAGGCGGAATGTCCTTCTACGGAGGAGCGCTCGGCGTCATCATCGCCCTCAGCATTTTCGCGAAAGTGAAAAAAATGAGCCTCTACGAAATCGCCGACATCGTCATTCCTATTATCCCGATCGGCATCTTCCTCGTCCGTATCGGCAACTTCATCAACGCCGAACTCTACGGTCGCGTCACCGAATCACAATTCTGCATGATCTTCCCGAGCGACCCGACGCATTGCCGCTACCCTTCACAGCTCATCGAAGCATTTCTCGAAGGCCTCATCGTCCTGCTCATCATCTATCCCCTGCGCAAAAAAATCAAAAAACCAGGAGTCCTCAGCTGGCTCTTTCTCGCCAGTTACGGATTCTTCCGCTTCTTCGCCGAATTCTTCCGGGAACCCGACGCCCACATCGGATTCGTCTGGACCTACTTCACGCGCAACCAGATTTTCTCGATCATCACAGTCGTGGTCGCACTCACAGGGATTTGGTGGAGGTATCACACTGATCGAGCAGCGAGTTCATCAGCCGCCAAATTACGATCATAATTCGCCAAAAACGGAATCATGCGGGCCGTACCATGAACAGAAGAAAGCTCATTATTATACCAAGCATCCAGACCGACTTCATCAGGAAGCAAACTCACGATTGACCGGCGATTGATCATCGCATCTGGTGGATGCTTCATTTGAGCAACATCCAGAAGCGTCAAAGGATCGCCCGGCTGCTCCATATCCATAACTTTGTATCCGAGAAGGTCGGGGGGAAGGACTTCATCAATATACTGACGAAAAGCATGTTGGAGATATTGCACACGCTCCGCAGGAGTACTTCCGGGGATATCTCGGGTAAGACGAATATTCAAAGTAATCAGGGAGCCATTCATCAAGGGAACATTGAGTGCCTGAGCGTCCATTCGACCTTCCAGATCAGGAAAAACACGGACAAGTCCCTTCGCAGCACCAGTGGATCCGGGCACCATATTGCCCAAAAGGCCGCGACCTTTGAGAAGAGTATCATCCGTCGCCTTCCCAGGAGACCTGTGAGTATCAACCGGATTCATCCCCGGAAGAGCTGCATGAACAGTACGAAGATGAACACTGCGAACCCCAAATTGATCACGCAAAAATTTCAAAGGGCTCGCGGCCGCCTTCGTCGTACAGGAAGCATTATCAACAATCCTTCCACCATTATAGTCACCATGATTCACACCATAAATAACAGACTGCACACCAGCCAGAGAACTTGGTGCCGTCACAAGAAGTCGTTTCGCACCATCCGGAAGAAGATGAGAATCGGCAACGCGCTCATCATTCACCGCCCTCCCCGTCGCATCAATGGCATAAGAAACGCCAAAGTCCCGCCACGGAATATGCCCATTGAATCGTGAAGCCTCAAAATAAGTGAGAGTCTTATCAACATTTCCACGAATCAGTCGAATAATTCTGCCACCATTTTTTTCCCCTTCCACCCGTATTTCGCCATCAAAACCGGAACCAGCGCTATCTCTTTTGAGACGATATTGCAAAGTCTCAGGACTCACAACATCCACCACCGTAGAAATATGGAAAGGATGCCCCATATCGGCAACTGCATTGATAAGACCACCACCAATGCGCCCCGCACCAGCAAGACCAACATTCACATCACGATAGTCATGAGAAGCTTGAGGAACATTCATCATATCAGAAAAAGTTAAAAATAAAGAAAAACACCAGTGAAGAGACTTTTATATCATAGAAAAATCAGTGACTGCAATAAAAAGATCACTTCCACTTAATCGAACACCCCATCGACGGTTTTTGGTCAGCAGAAGGAGTTTTTCCAGCAACAATCGCCTCAAGCGCATCATGCAAATCGTGACTCGTCACATGGTCGATATTCTTCCAATTATCATCAATACGACCATGATACAGAAGCGAGCGAAATTGAGTGGCATCCTTTGCCTCGCCGTACACAAAAATATCCGGCGTGCACACGGCGCCATACGCTCGCGCCACTTCCTGCGTACTGTCGAACAAGTACGGAAAATTCATCTTTTTTTCGCGAGAAAAAACTTTCATCGCGTCAAAACTGTCCTCCGGATAATCTGTCGGATCATTCGAATTCACGCCCACAAACCGCACGCCACTGCCAAAAAAATCAGCCTGCAGAGCCACCAAACGATCAATACACGCCAGAACATACGGACAATGATTGCACATGAAAATCACCACCAGAACTTTTGCATTCGCAAAATCTTTCAGACAGTATTCACGACCATCAACTCCCGGAAGAGAGAAATGATGGGCGTGGGAACTTCCACTCAAAGGCATCAAAGTTGATTGCGCAAGGGTCATACAAAACGCACACACAAATTATTTTTGAACTTTTGCACGCTGATTCGCAGCGTCTTCAGCCTTTTTTTCCGCATCCTGATAATCTTTCAGGAGTTTTGGATTCTGTACAATTTCAAAAACTTTCTTGAAATAGTCGACCGACTGAGCACCGGAAACTTTGAAACCATTCACCGAAAATCCTGGAGTTCCGGTAATGCCGAGTGCATTCGCTTCGCTCAATGAAGCATGGATAGCACCAGAAAAAGCATGCTGATTCATACACGCACGAAACTTGTCCGTGTCCAAACCCAATGCGTCAGCAAACTTTTCAAAAACCGGCTGAGCATCGCGCGCATCCGTCCACAAATCAGAAAAGCTGAAAAGCATGTCATGCATGGCATAAAATCGATTTTGATCACCAGCGCAATGAACCGCCTCAGAAGCAGGAAAAGCATTATAGTGTCCATCCAAAGGAAAATCTCGATATGTAAAAAACATCGATCCTTTTTGAATAAAGTCCGTAAGAAAAGCCGGCATCGTTCGAGTAAAAAACGCTTCGCAAAAAGGACACTGGAAATCACTATATTCCGTGACTTTCAAAGGCGCATCTTTCACGCCGAGACTGAAAGATCCATCTTCATTGCGAGTCGTATTTTTCTCATAGTACGCAAAAATCTCCGCACGGTTTTTCACAAACTCTCGCATACGCACGACATTTTCATCGCGAGAAAAAAGTGTAATGGAACTGTCAAAAAGGTGAAGTGACACAGCGCTGAGAGTAGCAACGATCAAAAGACCGCCAAGAACAAAAGTGGCAACTTTCCAGGGATTTTTCGCAGATGGATTCATGTGAGGTGAAAAAGAATTGAAAAACAATGCTCACTCATGATACACAAAAAAATTACCACTGAAAACGGGAAGCCGGAAAACAAAAAGCCCCGCCGAGGCGGGGCTGAGAGATCGAAACAAAAAACTAAATCACTTGTTTGCGAATCGTGCGAAGAGCACGAACGGTCAAGCGAACTCGTTCCCACTTCTTCTTCTTGGCATTCCAAACGCGCTTACTCACGAGATTTGGCTCGTAGCGGCGAAGAGTTTTGCGGTTCGAGTGGCTCACTTTGTGTCCGATACTTGGACGAGCTCCGGTAATTTGACAAACTTTTGACATAAAAAATGACGAAGGTAAACTAAAAGCAGAGGGAGTCTAACGAAGCTTTTCCAAAAAATCAAATGAAAAATAGAAGAAAAATGGCAGCCACTCAAAGCAGAATCGAAGCGCAGCGGAGTGTCCGGGGTGCCTATTTGGGCCGGACCGAACGCGACTCTCTTGGCGAAGTGAAAGTAGCGCAAGAAGCATACTATGGCTCTTTCACCGTGCGCGCATTAGAAAATTTCAATATCAGCCCGGTCAAGGCTCCAGCAGCTTTCAAAAAAGCAATCGGATCCGTAAAGATCGCCTCCTGCCAAGCAAATCATGCGCTGGACCTTTTGGAGACAAAAAAACAAAAAGTCATCGAACAGGCAGCGCGGGAATTCATGAGCGGCAAATACGACGAGCAGTATCAAATTGACATCTTCCAGGCGGGCGCAGGAACGCCCTACAACATGAATTGCAACGAAATCATCGCCAACCGAGCCAATGAACTTCTCGGAGGAAAAAAGGGTGTCTACGACTTCGTTCACCCCAACAACCATGTCAACATGTCACAATCCACCAACGACGTGGTTCCAACAAGTATCAGACTCACCATGCTCATCATGGCGCCCGCACTGATGAAAGCAGGACATGAACTCCGGAAAGCACTCGAGAAAAAAGCGTCCGCATTCAAAAGTATTCTCAAAACTGGCCGCACACATCTGCAAGACGCCGTCCCGGTGACTCTCGGACAAGAATTCGCATCATGGGCAGCCGCACTCGAAAAAGATCTGCAAGAAGTACGACATCACATCGACAAACTCTGTGAAATCGGACTCGGCGCAACCGCCCTGGGCACCGGCATCAACACTCATCCGAAATACCAAAAAACCGTCACAACCCTTCTCACGAAATTCATCAAACAAGAATTCAAACTCCCCTACACACTGCGTCCGACAAAAAACATGTTCGAGACCACGAGCAACATGAACGCGTTTCTCGCAGTTTCATCCGCCTACCGCGCACTCGCCGTAACACTGCAGCGCATTGCAGAAGACTTGAAACTCCTGAGTATGTCCGTCATGGGAGAAATCATCCTCCCCGAAGTCGAACCAGGATCATCCATCATGCCGGGGAAGATCAATCCATCGATTCCGGAATGTCTTCAAATGATCGCCTATCAAGTGATGGGAAACGACACTGCTGTCGCACTCGCCTGCCAAAAAGGCCAACTCGAACTCAATGTTACAACGCCTCTCATTCTCAAAAATCTCGTCGAATCCACAGAAATTCTCAGCAGCGGCATGGAAATGCTTCGCATTTTCAGTATCAACGGTATCACCGCGAATAAAGAACGTTGCCAGGAACTTCTCGACAAAAGCAATTGTGTCGCCACCGCACTCAATCCTCATATCGGCTACAGCGCCACGGCTCAAATCGTAAAAGAATCACGAAAAACCGGAGAACCCGTTCATCAAATCCTCAAAAAACACATCGCCAATAAATCCCTCCCGCTCAAAAAACCACTCACGAGCGAAGACATTGACCACATCCTCGATCCGAAAAGACTCACAAGTCCATAAAACAGCTTTGAAAAGTTCTTTCATTGCCTTGCAAAAACCACAAAACCCCTGATAGAGTGACCCTCCAAAGGACTCCAGAGGTTATTTTGTAACGCCAAACACAACATATGACACCCAACATAACACCGGCAACACCAGTTGAAAGCACGACACCGACCGAAAGACGAGCCATGGGAAGTGAGAGGCGTAAAATTTTGACCAAAATAACCATGAACACGGATCCGAAATATACATAAATGAAGGACATGGAGGAGAATCCGAAACAAGAAGAAATGTAGAAGTTATGGAAAGCGGAATTCGAGGTCGTCTCCTGGAAGCGCTCAGAAATGAGAGGTCCGGTCGCACACCATTTTCCGGCGAAGTGGCAAATATGGTCAGTGGAAAAGTCGCCGACTACATGACACGAGGCCTCGTACCGATTATTCTCAAAAAAGGAGGAAATCCATTTGGAGAACCATTTCATGGTCACGATGCGCTCACGGCAGAATTAGAAGAAAGAGAAGTAAACCCATGGAAAACAGAAAAACCAGAAGGTGAAAAAGATCAACTGCACATGGTGCGAATCCCCCACTCACGCTTCACGCGATTCGTCGAACCCGCAACAGTCGAAAACATAGAAAGTGCCGCAACAAATGGCGATCTCGGATTTGACATCAAACATCTGGGATCCCACATGTGCATTTCGAATTATGTTGGAAAATTAGATACAAGCGGCAATTTCATCCCCGGGAGCGGACAGTGGGAAACACCACAGACCATTCCGATCGCCGAAGAAGGAAGTCATCCAAACGCACAATTCAAACACTACGGCAGCGCGCTCTTCGAGGGAATCGCCGTCGAACGCGGACAAGACGGAAAAGTGTACATCTTCCGACTCAAAGATCACCACGAAAGACTCTGCAAAACAGCCAAATCACTGAGCATGGAGCCACCACCATGGGAGATGTTTGAACAAATGGCTATAGAAATGGTCCAAGCAAATGCGCAGTACATACCAGCCTACGGCGAAGGAAGACTCTATCTCCGCCCAAACGAATTCGATGCAGAGAAAAAAATCAAAGTCGGAACATCCGGCGTCTACGAACTCTGCTGGACCGCCATCGCCATCGGAACCACACAGAGTGCATATTTCAAAACAAAATCGGAACCAGAAGGAAAAACAGAAGGAGATACAGCGGAAACGGCAGAGAAACCAAAACCACAAAACATTTTCGGCCTCGTCCGAAACGCCGCACGAACCACCGAAGGTCCAGGAAGCCCCGGTGATACGAAAGGTGCAGGAAATTATCCCACCAGTATCCGTCACGCCCTCGCGGCAAAACTTGCCGGCCTCGCAGGCATCGTCTACAGCGACGCCAACGGAGAAACCGTCCGTGAATGTT
This sequence comes from uncultured Candidatus Peribacteria bacterium, assembly GCA_964521465.1. Taxonomy (GTDB): domain Bacteria; phylum Patescibacteriota; class Gracilibacteria; order UBA1369; family UBA12463; genus JBBTWG01. Next base: position 2,480 of record CAZFSD010000012.1, on the reverse strand, counting down.
CGGCCGCCAGCGTGCTTTTCGTCAAATATGGAAAAAACGGCGGAAAAGACATAATCGTCTTCCCAAATCTCAAAAGAAGCGACATTCTCGGCAGCATCACCATGAAAACCATCTGGGAAACGGCGGAAGCCATGGACTACAACATCGTCACGCAAGACACGAAAAATGAAGACATCGATCAATACGACGAATGTCTCATCGTCGGAACCGCCGCCGGCATCACGACGGCCCATAAACTCGAAATTGTCGAATTCGCAGAAGATGATGATGGTGAAAATTTCCGAGTCGTCCGAACTGAAAGTGCAGCAGAAGAGAAAATCGCAAACGGCAAGACAGCAAGCTACGACAAAGCAAACCTCGGAAAACCAGGAAGAGTCGCTCAGGACCTCAATACAAAGCTGTGCGAGATGAAACGAGGAGAAAAGCCGGAATACAAGCACTATCTCACCGAGGTCCCTGGCACCGAATGGGCCACGAAAAGCCATTGACAAGAAGAAAAGCAGACCGTAAAATCAGCAAGCTACTTTTAAAATGAATTTTTATGTCAAATTGTCACGCCAGTAAACAGCATGGAGTCCGATTGATTCCTCGCATGCGCCCACACAAAAAAACAGCCCTCAAACTCGCTCGCGTTCGCGCTCGAGCAAGAAAAGCAGCGCTCTGGGAAGCAGTCGCCAAGAAAAAGCAAGAAGCAGAGAAACAACTCGCATAAATTCCAACCCCGCCACGGCGGGGTTTTTTAAAACCAAAAAAGCGTAAAGATTCGATCAAACAAGAAAAAACTGCTACAATTTTTCAGTTTCCACCTCGCTGCATGTTTCAAAATAAGAAAAAACTCTCCAAAAAAAGCCTCACGCTCGGTTATGGATATCATTCACCAGCCGCTCGACGCGTGCCAGGAACCGGTTTTCAACGAAAGGCGCAAAAAGAAAAAGAAAGGAAATGGACCGCATCAATCGGAAAAATATTCGCTTTTTTCAAAAAATTCTTCTCACGAACACTCATCGTGACTTTTATAATTGCCGCAATCTATTGGCTCTATTTTTCACCGTTTTTCAAAATCAATACCGTAGCGATCGAGTACGAAAAAGGACAACCGCAGGCGGAAGATCTCAAGCAATATTTTCAAGAAACGATCGGAAAAAATATTTTCAAAATTGATCTCGATCCCATAACCAAGAAAATCATCACAGAGCATCCGGAACTAAAAACCATAAAAGTAACACCGTACTTTCCGAAAAAACTTGTGATCACCTTCACGAGATACAAGGTCGTCGCCAATATCATCAATCTCAGCAAATCAGGAACGCAGCAATTTTTTATCAACGAAGCGGGAATTGCCGTCAATAAAAAAGATGAAAAACAGAATCTCCCAACCATCAAAATCCAAACTGAAAATCCTATCGATACGACAAAAACCGTAATCAGCAAAGAAAAAATAGAATACATTATACAGTCAATTCAATACTTTCAGGAAGCAATCAATATCAAAATCGCGGAAAGTCTCTACATCACGCGAGCAAGAGAACTCCACCTCAAAACAGAAAAAAATTTCATGGTATGGCTCGACATCGAAAAGCCGTACCAAAGCCAAATAAATAAGCTCAAAAAATCCCTCACAAAATTCGACATCTATAAACTCCCGTTGGAATATATCGACCTGCGCATCAGCGGAATCACGGGAGAAAAGATCATCTTCAAAAGAAGGAAATAATTTCCCTTTCGAAAAGTCTTGACCTATACTGGAGTCATGATCTGGGCACTTCTCGGAATTCTTATCGGCATCATCGGAGGACTGAGTGTGGAATACACCATTCCGCTGATCTACACGAAATACACCGCCGTAACACTTCTTGGCATTATGGATGCGCTTTTTGGCGCTATCCGTGCAGAGGTTTCGAGAGATCAGTACGACGCCGTGATCTTCGTGACGGGCCTCTGTTTCAATATCATCCTTGCACTCGGCATCACCTATCTCGGCGATAAAATGGGACTCGATTTGTACCTCGCCGCCACGGTCGTCTTCACATTCCGCATTTTCTCCAACGTCGGTATTACACGCCGCGCAGTCCTCAATACTCTCCTTGAAAAACGCAAAAAAAACCTGGAAAAAAACGAAATAATCTGATACAATAAGGACACGGAATTTCCACGAAATCCCCAATAAAAACAAACCTTTAACTTTCAATATGGACAATACCAAACTCATGCTTGTGAAACAGATGATTGACGCTGCGCAAGCAAATCTCGATGCGGCAAAACAAACCCTCGCAGAACTCGGCATCACCGGCGGAGAAATCACCAAGGTCGACCGACGCGAATATCTTAAAAAAGCTCAAGAACTTGAAAAACAAGTCGGCGAACCAAATGTCATCGAAGGCGTTTTCGACGGACAAGGCATGCTCGGCCCAGATAAGCGTGCATATCCCGTTCCCGCCAACTACGCCAGCAAATCCAAACTCGTTCCGGGCGATGTTCTC
>CAZFSD010000011.1:16312-26649 GCA_964521465.1 uncultured Candidatus Peribacteria bacterium | reverse complement strand
GGTAAAAAGACGAACCATGTCCGTCAATGCGCCACCTTCAGGATCGGCCATGAGTGTCAAACATCCATTGCGGAAGTAATCCTGAATACGAGGACCGAAGATTTCTTCACCGAAAAGCTTAATCATGATGTTCATGGCATCCATAGCCACAAGCTCTTTCTCTTCATCTGTCTCACCTTCCAGGAGATTAATACCCATCGGTCTCTGCATATCCGCCGGATTGAAAAAAATGACATCATCCGCTCGTTCACGAGGAATAAAAGGAATCAAATCATCAATCAAACTTCCGTGCGGATCAATGATGCAACATCCATCGCCATTTTTAAAATCCTGACGAATCATCACCTGCAGAACCGAAGATTTACCGGTACCCGTTTGACCGATGACATAGAAATGACGAAAACGATCCTCGCGCTTCATACGAATCTCCTTCGTGACACCGCGATAAGTATTGTATCCGAGAAGGAGACCTTCTGTTGGAATATTGTTCGGCGCAGCAGCAATTTTGAAGTTCTGCCAGGCGATATGAGGAGAAGGATTATAGCGGATATTCGGCAAATGAAAGAGGCTCGCTATCTCTTCAGAACACAAAATCATTTTTCGTTTGCCAAGAAGGAATCGAATCCATTGAAGAAAGTTCCTTTGAAATTTTCGAAAAAGAAAACTACGAATAAGAGCATCGGTATTATGATATTTCGTATAGACAAAATGATTGAGGTTTGAAAAAGAAAACTGTGCAAAACCACTGCGGATATTGAGAAGGTGGGCATTCGCATTTTTCTGAAGCGGTGAACTCGTCACGATGCGAATGATCGTGTCATATCCTGGTCTCGAATTTTTTTCATCGATCGCTTTGATTTCTTCTTCAGTAATAGGTGTCGACTTCGATTGTTCCGGAGGAGTGTCTTTATGTTCCTGATTGAGGAAAAAGGAAAAAAACGATGCAAACCAGCCAATCGGATTATACCAAGCAAAACCGCCATGATGCTTCTTCTTATCATACTTCGAAGTAGCGAGTTCACGACCTTTCGCCTGCCAATCATGATCATCAACGGGACGAATCAGGAGCTGAATAGCAGCACCTTCATTGGGATCAAGCTTTGAAAGAGCATTGATAATGGCATTTGCCGGATCGGAATTAAGTCGAGTGTAGTTCTTAAAAGGCAGAGAGTATGTCTCAGCCAAGCGCATATAGCAGCCGGCAACCTTAGAATTTGGCTGAAAGATATTATAATCAGGAACTTTTTCAATATGGCAATCCGTATAGAAAGCCGTCAACTGCTTCTCAATGAAATCAAGGAGATGTCGTGGAACAACAAGATAAAAACAAACCTGAGAATTCAATACAACATACTCCAATGAAATGAAGTCCTGACCAGTAAAAAAAGCATGCCAATCATGATGATACATGCTATGAAGCGATTCATAGAATTGGCTCATGGAACCAACAATTTCTTTAAAACTCTTTTGCGCAGAATACTGTTCTCGTTCTTTCTCGGAATCCTCTTTTGATTCCTTACGAGGCACTCTCACCTGCAAGAAAACCATATCCATCATGCGCTGACGATCATGCGACAAGCGCAAAAGGTAGGTCACGAGGACAAAAATGCCGCCGAGGCCAGCGAGAACAGCAAGAATGAGGAGGAGGGTTTGCATGATTTGCGAGAGTTCGAAGAGATCGTACCATTATAGCACAAAAGTCAGCTTCGTGGAAGCAGGAATTATTCCAAATCCACGACTTGTACATGCACTTCATCCGTCTGCTTGGAAGGAAGCGGTGAAGGAGCGCCGAACATGAGATCTTTCGCTTTAGAATCCTTTGGGAAAGCAATAACTTCGCGAATATTTGGCTCATTGCGGAAAATCATAATGAGGCGGTCGAGTCCCCAAGCAATGCCACCGTGTGGCGGAGCGCCAAACTGGAAAGCAGTCAAAAGATGGCCGAAGCGGATCTCAGCTTCTTCTCGGCTGATCTGGAGAAGGTCAAAAATCTTACTTTGAACCTCACTTGAGTGGATACGAATACTACCGCCACCAATTTCATTTCCATTGAGAACGAGATCATACGCTTTCGCACGAACTTTTGCCGGATCAGTGTCCATGAGTGGCACATCTTCATCAAGAGGAGCGGTGAACGGATGATGAGAAGGAACGAGTTTACCTTCTTCTTTACTCATTTCCATAAGCGGGAAGTTGTAAACCCAGCACGCAGCGAGGAGGTTTTCATCGCGAAGACCGAGTTTTTCAGCGCATTTGATGCGCACCGCACCAAGTGAAGCACACACAACAAGAAAAGTATCAGCTCCAAAGAAAACGATATCGCCCTTCACGGCACCAACGGCTTTCACCAGCGCTGCCATCTGTTCTTCACTAAAAAATTTAGCAATAGGGGATTTCACGCTCCCATCGTCCTCCATCGTGATATAAGCAAGACCTTTTGCTTCATGAATTTTTGCAACTTCCGTAAGATCATCAATCTCTTTGCGAGAAAATTTTGAGCCGCCAGGAATACGAAGAGCGTGCACGACGCCACCTTTCGCAAGTGTCTCTTCAAAAACTTTAAACCCAGAACCTTGAACCACTTCTGAAACGGACTGAATTTCCAGGTCAAAACGCAGGTCCGGCTTATCGACTCCATATTTCATCATTGCTTCCTGCCAGGTAAGACGGCGAAGCGGTTTGAAAAGCATCTTCTTCTGCGGCAAAAATTTCTCGACGACACGAATGAAAAGTTCCTCATTAAAATTCATGACATCTTCACTGTTCACAAAAGACATTTCGATATCGAGCTGAGTAAACTCTGGTTGTCGATCGCCACGCTGATCTTCATCACGGAAGCATCGCGCAATCTGGAAATAACGATCCATTCCTGCGACCATGAGCAGCTGTTTCATCTGCTGAGGAGATTGAGGAAGTACATAGAATTTCCCAGGATAGAGGCGAGAAGGAACGATATATTCACGGCTTCCTTCTGGCGTTCCTTTGACAAGCATCGGTGTTTCCACTTCGATAAATCGATGTTCATCCATCACATCGCGAATGAATTTAATCACTTGATGACGAGTGATGAGATTCTCTTTCATGCGATCGCGTCGAATGTCGAGATAGCGATATTTCAAACGAACTTCTTCGTTAATATCCTTATCGACATCAATCTCAAATGGCGGAGTTTTGGAAGCATTGAGAATTTCAGCATGATCAACGATGACCTCAATTTCGCCAGTGGCAAGATCCTTATTTGCACTTTCTGGAGGTCGAAGTCGAACCTTCCCCGTAATCTTGATAACATATTCCGGTCGAACAGTTTCGAGAATCTTATGAGCCTGTGGATTTTTTGGATCTGCAACAATCTGAGTAAGTCCATAACGATCGCGAAGATCAATAAAAATCAAACCTCCGTGATCACGACGACGATGAACCCAACCCGCAAGAGTTACTGTTTGACCATCATGAGATTTCTGAAGTTCGCAGCAAAGATGTGTTCGAAACATAAAAAAAGAAAAACAAGGAATAAACACGACAAAGACTACGCAAATAGTAGCGGTTGAAGCCAAAAAGTGCAAAGAAAAAAGATGCTATAAACTCCTCAAAAGCAAGCCAGGATCTTTTGTCGAACTTCAGGTTCAAAGCGAACCCCAAAAGGAATTTTGATTTTTTTTGAGGTATCACCATTCAAAAATCGAAGCTCCACCGTATCGGTACCACCTTGAGCACTTTCAAGAAGAAGCTTTATTTTTTGCAAAACCGTCGAAGGGGTTCCTGCGGGAATTTCAATGACAAATGATCCCTCAGGGGAGTGGGCAATCGTTGCCATCGAAGATTTTGGAGAAGGAACATCCAAAACATCATCCGGACCCTCATCGAGAACGCGGCCGTGAGAAAAACCCTGATCGCCATCTTCTTCCCCAGAAACTTCAACCTTCTTTTCACGAGCAATCATAATTTTTGGCAAGCTCTTCGGAAGTTTCTCGGCATCATCATAAAAGTTCTCTTCTTTTGCTGTCGCAATCATAGTGTCGAGAGACAAAGATTTTACCGAATTCGCGGTCAAAGTGACTTCTTCACGACGAATATCGAGTCGCCCCTCCACAACGACCACCTGATCTTCTTTGATAAGCGCTCCATATTGATTGAAAACTTTCGGAAAAAGTACAACATTCACACGACCCGTCGGATCTTCCAGATCAAAAACGCACATATAACCACCGGATTTCGTCATCATGCGACGATAATTCAAAACAATTCCAGCAAGTTTCATATTTTTTCCGATCTCTTTCTTCGTTAACTTCTGCATAAGGACGGCTTTTTTCGCAATATACTTTTTCAAACCCTGAAGGGGATGCGCCGTGACATACAAACCCAAATACGCTTTTTCCCATTTTAATCGCTCCATCAGCGATGCCGGAACCACTTTTTTCAAAGAAAAAGCCGGAGCGACATGACTCGCGTCATCCATGGCCAGAGCCCCAAAAAGATCCGTCTGACCTTCCGCCTGTGATTTTTGATAATCCTTGGCATATTCCACCACGCGATCAAAATTCTCTACCAAACTTTTGCGTTCACCAAGTTCATCAAAAGCACCGGCTTGAGCCATCGCTTCAAATAACTTTTTATTCAAAAGGCGATAAGGAACGCGCTTCACAAAATCCTGAAGATCTTGAAATTTCCCGCCACTGTCACGAATTCTCACGATCTCTTTCACCGACGCTTCGCCAACACCCTTGATGACCAAAAGTCCGAAACGAATCGTCGTATCATTAATACTCGTGAAATTCAGATTCGACTCATTAATCGACGGAGGAAGAACGGAAATACCCGAGCTTTCACACTCCTGAATTTCAAAAGCCACTTTTTCCGTATCCGTTTGATCGCAACTCATGAGCGCCGACATAAAAGCCGAAGGATAGTTTGCCTTCAGATACGCCGTTTCATACGCAATCATGCCATAACATGCCGCATGAGCCTTGTTAAAACCATAGCCCGCAAAAGGCTCGATGACTTTTTCAAAAACTTCATCCGCAAATTTTTTGGAATGTCCCTGCTTCACCGCACCTTCCACGAATTTTTCTCGTTGTTCCGCAAGGAGTGAGAGGATTTTCTTTCCCACCGCTTTACGCAAAATATCCGCCTCACCGAGACTGAATCCCGCAAATTGTCGCGCAATTTGCAAAATCTGCTCCTGATACACCGCCACACCATGGGTTTCTTTCAAAATCGGCTCCAGACTTTTATCCAGATAGTGAACTTTTTCACTATTGTGTTTTCCCTGAATATACTGCGGAATCCAGTCCATCGGACCCGGACGATAGAGCGCCACCATCGCAATAATATCTTCGAGTCGCGTCGGGATCAGCTCACGCAAATATCGTCGCATCCCCGCAGATTCCAATTGAAAAACGCCGGTCGTATCGCCCTTTTGGAGGAGTTCAAAAGACTTTGCGTCGTCCAAAGGAATTTTCGTGAGATCGATTTTGACACCATGCATTTTTTCAATGATTTCCACGGCCCGCTCCAAGATCGTCAAGTTTTTCAGTCCCAGAAAATCCATTTTCAAAAGCCCAATTTCCTCGATCGGTTTCATCGAATATTGTGTCACGATTTCACTGGCATCCCCGCCGCTCGGAAGTTGCAGAGGAGTATATTTCACGAGTGGTTCACCGGAAATCACGACCGCACACGCATGAGTTCCAGCATGGCGAACCGTTCCTTCAAGCTTCATTGCCATCTCCAAAACTCGTCGCGCACGAGCATCCTTTTCATAGAGAGATTTTAATTCGGGATCTTCTTTTACGGATTCTTCAAGCGGTACATGTTTTCCTTGAACCGGTGGTGGAACCGCTTTCGCAATCACATCCACTTCCGCATAAGGATATCCCAGTGCACGACCCACATCACGAACCGCGGCCCTGGAAGCCATTGTTCCATAAGTAATAATCTGTGCCACATTCTCGCGACCATATTTGGAAATCACATAATCCAAAACTTCTTGTCGACGATCATCGGCAAAATCGATATCGATATCAGGCATCGAAATGCGCTCAGGATTGAGAAAGCGTTCGAAGATAAGTCCATAGCGCAGGGGATTCAATTCCGTGATTCGTAAAACATAGGACAAAATCGATCCTGCAGCCGATCCACGACCCGGGCCCACCACAATGCCTTGATCTTTCGCAAATTTTACAAAGTCATGCACGATGAGAAAATACGAATCAAATCCCATCTGATGCACGATCTGGAGTTCGTAATTCAATTGGTCTTGAGCCTCTTTTGAGGCGCCTTCCGGAAAACGATATTTCATCCCTTCCTCCGCAAGAAATCTCAAATATTCCGCCGGATCTTCGCCATTGGGCGTCACAAATGTCGGCAACAAATTTAGTCCAAACGGAAGTTCAATATCGCACATCTCAGCAATTTTTACCGTATTCGTCACCGCCTCAGGAGTATCAGCAAAAACTTTCGTCATCTCTTCCGGCGTTCGCATGGAAAAATCACCCGTAAGTTGCATACGATCCTGATCCTGAATGTTTGTCTGCGTCTGAATACACAGAAGCAAATCATGCGCCTCACTATCTTCCGGATACACATAATGACTATCGCATGTCGCCACAAGAGGGATATCCAGCTTTTTCCCCAACTCAATCAATTTTTTATTGACCACCTCCTGTTTTTCAATCAATGGATGATCCTGAAGTTCCAAATAATAATTTCCTTTTCCGAAAATTTCTTCATATTTTTTCATGACCGCCATCGTGTCTTCATCCGTCTTTTCCAAAATACTTCGACTTGTTTCGCTCGCCAGACATCCACTCAAGCACACCAAATCCTCGTGATAGACTCGCAAAAGTCCCTCATCGACACGAGGCTTATAATAAAAACCTTCCAGATGAGCCTTCGTCACGAGTTGGAGCAAATTTTGATAGCCTTTATAACTCTTCGCCAGCAAAATCAAGTGATACGGCTTCGTATCCACACCGGACTCTTTATCAAAACGACTTCGAGGAGCGACATATATTTCACACCCAATAATCGGCTTGATGCCGGCTTTTTTCGCCGTTTTATAAAAATCAATCGCGCCATAGAGGACTCCATGGTCCGTCATGCCGACTGCAGGAGCGCCCTGTTTTTTCGCACATTCAACAATCGTTTCCAGAGGTCCAAGGCCATCCAAGAGACTATAATACGAGTGATTGTGAAGATGAACAAATTGAGGCTGCTGCATAACTCCCGTACTATAGAATACTTGACCTTTTTTTCCTAGAGGGTAAAATAACGGCTTATCTATGAACAAAGGAGTCACAACATTCATTATCGGCGCAGCAGGAGCATTGAGTATCACGGGCAGTGCAAAATCTTACGCTGAAGATTATAAAGAAGAAGCGATCAGAACATGTACGGCCGTAATGCCAAAACAATTATGGTACGCCTACTCTGCAGCCGACGGAATCGAAAGAGCAAAAAATAAAGGGAGGGGGGATGTATGTCAAAATGCACAGTTACTTGTCGAACTTGTAACAACCCCACCAGAAGGATGTCCAGCAAAAGAAGGACTCGAAATAATGAACGCTCTCAATTTCAAAAAAGCCGCAGGAGAAAGTGCTCGAACGGCAATTGCTCAATGCCTGGGAAAAGACGCATTAAAACAATTCGAGAAAGCAACAGAAATTGATGCAGGAACTCTTGAAAAAGTTTGGACGAAATACTACGGCCAAAAACCAGAAGTCCAGAAAGAGATTCAACAACATGAAGAAGTGGAGCCAGTCGATCCAGTCGATCAAGAAGAGACGCATCAAGAAGAGTGGGAAATTCACGAAGGAGAAACAAATGAACCTCAACCACGGGAAAAAGAGAAAAAACCGAATACCCCGCAGTCGATAACAGAAAGATGTCGAGCCGCGATTCTCGAAACAACAACGAAATACTGGAAAAACAATTGCGGAAAAAGAAGACCAAGAGCTCCACAAGTTCCGTCAATATGCAGAAAAGCAGATTTTACCCAAATTCCAGAAGAATTCGCGGAACTAAAAGTCACACAGAGTGGAAAAACAGAAATACTGAGGACGGCTCGGTGCGCAAAATAATGGTGCGGGTGAGAGGACTTGAACCTCCACGGGGATTAACCCACCAGCTCCTAAGGCTGGCGCCTATGCCAGTTCGGCTACACCCGCGCACTCGAATACTGCGCAATCTTACTATACTTCCTTTGAAGAAAGAAACGACAATCAGGAGGATATAAAAGAGGAAGAAGTTTTAATGAATCGCGAATAGCATAAGCCAAGCAATGAATTTTTCCAGATTTCGAAATAAAACCTTTGATACCATCCTGGGTCGTGACAGATTGAATCCATTCAAGAAACGATTCACTAGCAGAATAAAGCCGAATTCTGAGTTGAGGATTTTTACTTTCAGGGTGCTGAAAAGTAGAAATAGTACCATCACCATCAATGCATCCACGCAAAAAATCATAAAAATTCGCATTTGGAATTCCAATTCTTGCCAAAGTTTTTGATTTTCGAGGCGTAATGCCAATATCGACAAGAAAACGATAAAAAAGAACATCGCTAAATTGAACAACATAGTATTTCTTCTCAGTTGAATATCCGCGAGCTTTTTTACCAATTGAATTCTCCAGTCCAAGAGCTTTCCGAAAAAGCAAAACCAATTCAAGGTCTTGAGAAGTCAAATTGATATGCCTTCCGTCGGGCGAAAGATTGCCATCGGTCGCAATAAGACCAAGCGCATAAGCAAAACCAGGATTCCAGGAAAGAGAAAATTTTTCACTCAGCTTCATGCAAAAGCAAGTATAGCAGAAAAATAACCCAAAGACATCCAAAATCAGCTTCAATTCAACAAAAACACCCAGATCCTTGACAAATATCAAAAAGAGACTAAAATTAAATCCTTTATTGACATGTGTACCAAAATACTGCTTGACAATATAGTGGCACATGAATAATCTCTAGCAACACATGAACACCGACAATACTTCATCGCTTCAACAAAAAATCGAACTCGGACGTCTCCTCGAAGAGATTTTTCTCGTTCTCTCACCAAAAGAAAAAGAAGTCATTACCAAGCGTTTCAGCCTTGATAACAAAGCTCACTGGACACTCGAAAAGATCGGCCAGAAATTCGAAGTGACGCGCGAACGCATTCGTCAGATCGAAAAAATCGCTCTTGGAAAGCTTCGACGCACAGCGCAAAACACGAAAATTAACACCGTCAACGAAATTGCCAACGAAATCCTCCGCAAAAATGGCGGCGTCATGCTCGAAGAAAGACTCATTCAGTCTGTCCTGAAAGCCATTTTCGCCCAAGAAGAAGTCGATGCACACATTGTACGCCTTTCCCTCAATATCAATCCATACATCGAATTTTGGGAGAAAAACAATGCATTCAACGCATTTTGGCGCTGGAAAGAAATTCCATTGAAAGATATCGAAATTATCACGCAAAAAGCAGTCAGCATTTTGAAAGAAAAAAGCGAGGTGATCGATGGTGAATCGATGGTGACACTCATTCAAGAAGCTCTTCCAGACAGCAAAAAATACAGTCCAGAGATGATTTTCACATCGATGGAAACAGATTGCCGTATCAAGAAAACGAAAGAAAATACTTTCGGTCTCATGACCTGGAGACACATCAATCCAAAAAGTATTCGCGACAAGGCATTGATTGTACTGAAGAAAAACAGCACTCCAATGCATTTCATGGAGATCGCCGAGAAAATCGCAGCACTCGGTTTCGACCGCAAAGTCGTGACGATTCAAGCGGTTCATAACGAACTGATCCGATGCGACCAATTCGTCCTCGTCGGCCGTGGTCTCTACGCCCTCAAGGAATGGGGCTACAAAAAAGGAACAGTCGCAGACATCATCCAAAGTCTTCTCGAGAAAAAAAGTCCACTCAACAAACAAGAAATCATCGCCGGCGTTCTCAAACAGCGCCAAGTGAAAAAAGGTACGATTTCCCTCAATCTTCAGAAAAATGAGATGTTCGTCCGTGTCGGTCGCGCCGTTTACGCACTCGCAAAAAAAGCGTAGTATGTGAGCATGACGGATTGTATTTTCTGTAAAATTCTCAAAAACGAAGTTCCCTCAACGAAGGTTTACGAAGACGACAAATGTCTCGCTTTTCACGATCTCTATCCTCAGGACAAAACACATGTTTTGATCATCCCGAAAAAGCACATCGAAACCGTCGCGCACGCATCAGCAGACGACGAGCCTCTTCTCGGCCATCTTCTCGTCATCGCCAAACGCCTCGCAGAAGAACGAAAACTCGTCGGTTACCGCCTCCAATTCAACGTCGGCAAAGAAGGCGGACAGGTTATTTTTCAC
>CAZFSD010000011.1:0-16212 GCA_964521465.1 uncultured Candidatus Peribacteria bacterium | reverse complement strand
GGTCTCACATCACCTCCAAACTCAAATTAAGGCTCTTCGCAGCAGTCGTGAGTGATCCGCTCGAAATCATATCCACGCCGGTTTTCGCATATTCGGCAATATTTTCCAAAGTCACGCCACCGGAAGCTTCCAGCAAAACATCATCGTGCAATTTTCCTTTTTGTAGAAGTTCGATCGTCTCACAAATTTCGCCCGGCTTCATATTGTCGAGCAGCAAGAAAAAGGGGAGCGTGGCACTCTTCGCATGAATCCGCTGCGCACTACTCGCCACATGCAAGGCCTGCTGCGAACTCTCCACTTCCACCTCCACAAATCTCTGCCCACCATCAAAAGTAAAAACCTTTTCCAGAAGAGCTGTAATATCGCCTTCAAAAAGCGCCAAATGGTTATCCTTCACCAGAATCGCATCAGAAAGGCTCAAGCGATGTGTCACGCCGCCGCCAAGCACGACCGCTCTTTTATCCAACAAACCCCACAAAGTTTTGCGAGTCGCCGCGAGGAGAGGTAAATTTTCAAGAGAACCATCAACGATGTCGCCGCCCATCGCCTCTACAAATTTCCTCGTCATAGTCGCCACACCACTCATCCGCGCCACCAAATTCACGAGCACTCGTTCCACCGCGAGTACATCGCATACGCGCCCAGAAAGTTCCAGAAGAACATCTCCAGCAACAACTTGCTCTCCGTCTTTTTTCAAAAATTGCACGGCAATACTTCCAATCCGTGGACGAAAAGCAGCGTCACTTTCAACAAGAAAATAAGCCACCTCCTGCATTCCGGCAACAATACCATTTTCTCTAGAAACAAGCCGCGCACGACACTCTCGATGCTCATCGAAAAGCACCTCAGTCGTAATGTCGCCGCATTCACCCAAATCCTTCTCCAACTCCAAAAAAGTAAAACGAAAAACCCACTGCTTATAAGTCGCATCCCGCGGAGTTAATTTCTCCATCGAAGCATCGAAAACTTGCCGAATAAATGATAATCGTGGATTCATAAATCAAGAACGAGATACAGAAGATTGAAGAGAATTTTCCGTCAACTCAAACATCCTGCGAAATGCTCGCTGTGCCCGCTCCATCACATCCGCCGGAATACGAATCTCATATTGATCATGTTCCAGAGCATCCACAATCGACTCCAGTGTATTTTTTTTCATGTCGTAGCACATATTGCACACCGTATAAAATTTCTTGTCCGGCATTTCCTTCAACAAGCGATTTATAAGACCGCACTCCGTAATAATAATAAATTCCTTCGCATCGCTATTTCGGCAATAATCAGCCATTTTACTCGTACTCGCTACGCAGTCCGCAATCTCCAGAACCGGAGCCTGGCATTCCGGATGCACTACGAGCTTTGCCTCAGGATGAATCGCTTTCGAACGCATGAGCACATCCACCGTAATACGATGGTGAATGGGACAAAAACCATCCCAAGCAATAATTTCTTTTTCAGGAACTTGTTTTGAAACGTAGTGCGCTAAATTTTTATCAGGAACAAAAAGAATCTGCTTCTGCGGAAGAGCGCGCACCACCGCAGCAGCATTGGAAGAAGTGCAACACACATCGCTTTCCGCCTTCACATCGGCCGTACAATTCACATAACACACCACCGCAGCATCAGGAAATTGCTTCTTTTTTTCGCGAAGTTGTTCCGCCGTAATCATATCCGAAAGGGCGCACCCAGCATCCAGAGCCGGGAGAAGTACCTTTTTTGAAGGGTTCAAAACAGCAGCACTCTCTGCCATAAAATGCACACCACAGAACACAATTCTCTCCGCGTCCGTCGTCGCAGCCTTTCGGCAAAGCTCCAAAGAGTCACCAATAAAATCCGCAACTTCAAAAATTTCTGGCCGCTGATAATTATGAGCAAGAAGGATCGCATTTTTCTCTTTCTTCAAAGAAACAATCTGCGCAATGAGATCTTTTTGATGAGCGGTAAGTTCCACGCCGCGATTGTACTATACCGAGAGCCCATGCACAACCTTGAGCCAAAGGGTTTTCAGCATTTCAAAAGCCATACCGACAAGTGTCGAAAGCATATCTCGAAGCTGGCGAATTTCTCGAAGAAGATTGGCCAAGCGATGAGGATGAAGATTTTTTTGTGAAGATTCAGCTTCCAACTGGCGAAGTTTTTTGGCCGTAACTCGCTCGATGTCTTTGGTCATAAATTCCACCGCCGCGACTTCATTTTCCGGTAAACGAGAAAGAAGCTGAGCTTTTTTCTCTTCGGGAGTCAGAGAAACCGGCTGAGATTTTTTTGCAGTCCCTGAAGCAGTTTCAGAAGGCTTTTCCTGAGGAAGGTCGCCCACAACTTCAGAAACCTTGCCGGAAACGGCACCAACAGCTTCAAAAGCAGAAGAATCCTGCTTGTCGGGAGTTTTCGAAAGATTACTCGCCCCAGATGCAGGTTTTTCAGAAAGATTCAAAGCTGATTTTGGATCAAAAAGACTCATAAGAAAGTGAAAAAAGGCAGGAAGCCTCCATGGCAACTATAAAGCAAAAGGCATCATTTGTCAAATTGAAGCTGAACAAAGCTTGTTTCAAGAGCAAGGATAAAGTATCCTACGCATATGTCCAACCCAAAAGAACAAACATCCGATTCATTTCCACCACAATACCAAGCAAGTCTTTACGAAGACGATATCTACAAGAAGTGGGAGAAGTCAGGCGCCTTTCAGCCAAAAAAAGACGGTAAAAAAGGGAAAAAGCCATTTACGATCAGCATGCCACCCCCAAACGCCACAGGAACCCTCCACTTGGGCCATGCCATCATGCTCACCATTCAGGACATCATGACGCGCTATCACCGCATGAAGGGCCACCCAACACTCTGGTTGCCAGGAACAGATCACGCGTCCATTGCCACACAAAACAAAGTAGAAAAAGTCATCGCAGAAGAAGGCCTCAGTCGCCACATGCTCGGCCGAGAAAAATTTTTGGAACGCGTCGAACAATTCGTAAAACAGTCACAAGACACCATTCGCAATCAAGTCCGAAAGATGGGATCATCTTGCGACTGGACTCGTGAGAAGTACACCTTCGAACCAGCGCTCAACAGGGGAGTGCGAGAAATCTTCGTCCGCATGTACAATGACGGACTCATTTATCGCGGCAACAGAATTGTGAATTGGTGCCCACGCTGCGCATCAACGCTCGCCGATGACGAAGTGAAGCACAAAGAACAATCAGCAAAACTCTATACCTTCAAATATGACAAAGATTTTCCTTTTGAAATTGCGACCACTCGCCCAGAAACAAAACTCGGAGACAGCGCAGTAGCCGTTAATCCTGAAGATGAGCGATATAAACAATACATCGGAAAAACATTTACTATTCATTTTCTCGGTGGAAAACCTCAAGAAATAAAAGTAATCGCCGAAAAAGAAATTGATCAAAAGTTTGGAACCGGAGCACTCGGCGTCACACCAGCTCACAGTCAAATCGATTTTGAAATGGCGCAAAGACACAAACTCCCAATCATCAATGTCATTGACGAAGAAGGGAAAATCACAAAAGAGCACGAAGAATTTGCCGGCATGAGTGCAAAAGAAGCGCGAAAAAAAATTGCCACTATGCTGGAGGAAGCAGGTCTCATGAGTGAAGTAAAAGATATTCAAAACAATCTCAGTATCTGCTACCGCTGCGACACGCCGATCGAACCACTCATCAGCAAGCAATGGTTCATCGCCGTCGATAAACCATTTGG
Source organism: uncultured Candidatus Peribacteria bacterium (assembly GCA_964521465.1). GTDB lineage: Bacteria > Patescibacteriota > Gracilibacteria > UBA1369 > UBA12463 > JBBTWG01. The sequence continues at coordinate 12,501 of CAZFSD010000011.1, read as the reverse complement.
AAAAGACAAAAAAACACTCAAAGAAACAGCACTCAAAGTTGTCCGAAACGGTGACATAAAAATCGTGCCAAAGAACTTCGAAAAAACATATTTCCACTGGATGGAAAATCTTCGAGACTGGTGCATCTCTCGCCAAATCTGGTTTGGTCATCAGATTCCTGTGTGGTACTGCGGATGCGGAGAAATTATTGTTCAGACAGAAGCCCCAACATCATGCACCAAGTGCAAAAGGGGAGATCTCAAACAAGATCCCGACACCCTCGACACCTGGTTTTCCTCCGGTCTCTGGACATTCTCCACACTCGGCTGGCCAGACAAAACCGAAGATCTCGCCATGTTTCATCCGACTTCAGTCCTCGAAACCGGCTACGACATCCTCTTCTTCTGGGTCGCACGCATGATTCTCATGACCACTTACGCGCTCGACGAGATTCCGTTCGAAACCGTGTATCTCCATGGACTCGTTCGCACGCGTGAAGGAAAAAAGATGAGCAAATCGGATCCCGCAACCTGCATTGATCCACTCGACATGATCGCCAAATACGGCGCAGACGCACTCCGTCTCTCGATGATCATCGGTCTTTCGCCCGGCAACGACATTCGCCTCTATGAAGAAAAAATCTCCGGCTATCGCAATTTCGTCAACAAAATCTGGAACGCCAGCCGTTTTGCCATCATGAATGTCAGTGAAGAAGAAAGAAAAATTCCTTTCACGAAAGACCACATCAAATCATCCGCCGACAAATGGATCATTACAAATCTCCAAACGCTCATCCAGCAAACGGAATCCGACGCAGAAAAATACCAACTCTCCGAAGCGGGAATGAAAATTTATGATTTCCTCTGGAACGATTTCTGTGACTGGTATCTGGAAATGTCGAAAGGAAAAGAGAAAAATCCGGTTGTTCTTCTCTATGTTCTCAAAAATACTCTCAAGCTCCTTCACCCATATGTCCCATTCGTCACCGAGGCCATTTGGAAGCAGCTAGGAGAGCAGGAAATGCTCATCACAGCACAGTATCCAGAATTTGACGAATCCCTCGTATTCACGAAAGAAAGTGTCGACATCGAAGTAATGCGCAAGGTTATCACCGAAATTCGCAAAACCCGCGCCGAAAATCACATTGAACCCGCAAAGAAAATCACGGGCGTTATTCACGCCGGAAAATACACCAAAACCTTCCAGGAAAAATCTGAAGTTATCAAAAAGCTCGGCCAATTTGAAGAAGTAGAAATTCTCGAGAAAGGAAATCCCGTAGAAGGCTCCCTGAAAGCATTTGTTGAAGGCGTAGAAATTTTCCTTCCCATCAAAAATCTGGCCAATATCGACGAAGAGATCAAGCGCATCGACAAAGACCTCGCCGGCAAAAAACAGGCATACGAAAAGACGAAAGCCCTTCTCTCAAATGAAAAATTCCTCGAAAAGGCCAATCCAACCCTCATCAAAGCTGAACAAGAAAAGCGTGACCAATATGCCGAAGCGATAAAAAAGCTCGAAGAACACCGAAAAGAGCTGGAGAATCTCTAAAATTCAAGTGGAAGAGAAAGGCAAAATATGGTAGAATGGTGAGATGGCAGACGCTTTAGATATCATTATCGACCAGTACCTGGCTGCGGCAAATCAGGCGTACGAAACTGAAAAATTTCAGGACGCCTATAAAATTTGCACGAAAATCTTCGAAATCGATCCGGAGAATAAAAACGCCATTGAGCTTCGCAACAAGATTGAAGACGCGGTTCAAAACTACAATATCCATCTCATTCAAAAAGAACTCGAAAAACTTGAACCCTGGTGGAAAGAAGGTCGTTACCAGGAATTGGTCGTCGAACTTCAGAAGCTCTACAGAGCCGCACCAAACTACACAAAACTCGAAAAACTCCTCGCCGACGCCGAAGAGAAGTATCGCGAACAAGTACGAGAAAAATCACAAAACACACTCCAAGATTACAAAAAAAGTCTCGTCCAACTTCTCCAGGAAAAAAAATATAACGAAGTCATCGAAAAAATCTTCGCCACCGAACAATTTCGCGGCAAAGATCCATCCATACGAACGATTCATACCGAGATCAAAGACCAGCTCGTGGACATCAAGCTCGAAGAAAAAAAAGAACTCCTGGCATCAAACAATTACGAAGATATTCTCAATTTGCTCTATAGATTGCGAAACATCCATCCATCATCAGAAAAAATCCAAAAACTGTTAAGGACCTACCGAGAAAAATTTCTGCAGCAACAACTCGACCACAAACAAGATTTTATTTTCCGAAGCCAAGAAAATATTAAAAATTTGATGCTGCTCAAAAAATTCGAGTTTGCCATTCAGGCCTGCGAAGATCTCTTGAGTATCGACCCACGAAATGCCTTCGGCAAAAAAGCAAAATCCGACTGCGAAGCACAATTAAAAATTCTTCTGCGCGAAACAACCATCCAGCAAATCTCAGAAAAATCAGCACAACAAACAAAAGAATATCGAGAAAAACCTGAGGATTTCATCGCAATTTAGAGAGTTCTATCGAAGCTTATAGCGCTTGCGACCCACGCGTTCGTATTTCTTCTCATTCTTGAGCGCAAGAAGGATTGTGATGCGTTTCACCTGGCGTTGTTTGAGAACCTCGGCAACAATCTCTTCCTGATCCATATCTTGTTTCCCGGAAAGGATTGATTCAATGATGTCTGTGACCGTTCCTTTTTCATAACCCCATTCTTTCAAGGCATAAATACCGCGACCAATAAGCACAAAATCCTGGCAGCGAATAAGTTCGTTATGAACCGCCTGAACATTGACACGCTTAGAATCAAAACGAGAACTCAAAATTCGATTGGAAATATCAACGAAGTGAAGAGGCTTTTTTTCACTTCGAAGAATGAAGAAAATTTTATCGCGAAGAGTTCGTGGATGAATATGGCGCCACTCGAGAAGACCGTAAGAATCCTGAATAACCTTGAGATTCTTGTCGAGAGGAAGGGTAGACTCAAGGAAAAGATGAGTTACTTCAACTCGATGAGCGAATTCCTTCATTAATTTCTGAAAAAGTTCATCTCGTTTCATGATATCGCCGTGTTCGTTCAAAATGCGCACAGCACTTCTGCAAACATCATCAATAAGCTGCTCTGAAATAGTTTGAAGACGAATATAAGGATGAAGCTGAATGGTGTTGCCTACCACGCCAAAGGCACTATCAAGCTCAAGAGCAAGCTGAAGAGCCTCAACATGGAGAGACTGAGTCGCCAAAACCTCTTTCATCAAAGTACTAAAAAACGCATCCTGCTTCATCACTCCGCCATGTTCCTTGAGGAAATCTTGAGAAAAAGAAAAAACCGATGGGAGAAGAGTTGTGAAAGCATTGCGTCGAAGTTTTTGAAGTGCACTTTTTTCGATCTGACGAATACGCTCTCGAGTCACATTGAAATGCTGACCAATTTCCTCCAAGGTATACTTACGATTGTTATCAAGATTAAAGCGTCGCTCGATAACAAAGCGTTCTTTTTCAGAAAGAAGGCGAAGAAGTTGCCCAACAAGATCGGAAACTTGCTGAAAACTGTTGCGAACTTCAGGAGTGATTGATTGCATAAAATTCAAAAGTCAAAAAATAAAGTGAGGAAATGGGGTGCACCGAAAAACTGGAAACTAAAAAAAATTATAGAATAAATCCAAGAGGTGTGAAGGAAATAACCTTGTGGCAAAAAAAAATTATTATATAGCTTCATTTCACGACAAAAAGAATCGCAGAGGAGAGCGATTTTATTTTTTCATGAAAGAAAAGAAAAAAATCAAAAAATAAACTCTAAACAGAAGATTTTTGAGAAAGACAAATATATCCTGCACATGGAATAGTCTTAATCGTGAGATTTGAACGACAAAGACGAAGTTTTCGACGCAATCGACTCACATGCACATCAACCGTATTGGTTGAAATACTGGAAAATTGATCCCACACTAACTCCAAAAGATCCGTTCGAGTGAAAAGCTTCCCAGGATTCTTCATAAAGAGCTGCAATAAAGAAAATTCTTTGTTGCGAAGAATAAAGCGATAAGGATTACGACAGACTTCTCGAGTAAACAGGTCTAATTTTGTATTCCCGGACGAAACCATTGTTTCACAATCCTGATATTGCTTTTCAAAAAGCGCCTCTTGAATTTTAAACCCGATATTTCTAGAGAGAAATGGCTGACAGAAAATAAGATCCAAAGATTTTTTTTGAATCTGCGAAGGATCAAAAGTATCAAAAAGGCCGACAGTAAAAAGTGAAGGACGATACTGTCGAAGATATGTCAAAAATTCTCGAAGCTCAGAATTCCAAGGAAGTGCAAAAAGAAAAGCATGAGCGGCAACCAAGCGATAGTCATCAAAAGAATAAGGTGGGAAGACAATGTCGACATGGAGATTCGGAGCCTTGAGAGCGTCCTTTATGAAAAGCCCCTGAGCTCGATCGGAAACAAAAAGAAAGACCTGCATAAAAAAAGGTTTTGAAGAAATAAAAACAAGTGATGTAAATTATTTCTGGCGCAAACCAAGGAAAAGAACAAGAATTGAAAAAAAATCACATGAAAAAAATGGCAGAGGTAAAAGAAAAGAAATAAGAAAAAAAGTGCCGACAATTTTTGACAACAGTGATACAATATCCACATGCGCGCACTCATCCAAAGAGTTTCAAATGCCTCTGTTACGATCGAAGGTCAAGTGATCGGAAGTATCGAAAGAGGCATTCTCATCCTTCTCGGCATCACAAACGGAGATAGCGAAAAAGAAGCCCAGTATCTCGTAGACAAAATCGTCAATTTGAGAATTTTCCCAAGAGAAAATCAAGAATTCGATGCATCGGTAATCGATATTCAGGGTCATGTCCTGATCGTTTCGCAATTTACCCTCTATGGGAGCTGCGAAAAAGGAAGAAGGCCAGACTTCGGTAACGCCGCAAAGCCCGACATCGCAAAGCCATTATATGAAAAAACCGTAGAAATGCTCAAAAAAACAGGCCTCAAAGTTGAACAAGGCCAGTTTGGTGCTATGATGCACGTATCTTTGACCAACGAGGGTCCAGCAACCTTCCTCATCGAAAAAACTGCATCCTAAAATCTAAATCCTAAATTTACTGTCACTATGTCTCAAAGTCTCATGGAAAAAGTCGTATCTCTGTGTAAAAGACGCGGCTTCGTCTTTCCAGGCTCAGAAATTTACGGCGGTCTCGCCAATACCTGGGACTACGGACCTTACGGCGTAGAACTCCTCAATAACCTCAAAAAGGTCTGGTGGAAACATTTCGTCCAAGATCGAGAAGATATGGTCGGCGTCGACGCTGCAATTCTCATGAATCCACGAGTCTGGGAAGCTTCAGGCCACGTCGCCTCTTTTACCGATCCACTCGTAGACTGCAAAAAATGCCACGAACGCGTTCGTGGCGATAAACTCCTCGAAGAGAAGCTCGGGGTAGAAGCCGTCGCGGGGAAGTCCCTGAAGCAAATTTCAGAAATGATTCAAAAAGAGAAAATTCCATGCCCAAAATGCGGAGCCTGCGAATTTACCGAGGCTCGCTCATTTAATCTCATGTTCAAAACAAATCAGGGGGTTGTGGAAGATACTTCAACCATGATTTATCTTCGTCCGGAAACGGCGCAAGGAATCTTCGTCAATTTCAAAAACATCCAACAAACAAGCCGCAAAAAACTCCCTTTCGGTGTCGGACAGATCGGAAAAGCGTTCCGCAACGAAATTACCCCAGGAAATTTCACCTTCCGCACACGAGAATTCGAACAAATGGAAATTGAATATTTCGTCAAACCAGAAGGATGGAAGCCACTCTATGACAAATGGAGAGAAGACATGGAACATTTCATGACGAACATTCTCAAATTCAAAAAAGAAAAAACTCGCTGGAGACAGCATGAACAAGACGAACTTTCGCATTACTCCAAAGAAACATGGGATGTGGAGTACGAATTTCCATTCGGTTGGGGAGAGCTTTGGGGCATCGCATACCGCACGGATTACGATCTCAAACAGCATGAGAAATTTTCCGGAGAAAAAATGGAATATCTCGATCCGGAAACAAACGAAAAATTCGTCCCACACTGTATCGAACCAACATTTGGTGCCACAAGAACCGTTCTCGTATCCCTTCTCGAGGCCTATCACGAAGATGAACAGGCCACGGAAAAAGAAGGAAAAGAAACAGATGTTCGAGTCGTGATGCGTTTTCCTGCAGTTCTCGCGCCGGTCAAAGTTGCTATCCTTCCACTCGTCAAAAAAGATGGTCTTTCAGAAAAAGCCCGCGAAATATTCAATACACTCAAAAAAAGATGGGTTGTCGAATACGACGAATCTGGTTCTATTGGCAAGCGTTATCGCCGCCAGGATGAGATAGGAACACCGTTTTGCATCACGATCGACTACGACACTATGGAAAACGGAACCGTGACAATACGCGATCGTGACACGCTCAAACAGGAGAGAATTGCGATCGACGATTTGAAGAAATTCTTCGAAGAAAAGCTGGAATTCTAAAGATTGGTAAATTTTTGTTCACAAAGATAAAAGGGTCATGGGCCGCAAAAGCAGCATGACCCTTTTAAAAAAGACCTCACCTTGAAGAAAAAAAGGGATTTTCAGCTTTAAAAAAGAGGAATCCATCAAAAGAAAAAGGGAATCCAGCCTTGATCAAAGCTGAAAAATATGATACAATGAGGAGAAATAAATAAAAACAAACATGATTCAAGAAACACTCATATCGATCTGGAATTTCGCAAAAGAACACCCTCTAAAAACATTCGGAGGCATCATGGGGACATACCTCGGCCTCAAATGCCTTCTTTGGTCCATACGCTATGTCTATGTTTCACGAGTCAAAAACGTCTACATTCGAGTCGTAATGCCTCGAGAAGACTCACAACGAGATAAAGAAAAAGATAATGAAAAAGACTTCAAGGAAAAAATTGCCATCATGGAACAATTTTACCGAGCTATCAGCGAACTCGGAGAGTTAAACGCCATGAATATCATACGAAGCTGGCTTTTTCATTCTGATGTCGTTTCCTTCGAAATCGTCGTTCAGGAAAAAATCATCGAATTCTATGTCGTTACGGTTCAAAGCTACAGCCAAATCATCGAAAAGCAAATCACGGCTTTCTATCCACATGCCGAGATTCAAATTGCTGAACCGTATGAAATCGCGCCAAAAGGCTCAAAAATAAAAGCATTTTTTGCCTATCAAAAAAGAGGCTTTTGGTTTCCCATAAAAACATACAAAAATATTGAAAATGATCCGCTCAACGATCTCACCAACATTTTCAGTAAAGTCCAAGGAGATGAAAAAGCCGTAATTCAAGTAATGATCAGACCGCTCCCCGGAAAACAGTGGCAACAAAAAGCCAAGAAATATGCATCGGATCTCTTTCTCGGAAGAGATGTCGGCGAGTCAGGGACAAAAAGAAAAATCCCGGGATTGAGCTTTCTGGGAAATCTTTTCACGGGCCTGATATGGGGATACGACAGGGTTTCAAAAGACGCCCCTGCCGATGACGGAAAAGACGTCGGAAAAGGATTTGTTCGCATGCTTCAAACCACGGAAGATGCAGCAAAAAAAATCGGACAAAAAGCAGAAAAAACAGGATTTGATGCCTGCGTTCGTCTCATATCGAGCGCTCCAACAGAGCAACGAGCAGAAGAGATCATGAACAATATGGTAGTCGCATTTAGCGTCTTTAAAGACGATGGATCGAACTGGTTTCAAACACGACGCACGATTCCAATTGATTTCATCAACAATTGGTACATGCTCAGAAATTTTCGACATCGAATTCTTGAAACACGCATTTTTGGATTCGGAGAAAAACGCGGAGTTTTTGTCGATGAAGAATTGGCAACGATCTACCATTTTCCAACCAGTAAATACAACCAAACGCCAAATATCCGCTGGTTGCCATATCGCATTCTTCCACCGCCTCCAGAACTCCAGGAAAGCGGAGGAATTATTCTCGGAAATAATGTTTTCCGTGGAAACAAAAAAGAAGTACACTTCCTCGATGGCGACCGTATGAGACATCATTACATCATCGGTAAATCTGGTAGTGGTAAATCAAGCCTCTTGAGTTTCATGGCACGCCAAGATATCAAAGACGGAAAAGGTGTCGCCGTCATCGATCCACACGGAGATCTCATCGACGACATTATTCCTTATATCCCGAAAGAACGCGCCAAAGATGTCATTATCTTCGATCCAGCCGATCAGGAAAGACCAATGGGTCTCAACATCCTCGAAGCAAAAACTCCAGAACAAATGGATCTCGCCGCAAGTCAGGCGACCGAAGTTTTCATCAAGCTCTTCGGTGACGAAATTTTCGGCCCTCGTATCCAGCATTACTTCCGCAACGCCTGCTTGACCCTCATGGAAGATCAGGAAGAAGGAGCAACACTCATCGATGTTCCACGTATTTTCGTGGACGATCCTTTCATGAAATACAAAGTCGCCAAAGTGAAAAATCCGGTTGTTCGTTCATTCTGGGAACACGAATACGCCAAAACCGGTGCTCGTGAACGCGAAGAGATGATTCCATACTTCTCAGCAAAATTTGGTCCGTTCATCACGAATACCATTATGAGAAATACCATCGGTCAGACAAAGTCTGCCTTCAATTTCCGTGAAGCCATGGACAGTCAAAAGATCATTCTCGTGAGTCTTTCGAAAGGAAAAATTGGCGATCTCAATACACAGCTTCTGGGTCTCGTCATCGTTGCGCGTCTTCAAATGGCAGCCATGAGCCGTGCCGATATGGAAGAAAAAGATCGAAAGCCATTCCTTCTCTATGTCGATGAGTTCCAGAACTTCGCTACCGACAGCTTCTGCTCAATTCTTTCAGAAGCTCGTAAATACGGTCTGGGTCTGGTCATGGCTCATCAGTACATCGGACAGCTCACGGTCAGTAAACTTGGAAACACTAGTACCAAAATTCGCGACGCCGTCTTCGGTAACGTCGGTACCATTACTGCATTCAAAATCGGTGCTGAAGATGCCGAATACATGGCAAAAGAAATGGCCCCAAATGTGAGCGATCAAGATCTCGTGGGTATCTCAAACTACAAAGCCTATATCAAAATGAATATCGGGGGAACAACTTCACGCCCATTTTCACTGGAAACAATCTATGACAAGACCGGCAAGAACGATAAAATTGGAGCCATTATCAAAGAATATGCTCGTATGAAATTCGCTCGAAAACGCGAATTCGTCGAACAGGAAATCACCGCAAGAATCGGTATTGATACGAGTTCCGCTGATCCAAAACCAGCAGAAACAGGTTCAGCAGAAGCGGCAGCGCCGGAAGCGCCGACACTTCCAGTATCTCCAGCAACTCCAACTCCCACACCAGAGGCCACAGTTCAAGCGCCACAAGAGTCTGAAGGAGCAACAGCAACGCCAACACCAACGCCATAATGAATTCAAAAAAACTCATCACGATCGTTGTGACAAGCTTCATACTCCTGGCAGGAGCTTCTTTCGCAGGAAAGACAATTCAGCAAACGATACAGTCACAGAAAAAACAAATAGAATCACTCATCAGCGAAGTGGGAACACTCAACGAAAAAACAGAAAAAATGCAAAAAGTCCTCGCCGTCATCCGAAAAATAAAACTCAAAAATGAGGCAGAGGCATCGATTTTCCCGACAGAAGCACAAGACAGCGGAGATATTCAAACGCACACAAAATCCATCACGAGCTTTCTCCTCCTGGGAACTCACAAAAAACTCACCGACACGATCATCCTCGCTATCACAAACAGGAATACAAAAACACTGAGTTTCATCAGTATTCCTCGAGATTTTTCCATCGATGGCAGAAAAATAAATGAGTACTACGAATTTTTCGGCATAGAGTCCATCAAGAAAGAAGTTGAAAAAATAACAAACGTCACAATCGACCAGTACGCGGTTATTGACATGGATGGATTCGAAAAAATGATCGACGCCATCGGAGGGCTCGACATCACCGTCGAAAGAGGCATCCAGGATTACAGTTATCCCGACAGAAAAGGAGGCTACAGTCCTTACAACATCAGCAAAGGCGAACATCACCTTGACGGCAGCGAAGCACTCAAATACGCCCGTAGTAGAAAGTCTACTTCAGATTTTGACCGCTCAAAACGACAACAGCAAATCCTCAAGGCCATCTATCAAAAAATCCGAGAAAAAGGATTCGGCGACGATCTGGATTTCATCAAAGAAACATTTCAGGCCATTTCCAGCAATCTCGAAACAGACATCAGTATTTTCGATATCTCCAGCATGTACCAAGAATATAAGCAGTACACATTCAAAACCAGCACTCTTCTGACCACTGACAATGAGCTCTATTCCACCAGAAACACCAAAGGTCAGTATATTCTCCTGCCAAAAACAGGAAATTACGAATCCATCCAAAAGGACATCCAGGAATTCATTTCTGGCCAATAAGTGCTAGAATGCAAGCATGTTTCGTGTTCTTCTCGCCGACGTCGTCCCCAAAAGTCTCCCCAAACCCAAGGTCGACAAACATTTTGCCGAACTCGTGCGTCTCATCGAAACACTGGGAGGCATGAGTGTGGTGAAAATCATTCAAAAACGTGGTCGTCCATCCGGCGCAACCTATCTCGGCACCGGAAAAGCAGAGGAAGTTGGCCGAATTGCCGCAGAAATGAAAGTTCACGCCGTCATCATTAATGGCATGCTCAAAGGCAGCCAAATTCACAATCTCAGCGAAAAAATCAAATGCACCATCTGGGATCGCGTCGATGTCATTTTGAACATTTTTGAAAAACACGCCAAAACCGCAGAAGCAAAACTCCAGATCAAAAGAGCCAGAACCGAATACGACATCGCCAAACTTTATCGCCGTGACGCCAAAACCCTCTTCGAACGCGAACGCGGAGGAAGAGGAACGATCGTGCGCGGAGCAGGGGAATCCGGAATCGAAGCAGAAAAACGCCACATCAAAGAGCAAATTCGCCGCATCGACGAAAAACTCGCCGACATGCGTCTCCAGAAAAGAAGCCAACGAGACCGTCGCAAAAGAAACGGACTCAAAACTGCCGTTCTCGTCGGATACACGAACGCCGGAAAAAGTTCCATTCTCAGAGCTTTCACCGGAAAAGAAATTGTCATCGCCGATAAACTCTTCGCCACGCTCGACACCCGCATGAGCAGCATTTGGCTGCCGAATCGAAAGCAGAAAATGCTCCTCGCCGACACCATCGGTTTCATCGAAAACCTCCCACCCCAACTCATCGCCGCCTTCAAATCCACCCTCGATGAAGCCATCGAGTCCGACATCCTCATCCATGTCTTCGACGCCTCGGATACTATCGCCGAACAGCGAAGGAAATATAGAACTGTCGTCGAAATCCTCCGCGATCTTGGATGCACTCAGCCTATCATTCAAGTGGCCAACAAAATAGATCTCCTTTCAGAACAAAAAAGAGAAAAACTTGAATCAAAAAAAGGCGTTACGGCAATCTCCGCTGAAAAAGAAAGGGGACTCGAAAAACTTGTTTTTCTGATAGAAAAAGTTCTTGGTGGCAGGGAGCAGGATTGAACTGCTGACCCCAGGCTTATGAGTCCTGTGCTCTACCAACTGAGCTACCCTGCCACGACGAAATTTCAATCCAGCGTACTATAAAGCCAAAAATAGAAAAATTCAAGGCGAGGTAATCGAAGGGGAAGATGCGGCCTCGTCTCTAAAAGGACCAAAAGATAAATTTTCGCGAACAGTAGGCCAAATACGCCCCACGAAGTGTGTTTTACTTTCCACAAAACCAAAAAATACGAAAAGCATGAAAAAAATACCGAAAAGCATCAAGGCAATGCCAGTAATTTTGTTAATCATTTGAAGTCGTTTTTTGTTCACGTAACCACTGAAAAGACTGGCACCAAAAGCAAGAACCAGCCACCACAAAGCAGATCCAGCAAAAACACCAAAAGGAAGCATCATAAGATCAGATTTCACGGCCGAAGGTGTCGTGTGGAGAATCGCCGCAAACGAGGTAGAAAGAAATAAGATCGGTAAAGGGTTTGTAAAAGTCAGGAGAAAAGTTGCGAGGAAATCCTCCGGAAGATCACGATTCACCACGGAAATATTGGGATCCTCAACGCGTGAAACATAAATATGATACCCAATAAAAAGCAAAAAAAGACCGGAAATGAAACGAAAAAGCAAACCATAAGCATCGATAAAATGAAGCACAAAAGGGGCTCCAAATTGTGCAAGATAGGCATAGAGAAAATCACCGAATGCCGTCCCAAAGGTCGTCAAAAAACCATAAAACCAACCATGGGTCAAAGTTCTTCGTACACATAAAATCGCTACCGGTCCAACAGCAAGAGCAATCGCAAGTCCCAGTCCAACACCTTTGAAGAAAAAAAGAAATTGCATGAGGAGGAGGTACGAGTCACATATCAAAATTGCACACTATTTTGGTTGCGGGGGGTGGATTCGAACCACCGACCTCAAGGTTATGAGCCTTGCGAGCTGCC
>CAZFSD010000010.1:0-29222 GCA_964521465.1 uncultured Candidatus Peribacteria bacterium | reverse complement strand
CGGTGTCGGTGGCCTTATTGCTGATGCCACCAGTTTTGCCGGTGTTGGTCTTGGTATTCGAGGATGGATATCGGGTATGAAAGAAGCTCGTGCTGCTGGCACTGTTGTGCGAGAAGTGCGTGCTGCCGAGGCTGTTCGTGATGGTCTTCGTGCTGCCGAGGCTGTGAAAGAGGCGAGTGCCGTTGGTCGTTTTGCTCGGCGCGTTGGAAAAGTTGGAATGGTTGCCATGCTTACACAACTTGGTTATAGCTTTTTTGTTCATCAGGATGAGACCGTGGAAATTACCCCTGAAGTTCGCGAAGTGCTCGGTTCGAGCCTTGAAGAAATCGAAGACAAAGATAGTGGTCAAACTCTCTCTTCTCTTATTACTCAGCCACAATAATTTTTCTTTATGCTTTTCTACTCAAAATTTATCTTCGAAAATTCTGCACCGAGTTCTGCGCCGGGTGCTGCGGGTGCGAAATCGCCTGAGACTCAGCCGCAGACCGTGGACCTGCCTAAAACGGGAGAGGCGCTTCCTGCGAATCCTACTTTGACGGATAAAAATTTGAGTGCGCTGGATGCGAAGGCACAGACGCGTGTGGCGCTGGCTGAGGCTCAGACGGTGGCTCCTGCCCCGGGTACTGCTCCTGCGGCTGCACCGACTTCTGCTCCTTCTCCTGCAGTTGAAGCACCTTCTGCTGCACCGGCTGCGCCTGCCGCGACCCCCGGATCGTCTCCTGAAGAAGCTGCGGCACAAATGGAATTCGAGAATTTTGCAAAATCGGAAACGGGTGAAATGGCCGCCGGCCTTTTTGATAAGCCTGAAGAATTTAAGGATGCCTATACTGGGAAAAATAAACTTGGTGCGACTCTTCTCGCACTTCTTGGTTTTGGTGCAGCGAAAGATAAGATTGGTTCTTTCTTTGATCGGAATCCCACGCTCGGGAATTTTTTCCGTTCAGTCCAGAATTTTGCGAAGGATATCTTAGGAAAGGTGAGTGGTGGACTTTTGTCTTTGAAAGAGTCGAAGAGTGGAAGTGATCTCAAGCTCCTTGCGGATGTTGTTACTTCTGGCAATGGGAAGGCTTTTGAGAAGGATATGGAAATTTCGGAGGATTATGTTTTGACGAAACAATTACAGGGATCTTTTTCGGTTCCGATTGCGATGAATATCATGGTGAAAAATCCTGGAGATGCGGCTGCGCATCCGGTGCATCTTGATGCGGGAAAGACCTATACTTTTCCGCTGGAAATTGGCCAGAAATTACCAAAGGGTTCCGTCATTTTTGCGAAATCGTATTTTGTGGCACCAGAGAAGAAATAGCTTTCGAATTTTCGCTCGGATCCGTTGCAAAATACCGGTTTTCTTGTACTATGGGGCTATCAAGCACTTTAACCCTTTTTTTGTATGGCAATTCGTATGGATGGTATTTTCGAAAAAACCCTCGTTCTCATCAAGCCTGATGGTGTTCAACGAGGTCTTGTTGGTGAGGTTTTGAGCCGTTTTGAACGAAAGGGTCTCAAGGTTTTGGGTATGAAAATGATGCGACTTGATGAAGCTGTTTTGCGTGAACATTATGCACATATTGCAGACAAGCCTTTCTTTGGCGGCGTGAGCCGATTTATGCAGAGTTCTCCAGTGGTTGCGATTTGTCTCGAAGGTTTGGGATCGGTGAATGCTGTTCGACTTTTGTGCGGTATTACGAAGTCTCGTGAAGCGGATGCTGGTACTATCCGTGGTGATCTCGCGATGAGTGTGGCGTGTAATGTCGTCCATGCTTCGGATTCTGTGGAAACGGCAACCAAGGAAGTTCCACGATTTTTCAAAGCAGACGAACTTCATGAGTATGGAAAATCTGACTATGAAAATGTCTATGTTGAGGATGAAAGGGCCTAGGCGGTAGGATTTAGAAAATACCTCACTCCCATGTTTTACCTCGCTCATCGGAAAAAAAAGATTACACAGGAGACGCCTCAGTCGGTCTTCGAGAAACTGCGTGGAGATTATGCGGTACTTCTGGAAAGTGGCAGTGGAAATGGTGAAAATGTTGGTCGGTATTCAATTATTGGATACGAGCCTTTTCTCATGCTCGTCAGTAAAAATCATTCACATGAGGTGACGACTTTTCATTATCTTGCGGATGAGACCGTGATGGATGTGCAAATTTTAGAATCGGATACCCTGACTTTTTTTCAGTCACTTTTGGATCAGATGAAGTTGAAAAAAGTGGAAAAGGATTTACCGCCTTTTGTCGGCGGGGGTATGGGTTTTTTCAGCTATGAATTTGGCTTGAAGTTGCATGGAATTTTGCCTGCAACCTTGGATGATGTGGATGCTCCGGATGTGCATTATTGTTTTTATGATCGCGCGGTTGTTTTCGATCATCTGACGAAGACCATGTACTTTTTTGGTATTTCTGAGAGTAGCGAGAAGGCGCAGAAGATTGCGGCGGAAGTTGAAGTATCGTCGCAAGAGGGTTTGTATCGTTTGGATGAGGATGCGCGTTTGTCCAAATATACGGTTCGAAATGCATCGGGGCGTTCTGGCGAAAGAGTGTCGCTTGCGAGAAATTTTCAGGTGTTTTTGGACAAGGCAACATACTCCCAGAAAATTCAGGAGATCAAAAAATATTTGAAGAGCGGGGACAGCTACCAGGTGAATTTTTCGTATCGTTTTTCTTTTGAAACTTCGGAAGATCCATGGGAAATTTATAAACGACTGACGGCCCTGAATCCTTCGCCACAAGCGCTTTTCTTCGATTTTGGCGAAACGGTTTTGATCAGCTGCTCGCCGGAACGACTGGTATCGGTGCAAACTCCGGAGATGATCGTGCAGACCCGTCCGATCAAAGGTACTCGTCCGCGCGGGAAGGATGCGAAGACCGATAAAGCTTACGAGAAAGAACTTCTCGCGAGTAAAAAAGATGAGGCAGAGCTTTCGATGATCGTGGATTTGATGCGCAATGATCTTGGAAAAGTGTGTGATGCGAAATCGATCAAAGTCGCGAAGCATCGTGAGATTGAGCGATATTCCCATGTGATGCATACGGTTTCTACCGTTGAGGGCGTTCTCAAGAAAGGGAAGTCGTTGATGGATGTGGTGAGTGCGATGTTTCCTGGCGGAAGCGTGACGGGATGTCCGAAGCAGCGAACGATGGAGATTATCCACGACTTAGAGGGGATTCATCGTGATGTGTATTGTGGGTCTGCGGGTTATATATCCATGAGCGGTTCGATGGATTTGAATATCCTTATTCGTACACTTTTGTACAAAGAAGGCGCTGTGTATTTCCACAGTGGAGGCGGCATTGTGATGGATAGCGTGGCGGAAGATGAGTTTGATGAGACTTTGCATAAGGCGCAGGCTTTGATCGACGCTTTGTAGATTATTGCGATTCCACTTGTTTTTCTTTATACTGAAGCCATGTTTGTTTCTTTCAATGGCAAGATTCTTGATGAGCGTCGCGTGGCGATTTCCCCGTTTGATCATGGATTTTTGTATGGAGATGGGGTGTATGAGACGATGCGAACATACAAAGGGAATCTTTTTCAGTTTGATGTGCACGCAAAGCGACTTTTTGCTTCTTTGAAATGTGCGAAGATTCAGGTCTCCTGGTCGGTAAAAGATTTACGGGGTATGGTGGAGCGATTGATTGCGAAGAATGGCTTTATGGAGGCGCGCGTTCGAGTGATGGTGAGTCGTGGAGTGAGCGTGACGAAGGGGGCGAAATTTCATCCGAGCGTTGTCTCTCGTCCAACACTCCTTATCGTGGCTTATCTTTTGCCGGCGTGGAATGCCGAGGTGGCGCGTCAGCCAAAGTTTGGAAAGGGAATTTTTTTCGAGGTGGAACGAAATTTCCCCGAGGTGAAAACGACGAGTATTTTCCCTTTGGTTTTGGCTCGTTTGGCTGCGGATAAAGCGCAGGCGGCAGATGCTCTTTTGGTGAATCGCGATGGCATGATTTTGGAAGCGGCGACTTCGAATGTTTTTGTGGTACGGGATGGTGTTTTGATCACGGCTCGCGACGGCGTTTTGTCCGGCACGATGCGAGATATGATTTTGAAACTTGCGAAAAAAAAGCGTGTGCGAGTTGAATTTCGTCCTTGTACTCGCGAGGAGATTTTATCTGCCGACGAGGTTTTTTTGACGAATGCTCCACGCGGAATTACGATTTTGACTCATATCGGTGCGAAAAAAATTGGCCGTGGAAAGGTGACCCATTCGTCTGTTGCGACTTCTTTGCAACATGCTTTTGTTGATTTTATTGAACCATTATGAAAATTCTTGAATCCCTCATGTCCGGAGATTTGACGGTGAGAAAGCCGTTGGTTATGGGTATTTTGAATGTGACTCCGAATTCTTTTTCTGATGGTGGTAAATTTCTTCGTTTAGAAGATGCAATCTCTGCCGCTGGACAGATGGTTTTGGATGGTGTTGATATCATTGATGTTGGTGGTGAGTCTACGGGTCCTGATTCTCCTGACGTATCCGCTGAAGACGAATTGGCGCGTGTTATTCCCGTTGTTTCCGCTTTGCGAGAACGATTTCCGGCTTTGTGTATTTCGGTCGATACTTACAAAGCGGTTGTTGCCGCCTCTGCTTTGGCTGCGGGTGCGGATATGATCAATGATGTGACGGCACTTCGTGGGCATCCTGCGGGAGATTTTGATGGCGGCGTCCTCGCTGATGTTATTGCAAAATCTGGGAAGCCAATTTGCCTCATGTATTCCAAAGATTCGACGCCTCGAACAACCCGTAGCGTGGTTGAATATGATGATGTTGTGGCGACAATTTTGGATTTTTTTGATAAACGGATGGCGTTCGCGAAAGCACATGGCATTGCTGAAAACCAGATTCTTTTGGATCCGGGACTTGGTTTTTTTGTCAGCGGCGAACCACGATATAGCTTTGAAATCCTGGATCGTTTGGAGGAGTTCCAATGTACTGGTCGACCAATACTTCTGGGTCCTTCTCGAAAATCATTTTTGGGAGGCGCTCTCGAGGATCGTCTTCCGGGAACGATTGCTGCGTGTTTGAAAGCTGCTTCAAAAGGTGTGGCGATCGTGCGTGTGCACGATGTTTCTGCTGTCAAGAAAGCTATTTCGTCAGAATCACCATGCCTGTGAGCCAACCGATGGCCACGAGTGTGGTTAAGTGTGCCGCTAAGATATTTGCTGTTTTCATGCCTTTTGATACTCCTTTTTGTGGCTTTTGTTACAGTTTTTTTGTGATTTGTGGTATTATTTTGACATGTTCGTCTCTAAAGATTTTCGTTTTGAAGCTGCACATTTTTTGACTCAGTACTATGGCAAGTGCGAGAAGCTTCATGGGCATTCCTATAAGTTGCGCGTGACGGTTTCCGGCGATGTTGGTGCGAATGGTCTCGTGCTTGATTTTGCCATTCTGAAGCGGATTGTGCGACGTTTGGTGGTGGATCGACTGGATCATACTCTTTTGAATGACCTGATCGATAACCCTTCGGCGGAGAGAGTTGTCATGTGGATTTGGAATGAGTTGAAAGATTTTCGTCGACTTCTTCGTGAAGAAATTGCGGATCCGAATTTGGCGGAAGATTTGAGGGGATATATTCAGAGCGATGCTGCGCCGGATCTGACTTCTTCGGATATTTCTCAGGTGAAGCTTTATGAAATTCAATTGTGGGAGACGGAGGATTCGTTTGTGACTTATCGTGGCGATCTCTGAAAATTCGGATTTATGTCTCATATTTTTCTCAGTCTCGGTTCGAATTTGGGGGATCGTCAGAATTTTCTCAATCAGGCATTGGTACTCTTGGAGCAGTACGGTGTAAAAATTGTGAAACGATCTTCTGTTCTCGAAACCGACCCTGTTGATTTTACGGATCAACCGAAATTTTTAAATATGGTGGTTGCGGTGGAGACGAATTTGGAGCCGGAAAAATTGCTGGATATTTGTCAGCGTGTTGAGAATGATCTTGGCCGTGTTCGTACGGTGCGATTCGGTCCGAGGGTGATTGATGTTGATATTTTGCAGTATCGAGATGTGGTTCTTCCCGCGATTTCCGGCGATGAAGATCAGCGGCTTGTACTTCCTCATCCACGACTTCATGAGCGGCGGTTTTTTTTGGAGTTGCTTTCTGAAGTTACAGGTAATGGATATTGAAATTGTGGTATTATCTCTCCATGCAATTCCTCCTCATTATTCCCTTTTTCTTTTTCCCTTTTTTTCTTGGGTTTTCTCCATCTGCTTCAATTCCTGTGGCTTCTTCGACGGTGACTTCCGATTGGTCCACGGTGACTTTTCATACAGCCTCCGGAGATAAAAAATTTATCGTGGAAGTTGCTCGCACTCCTTCAAAGCAGCAGCAGGGACTTATGTATCGGACTCAGCTCGCGGCTGATCGCGGTATGCTTTTTGTGTACGATCGTAATCAAGATCTTCGTTTTTGGATGAAGAATACTTTGATTCCTTTGGATATGATTTTTGTCGGTGAAGACGGTATTATCGTCAATATTGTGCGCAATGCTCAGCCTTGTACGGCGGATCCTTGTCAAATTTATGCTTCTTCAAAACCGGCTCGATTCGTTGTTGAGCTTCAGGGCGGCGTTGCGGATGCATCCGGCATCAAAGAAGGTGACTTTATTCAAAAACTTCCGTGACGGATTTTGATTCGTGGATGTTGGAAATAACCTGTGCGAGTACCGGTGCGATGGAGAGTACGGTGAGGCCCGGGAATCGTTTTGCTGCGGGAATTGGCAAAGAATTGGTGACGACGACTTCTTTGAATCGAATTTCTCGGAGTCTCTCTGCTGCTGGATCAGAGAAGACGGCATGAGTTGCAGCGAGATACATATCTTTGTTCGCGCCTTTTGCTTTGAGTGCTTTTGCGGCAGTACAGACGCTTCCGGCAGTATCAATCATGTCGTCATAGAGGAGGCAGTTTTTGCCTTCAACATCACCGATGACATGAAAAGCTTCTGCAACATTGTGTTTTGGACGGACTTTGTGAATGATGGCGAGATTGGCTCCGATCATATCGGCGAATTTGTGCGCTTCTTTGGCACTTCCCACATCCGGGGCGACGACCACGAGATCTTTGATTTTTTTCTTTTTGAAGTATTCAGCGAAGAGTTTTCGGGAACTGAGATTGTCTACCGGAAAGTTGAAAAATCCTTGGGTTTGAGATGAGTGAAAGTGCATGGTAATCATGTGCCCTGCTCCTGCGGTGGAAATGAGGTCAGCAACGAGTTTTGCAGAGATTGGCTCGCGTGCAGCGGCAACGCGATCTTGGCGAGCATACCCGTAATGAGGCATGACGACATGGATGCGTCCCGCGAAGGACCGCTTGAGTGCATCAAGAATGACGAAGAGCTGCATGAGTTCTTCATTCACATTGTCAGTGCAAGTTTGGACGACGAAAACATCGCATCCGCGGACCGTTTTTGTTGGACGAGCATACAGTTCTCCGTTCGCAAATTTTGAAAGCACGAGTTCTGAAGGGGTTATCTTCAGATGCTTGGCGATTTCTTGTGCCAAGGCGGGATGCGAAGAGCCAGCGAAGAGGAGAAGTTGCGATTGCTGCATGTGGCTCTATTGTAGAGCATGTTTGCTTCTGTGTCACGCTTCGCTTATAATCGGCTCATGCGTATTTACATCGGTTCTGATCATGCTGGTTTTCCTCTCAAAGAAATTCTTGAGAAGTTTGTGAAGAATGAAATGAAATTTGAAATTGTGGATCTTGGTACTTTTTCTCAAGAAAGTGTGGATTATCCCGATATTGCCCGGGAGGTCTCTGAGAAAGTTCTGGAGAATCCCGGCGCAAAGGGTATTCTCATTTGTGGAACGGGTGTGGGCATGTGTATCGCAGCAAATAAACAAAAGGGGATTCGTGCGGTGGATGCGGTGAATGAAGAGATGGCGGAAATGAGCCGAAAACATAATGATGCGAATGTTCTTTGTCTCGGAGGACGCATGCTGGAAACGGAGTTTGCCCAGAAGCTCGTGAAGATTTTTTTGACGACGGAGTTTGAGAAAGATGAGAGGCATGTACGACGCATCGGGAAACTCGAAGCGAATTGACGAGAATCGCGCACTGCTTCCTCGTCTTCGTCGCTCCCTCGTCACCGTACACTTCGTACGGCTCCGTCGGGAGCTCCTCGTCTCCTTGCATTGCATCGATTCTCGTCAATTCTTGTTTTTTATATCTTATGAAAAAAAATCTTCTTGCACCTTCGATTCTGTCTGCGGATTTTGGGCGACTCAATGATGATATTGCTTCGGTTGAGGGTTTTGTGGATATGCTCCATGTGGATATCATGGATGGGCATTTTGTGCCGAATATCAGTATGGGTGTGCCGGTGGTTGCGTCTATTCGTTTCGGGAAGCCGATGGATATTCATCTCATGATCAAACATCCTCAGCGCTATCTGGATGTTTTTGCGAAGGCATGTGAGGAGGCGGTGGGCGCGAAAAACCGAGAGAAGAGTTATCTCGTAGTCCATAGTGAAACGGCAGAAGGCGAGAGCGATGATGAACGAGCAAAATCTTTGTCGGAGTTGGTGGATGCGATTCACAAACTTGGCATGAAGGCGGGTGTGGCGCTGAATCCTGATACTTCACTTGATGTTCTTCATGTTGAGGTTTTGAAAAAAGTTGATATGGTTCTCTGTATGACAGTTTTTCCGGGCTTCGGTGGCCAGAAATTTATTGCCGGCGTGGTTCCGAAAATTCGTGAGCTGCGAGACATGATGCCGGAACTGGATATTCAAGTGGACGGTGGAATTAACGCCGAAACGGCCAAGATTGCTCTCGCGGCGGGGGCCAATATCCTCGTGGCGGGGAGTTATCTCTTCAAAGCTGAGGATCGGAAAAAGGCAGCTGAGGCGCTTCGGGGTTGATTTCCTCAAAGCTGAGATACTTCTCAATTCTTGCTTTTTTCTTTTTTTAGGGTGTATTCTCAATCCCTTGTATTCTTTTGGCGTATGGCAATCAATCCGGCACCTTCTTCTCCTGATTCTTCCGTTCCTTCCGAGCCCCCCATTCTTGATTCCCCCGTTTCTCCTGAGCAGCGCGAAACTTCTTCGGAATTCTTTTTTGATGATCTTGAATTTCGTTGTTTTTTAGAAAAAGGCTCCCCGGTTGTGAAGAAGAATAAACAAGGGAAACTGGTTACTCGTGGATTGAAAGAGGACCTTGGATATTTTGCTGACAGTCAGGAGCTCCGAGAGGTGGTCGATTTTTTTCGAGATGTGAGTACGGAACTCAATCTCGATATGAGTTTTTTTGATGGTCCCGAGAGGAATAAATTTTATACTGCTCTCCGTGATTTCATGAAGACGGTGGATTCAAAATATATTGCTCATGTTTCTGATCGAACAGAGACTTTTTCTTTGAACTCAGATGCGTTCTTCCCTTCCGGGGATAAGGAGTCCGGTGTGAAAAGCTGGAAAAGTTCCTTTCGTATGTCTGCGTATTTTGCCTTTTTCTTGCACTATGCGCAGATGCGCAATGATGGTTCGAAATATATCGAGCATCCGATGAAGAGTGCAACTTACGGTCTGGAGAAGCTTGGATTTCTCGATATCGATACTGTCTGCGCTACGATTCTTCATGATGTCGTGGAGGATTCTGCTCGTAAGGGGATTGGGAAACTTATTGGTATCACCAAGGATAAAAAGGTTGTTGATTCTGCGAAGCATGATCGTTTTCTTGAGCGGGTTCGTGGATTTATCGGCGAGAAGATTTCAAAAAAAACTCTTGCCGCGGTTGATCTCGTGACGAAGCCTTATTCACCTGATACGGAAAAGCCGACGAGATCGGAAATGATGTTGGATTTTATCAATCGTCTTCACACCGCTCTGTCTGAAGGGCGTTTGGAGGATGCTATTCGCGGCTTGTATGTCAAGGCGGCTGATCGTAGTGATAATGCTCGTACGCTTCAGGGCGCTCATGGTGATGCGAAAGAGGATGAGATTTGGGCTGAAACGGCTTTTCTTCTCCTCCCGCTCGTCAACAAGTTGGGAATGCATAATTATGCTGATTGGCTCTACGATTCTTTATATTTTATGGATTCTGAAGCTCGTGTCCGTCTCCGTCAATTGCATCAGAATGTTCTGAAAACTGACGATTTGACGGCTCGTTTTGGTCGTGGTTTTGAACAGCTCCTTTCCCTTGTATCTGGAAAATCGGTCAAAAGCGGGAAGGATTATCAGCTTATTTTCCGTCCCCGGGGATTTCGCCATGAGGATCTTGCACTTTCTTCTTCCGGTTCAGAGGATGGGGAAAAGATTGATATTCGTCGTGCCCGTCGTACCCAGAATGGATTTTTGCATTATATTATTTTTGTGAATACTTCCGCAGATCCTCGTCTTTCACATGCTGCCAAGACTTTATTGGAAGGTATTTTTTCTCATCCTGTTGATTTTGCTGATCAGAGAACTTCATTCGGGTCTCTTTTCCGATATGGTTCTGAGCAGCAATATGGCGTTTCGGATCACGCTTCCTCTGGATCATCTTCTCTGGTTTCTACTCTCCGCAGGGCGGGTATGCCAGATTTTTCCGTTCCGTTTGGCATTGGGGTTACTGCTGTTTTTAAAAATTCAGCAAAAGCTCACGAAACTCTTTTTGGTCTTCCGCAGGTTGCCATGATGTCTTTATCTGGTTCCTTCAAGAGGACTTCTCCTAACCGCGCATCAGAAGATCCTTCTTTTCGAACCGCTTCTATTCTGAGTGAATTTGGAGATATTGCTTATGAATTACTTGAACAATTTTCCGATGTGCGGAAATTTCGTGCTCGCATCAACTCTCCTGCTGCTCCGTCGGATGTTCAACAGCAATCACGAGATGATATTGCTGCTGTTTATGATCCTCGTGCTGCTGCGCGGCCACTTTTTCCTGAGAATCCTGAATACTTTGATCAATTATTGGAGCTCATGAATATTCGTGCGAAATTTTTCGCATATCATGATAAAAATCCTCAAGATGTTATGAACATCACTTGTCAATTTGGCGCCGGAGGTAGCCCTGTTTCCGTTGTTGTCCCGCGTGGTCTCCTTCCTTTTCAGGCTGGTCTTTTTTTTCATCCTTTTGCTTTTGATGCCCGCGTTCGTCATGCGAATTCTTCCCCTGAAGATCCTGATGCTTCTGAGGCTCGCGAACCTGTTCGTGATGGCGATCATTATATTTTTGAACCTGGTTTGGCAGAGGTTTCGTCGAATAACCTTGTCCATCATCTCTCTTTTGGGGCTTCGACGAAGCAATATCTCAATGCTCATCTTGATCAATATGCCAAACAGCTTCTGGACAGTGATCCGGCTTTTCAGCAGGCTGCGGCTTAAATTCGGCTTCCATTCATTGTTTTTCTGCTGTTTGACTTGCCGCGGGTGTGAAAATCGTTTAAGCTTCCGTGGCATTTGTTGGTTCTTTTCATGTCGGAGTTTTTCGTTTGTGCGCGCCCGTAGCTCAGGGGATAGAGCATCAGCTTGCGGAGCTGGTGGCCGCAGGTTCGAATCCTGCCGGGCGCACCATTGATCGAAACAGTTCCATTGATCGAAATGTTTTTGGTGTATACTGGGGTTACCTCCTCACTTTTTTTCTATGCATCGACGAACGACCCATTTTTTCTTTTCATTTTTTCTCGTTTTCGTTTTGGCTGTTTTTGCATTGTATTTTCAGAATTCCCAGGTTCCCGAAGTGTCCGTGACGCAAGTTCCGGGACCTTCTTCTGTTTCGACTGCAACATCTCAGCAGGTGAGAGCTGATTTTGTGAATTCTGTTTCTCTTTCTTTGAAAACTCAATGTTTGATGGGCTCTGGACCTTCTCTTTCTTTGAAGGCGAAGTGTCCTGCTCTTGCGGATGCTGAGCTTCCGGGCGGTTATTTTGTTCAACTTATTCCGGAATCAAAAACGAAACTTGGCCGAGCTTTTCTGCGTTTTTTTGACTCGAAAGAGAGAAATCTTCGTATTCCTCAATACTTTTTTGAAACTTCTGTGACCGACAATCCCGATTGGTTTTCTTTGAGCGTGCATTTTGTCAGTCCACAGGCCATTTATGTACAAACTTCGAGTCACGAAAGTTATCCTTCGTATTTCTTTTTTGATGGCAAACAGTGGCAGAAATTTGCACCGTGGGATTTGGTGAAGTCTTTTTTTCCTGATACTCGTCAGCCGCCTTTTTCTCTTGCGGTCTCAGAAAAATATCTCAAGCTTACTGAGGAAAATTACTGCTGCGATCGTGTGTATACGGATTCCTCCGATCGTCGTGCAAATCGCATGGTCTATATCTTGGATCGTGCCACGAATGCGGTGGTGAAAACTATGAAGATTCCCCGAGGCCTTTGATGAGTGCTTCGACATCTTTGTTGCCGGTCGCCCTCTTTTGGATGCCGGTCATAATTGTTATGGCTGGTTGTAGAAAACGGAGGAGTGGGCCGATGGCTTCTTCGATGGCTTTTCGTATTTGTCCACTTGCTTTTTCTGCAGCGGTAAGGGCATCGTGATAACCATTGATCGCCATGCTTTCGGTGTATTGTCGAGCTCCTTCTGTTTTCATGACTCTCTTTAAGTGTCCTGCGCCGAATCCTGCTCGCATGTGGAGTGCGCGATCCCCGAGCGCTTGTCCGCGAATTACACGCACTGCTGGCCCGTCGGCTTCTGCGAGGTCTTTTTGCATGTGTGCAAGCGTGTCAAAAGCTGGTTCGCCTTTTTGCTCGATGCTTCCAGTTGCGGCGGTGGACATTGGTAGTCCACTCATGTTCCTTTCGAGAAGGAGTGCCATGGGTTCTATAATCACCGGATTCGTTCCTGTTTCTGTTCCAACTTCCCGTATTAATTCTCTCAGTTGTTGTCGAGCTGGTGTTTGAATGTCGAGAGTTGCCGGATTTCTTTGGGGTGCAAGAATAATTCTAAGAGATACTCCAGGTTCAGCGCTGCCTGGTCCCATACTCTCGAACAAATTTGCAAAATGTCCCATAACAGAAAGAAAAAAGGATAAGAGGTGATTGTATCTTTTTTTCTTTTGAAATTTCAAGTGGTATTTTTGGAGTGTCTCACATGGGACTTTTCAGGATTGCAAGCATCTCTGGGTGGAGGTGTTTGTTGGTGGCCAGTATGGCTTTCTGGTCGTAGGCGAGGGGAGTTCCGTCGGTGTTCGTGGTTTGTCCGCCGGCTTCCTGCAAGATGAGTGCTCCTGCCGCGATGTCCCAGGCTTCGAGTCCGAATTCCCAGAAGCCGTCGAGGATGCCGCAGGCGGTGTAGCAGAGATCAATGCTGGCGGCGCCGAGACGGCGGATACCGTGGGTTTTTTGGGTGAATGTTTCGAAAAATTGCATGTTATGGTCTCGATATTGTGGATGAAATCCTGTGGCAAGTAAGGAATCGGCAAGTTTTTTGACTTTTGAAACATGAATTTTTTTGCCGTTGAGCGTTGCACCTTTTCCTCGTTCTGCGAAAAACATTTCATCGAGCATGGGATTGTAGACAGCACCGAGAATAACCTTGTCTTTGTATTCCAGAGCGATGGAAACGGCGAAAAATGGCATTTGATGGACGAAGTTCGTCGTTCCGTCGATGGGATCAATAATCCAGCGGTAGTCGCTTTTTTTGTCGTTCTTTCCTGTTTCTTCGGCATAAATTGCGTGATCCGGAAAGTTTTTTTTGATGGTTTTCGTGATGAAGAGTTCCACTTTTTTGTCGATTTTCGTGACGAGATCATTCACTTTTTTGTGCTGAAAACTGTTTCGTGTCCCGGCATGTTTTTTGATGAGGGCACCGGCGTCTTGCGCGAGGGTTTTCAAAAATGGGGAAAATTGCTGCATGGTGGCCTCATAGTATCTGCTTGAGCGATGAATTTCAATCGGCTTCCTTTTGCGTCATCATCTTTCCAAAAAATTGAAATCCCGATGCGTCTTCATGTAGTATTGCGCTAATCACTCTTTTTTTACTATGAACGAAATTCGCCTGCGTCGCACCCTCTCGCTTTTTCTTTCTCTCTTTTTTGTTTTTGGTTCTTTTGCACCGCAGGCTTTTTCTGCGACTCCGGCTGTTTCGAATTTTCCTGCTCCTCAGACTTTTCCTACGCCTGATTCCCATGCTCGTATTCCTCTTCTGGAATATCATCATTTTGGACCGAAAGAGGATCGTTGGACGCGATCGTATGATCATTTTCGAAAGGACTTAGAGTGGCTCTATAATAACGATTATCGATCAGTTTCGATGGCAGATTTTACGGCGGGAAATTTTTCTCTTTCTCCGGGGATGAAGCCGGTGGTTTTTACTTTTGATGATGGTCTTGATTCTCAGATTCAGCTCGATAAAGACGGGAAAGTGTTGCCGGATACAGCGGTTGGAATTATGGATAACTTTTTGAAAGTGCATCCGGACTTTGGGTCGGCGAGTGTCTTCTATGTGAATGGAAATTTTTTCTCGGCGAGTCCAGATCGCGTTCGGGTGGTGCAATATTTGCTTACGACTGGCCGCGAAGTGCAGAATCACACTTTGAATCACGCCGATCTTTCTAAGTCTTCGACGACTGAAATTGAGAAGCAGATGGGCTGGTTTGATCCTTATTTTCGCAAAGAATTGTATGCTCGCGGGGGAGAATGGATGACATCTCTGAATCCGGGGCTTTCTTTGGCCTATCCCTTTGGCGGCGTTCCGAAGACAACGGATGGTATGGATGTCGTGAAAAAATATACGAAATACGCGCTTCTCGTGGGCGCGGATCCTGCGTATCCTCCGGGAAATTTGAAATTTGATGCATATCATATTCCTCGTATTCAGGCGATTGATGATGAATGGCGTCGTTGGTTTCGTCGGAGTCCGGGTTCTGTAGCTCGTGAAGAGGGAAAAGACCGCGGAGAAGTTTTTGTTCCTTATCGTGTCCCGGGCACTGTATCAAATGTTTCCGTGGCACCGGTTATCAATGCATCTGAAGCGGTTTCTTCTCCTCTTCCTCCTCCAGCCCCTCCGAAGGTCTATCCTTTTGATGCTTGTCGTGATCCATTGGCCCAGCAGTTCATTCATTACAAAGAAAGTGGCGCCTTGGAACGGACTCGCCTTGCTTCAGATCCGATGAATTTCATGCATGTTGGAGCTCGCATGATCCAGCGCTATCTTCGTGAGACTTATGCATTTTCTCAGGTTCGTGCCATTTATTTTACCTCGAGTACTGCTGCGGGTGAGACGGGCAAGAAACTTGTTGAGCGTTTGAAGAAATCGGGTGGCAATGCTGTGGTTTTTGATATTAAGGAAACGCCAGGTTACCTCTCTTTTGTCACACAGCCTGATGGAAAAGAGCACAAAGGGAAAATCGAGAATCTTCGGTCGTATGTTTCATGGCTTCAAACTCAAGGAATTTATGTGATTGCTCGTATCGTGGTTTTTAAAGATGAAATGGCCGCACGACAGCATCCAGATTGGGCTATTCAAGATGTCTCTGGTGGCGTTTGGCGCGATAATAAGGGTGTGTCCTGGCTGGATCCTTCCAATCAAGACGCTCAGAACTACATTCTTGATCTTGCAAAAAAAGTTGCCGCTGCTGGTGTGGATGAAGTGCAATATGATTATGTGCGTTTCCCGACCGAGGGCGCGCTCGATCGCATGCGCTTTCGTCATTATGATGGCAAGGGTCCGAAGTGGGAGGTGATTCGGGATTTTGTGCGACGAAGTCGACAAGAGCTTCTTCCGTATGCGGTTTCTTTGTCGGCGGATATTTTTGGGATTGTCGGCTGGAACAATGGCTACGATGCGAAATCGACGGGGCAGAAAATTGAGTGTTTGGCGCCTTATTTGGATGCGATTTATCCGATGGGGTATCCTTCACATTTCGGTCCGGGTTTTGGGGGACATAAAAATCCTGCGGATGAACCGTATTTCTTTACCAAGACGACGACGGGATATTTTGTGAAATTTGCCGAGGGGACGCATACACAGATTCGACCTTGGCTTCAGGCTTTTACCTATCGCGTGACGATTCCGTACAACGCGAAATACATCAGTGAGCAGGTGCGAGGCACAAAAGATGCCGGAGGTGTTGGATATTCGCTTTGGAATGCGGGAAATGCGTATGATGTGGCGTGGCCGGCGCTCGGGGCGTTTTGAAGAAGCGCTCATTGTTTGTTTTTCTGAAAAAGCGTATACTCCCTCCACTATGAAATTTGAACTTGTGAGCGATTTCAAGCCGAAAGGGGATCAGCCCGGGGCTATTGATGCGCTGGTGAAAAATATCAATGCGGGGAAGAAAGATCAGGTACTTCTGGGTGCTACGGGTACGGGAAAGACTTTTGTCATTGCGCAGACAATTGCGAAAGTCCAAAAGCCGACTTTGGTGCTTGCGCACAATAAGACTCTCACGGCGCAGCTGTGCAGCGAGTTGAAGGAATTTTTCCCGAAGAATGCGGTGAGTTATTTTGTGTCGTATTACGACTATTATCAGCCGGAGGCTTATTTGCCGAGCAGTGACACCTATATTGAAAAAGATTCTTCGATCAATGAAGAGATTGAAAAATTTCGACATGCGGCAACGGCGAATCTTCTGACGCGGCCGGATACGATCGTTGTGGCTTCTGTGTCATGTATTTATGGCCTCGGTTCGGTCGAAGATTATACGGCTTTGGCGGTGAAATTGAAGGTGGGGGACCGGATGCAGCGCGATCATCTTCTTCGACGACTTTCGGATATTCAATACACTCGCAGCAACATGGAATTTCGTCAGGGTATGTTCCATGTTTTGGGTGATACGGTCGAGATTTTTCCTCCGAGTCAGGATACGGTGTATCGACTGGAATTTTTTGGTGATGATTTGGAAAAAATTTCTGAAGTAGAAGCTTTTACGGGTGAACTGATTCGTGATGTCACGGAATTAACGATTTTCCCTCGAAAACATGATGTGACGACCCGTGAGAAAATTCTTCGTGCCGTTGACCAGATTCGACGCGATATGACGGCTCGACACAGTGAACTTCTGGCGATGGGGAAGATGCTCGAGGCTGAGCGCATTAAGACTCGTACCGAGTATGATATTGAAATGCTTCTTGAGACAGGTTACTGCCAGGGGATTGAGAACTACACCCGCTATCTCAGTAATCGCGAGCCGGGGATGCAGCCGGAATGTTTGCTGGATTATTTCCCGGATGATTTCCTGATGGTGGTGGATGAGTCACATATTACGATTCCGCAGATTGGAGGTATGCATAATGGGAATTATTCCCGCAAACAAACACTCATTGATTATGGCTTCCGTCTGCCATCGGCGCATGATAATCGTCCTTTGAATTTTACGGAATTTGAAGGTCATATGAATCAAGTAGTCTATTTGTCTGCGACGCCGGCGAAGTATGAAATGGAAAAATCTGGCAAAGCGAATATCGTTGAGCTCATCATTCGTCCGACGGGTCTTGTGGATCCGGTGGTGGATGTTCGTCCGAGCAAACACCAGATTGATGATGTTTTGAAAGAAATTCATAACGCCATTGCCCGTAAAGAGCGTGCGCTTATCACGACTTTGACGAAGAAATCTTCGGAGGATTTGACGGAATTTCTCGTGGATGCGGGGATCAAGGTGAAATATCTGCATTCGGATATTGATACACTTGATCGCCTCGATATTTTGCGCGATTTGCGCCTCGGAAAAATTGATGTCGTCGTGGGGATTAATCTGCTTCGCGAAGGTCTGGATTTGCCGGAAGTGTCATTTATTGCTGTTTTGGATGCGGATAAAGAGGGATTTTTGCGTTCGACATCTGCATTGATTCAAACCATCGGTCGTGCGGCGCGCAATGTGAATGGTCATGTGGTTCTTTATGCTGATCGGATTACGGATTCTATGAAGGCCGCACTGGACGAAACGAGTCGTAGACGGGCGAAACAGGTCGCGTACAATGAAAAACATGGCATTACGCCAAAGACGATTTTGAAGGCGATCAAAGATATTGCGATGCATCGCAAGAAAGAGCAGGTGAAGAAGATTGATCCGAAGAAAATTCCGAAGGCTGAATTGGATCTCGTTATTCATCAGTTGCAACAGCAGATGGATCTCGCATCAGAAAATCTGGAATTTGAGAAGGCGGCGGAACTTCGAGATGAAATTACTCGATTGCGGCAAGCGGCAGCGGGTTTGGCTGGAAAGAAGTAGAAATTATTCCTGAACGATCTTCACCCCCTCCGGGAGTGATTCTATGAAGCTTTTGCCGTAGCCTTTTTTCAGGATGCGGTTGTCGAGGATGGTGATGTTTTTGGTGGCGCCTTCTGATTTCAGGAAGGCGTTGATGAGGCCGAGGAATTTGAGAACGGCTTGTGGGACGGAATATTCTTCGAATCCATCGGTCAGCGCGTTTGTTTCCAGTATGACGGTTGGATCGTTGGGTGGGTCGAAAGGAAGTTTATTGATGACGAGGTTTTCCGCTGGCAGGAGGGATAATTGGCTTTTTTCCAGGAAATTTATGGTACCAATCAGCAGGCTTGAATCCGGATTTTTTCGATATTTTTCCATCATTTTGCCACGGCCACCGCTGAAATCTTGAGCGATGACATTGATGGCTTGCTCACGCATGGGTTCGTGGAGGTCGTAGTAGGTTGCGTGGACGGCCTTTTTGGTGCCGAAGAGTGCGATTGTTTTTCCTGGAGTTTCGATGGTGTACTGTTTGAGCAGTGCACATACTTTTTCGAAGTGTCCAATTTGGCTTGCATCTGGGAAGTTTTGCGGTATGGTGATGGTGACTTTTTGGAATATGTCGGCAGGGGAGTCGACGACTTCTTCGCGTATTGGTCGATCGATACGGAGGCGATTTTTGATATAGTCGAATGATCGTTTTACCCGGAGAGTTTCTGAGATCAGGATGAGGCTTTTTGCTTTTTTGCATGCAGGTTGTTTCCAGATGTGATGCATGGTTTCGAACGGCAGAAATTTGATGTACATATCACCTTCAATACTTTGTGAGAGGACGAGATAGCTTCCCGTTTTTTCTTCGATGAGAATTTCAGCGACATGCTTCCATTCCTTTTGGATTTTTTTGAGCGTCAGAGACTTGTCTTCATCAAGCCTTTTCCAGATCTTTTCGAAAGCGTCCTGAATGCGATTCCATTCGATGGTTTTCATGTGGGATGACTGGACGATGATATTATCTCCTTCCTGGTTGTATTTTTCATAAAAAATCCCGAGCAGTCCGAAGAACATGGCGAAACTTTTTTCCAGATCGCTGTGATTTCGCGGAATTCTGCGCTCAGTGC
The DNA here is from genome assembly GCA_964521465.1 of uncultured Candidatus Peribacteria bacterium. Lineage (GTDB taxonomy): Bacteria > Patescibacteriota > Gracilibacteria > UBA1369 > UBA12463 > JBBTWG01. Next base: position 10,036 of record CAZFSD010000010.1, on the reverse strand, counting down.
TCTTGAGAGAGTAGTTTTTTGTGAGCGCGGATTGGATGTTTTCTTCGATTCTTTCAGCTTCCAGAACGATAATATGGTCTGTGCCTTTGAGAGCATCACTGTCTTTGTCCGTGAGGAATTCTGCGAAAGCAACGTGGCCGGTGATGAGGAGTTTTGTATTTTTTGCCTGTTTTTCGGCATTTGCGGCGAATGATTTTTCATCCTCACAGAGCCACTCGTTGTGACTTACTTCTTCCCAGCATTGGAAATCTTCGCGCTGGAGGGTGAGTTCATCCATCGCGCCTGTTTTTGTTTCCTGGAGCCAGAAAAAGAGTTTGAGTGCAAACGATATTTCGTAGTTTTCGTGTTCTTTTTTCTCGACAAATTTCCAGTACCGGTCGAGCGATACGTATCGATCTTTTGTTTCCAGGATGAAGGTGTCTTCCAGATTTTCGACGAGGAGGTTTTCGATTTCCTGTGAGTCGACGACGAGGAGGGTTTTTTCTTTGGCGAAAAAGCTTTCCTGCTGACACTTTTTAATGGCTTCACAGAGCGCTGGGTACTTCCCGGTGCCGACGCCAGCCTCGAGAAGAACGCACTCTTTGTTCTTCATCCCACTATAGATGATGTCTGTAATGTGTTCTTGTTCTGCGGTCCAGGTTGGTATTTTTTCTGCTGCTGCTATTTCTGGATTTTTTGTTTTCTCTCCTTCGGTGCCGTGGAGGAAGAACTCTTTGAATGGCCAATTGCTGCGTTCCAGCATGGATTTGATACGCGGGTCTATATTTGCTGGAATTTTTTTGAGAAGTATTTGGAAAAGTTCCGCGTTGATGCTGGCATCGTCATCGGCGCGGTGTGTTTGGTGTTTGGTGAGCTGGAAAGATCCAGCAACGGTCTCGAGGCTGTATGAAGGAAATTTCGGCAAGAGGATCTGACTGAGCGTGAGCGTGTCATAGAGGGGATTATTCATCGTCCAGCCTTTGGCTCGGAGAAATCCGATGTCGAATCCGATATTGTGACCAACGATGGGGAGATCACCGACGAACGCCAATACATCTTTTTCGATTTCGCTTAAGACCGGAGCATTGTCGACGTCGCTTTGGCGGATCCCGGTAATATGAACCACGACTTCGGGAATCTCTTTCTTCGGATTTACCATGAAATGAAGGGTCTCGTAGATTTTTTCTTCGTCAAACTTGATGGCGGCAATTTCTATGGGCTCGTCTTTGATGGGATCAAAGCCAGTTGTTTCGATATCGAGTGCGATGAACATGGGTTGCAATATACATTTTTTTTTGGAAAAATGCGAATTTCAGCTTTAATTTCTTGAATTAAAACATCGCCTTTATTTCGTCTAGTATTGTTTTTTGACAATTCTACCTTCGCAAATTACAATGGCGTGATACGCTTTCTTGCAGACAAAACAAAAACACAAAAAAAGTTTTCCTCTCCTGCATCACCCTCGTATCAACAAATAAAAACAAAAGTATCGGTTTCTCAGGCGGCGCCGCCTTGAAAACAAAAACAAAAGTTCTCTCGCTCGATTCGTTCATTTACAACTCGGTTATCAAACACTCTCATGTTTCGGGAGAGTGAGGGAGTAAAGGCCGGCCATTCAAAAACAAAAATAAAAATGTATTGGCGTGAAGTTCTTTTTACTCTCCCACTCTCCTTAAACATTCTTTGCTCGGACTTGGTTTTGCTTTGCAGAACCACCTCGAAAATTCCTGGCATCCTCTTGCTCACCTTCAAATCGAGCGTGTAGCGATGCATCCACAGGGCGTCCCAAGGCGGGGACTATAAAATAAATGTCCATGTTCCTGGCAAGGAAAATACAAAAACAAAGCTTCTCGGCCAAAACAAAAATAAATTTTATTTTTTTGGTTGATAGAAAACTTTGACCCCGCCGCAAGGCGGGGTTTTTTGTTTGTAGAAAATCAAAGTTTATTGTTTGTTTTTTGTTTATTCTCCGGCCTGTTCTTCCATCATGACGTGTGGACGAAGTCTGTTCATCATGGCTGCTGCTTCGGCACGGTTGAGATTTCTGCTTGGTGAGAATCGGCGAACACCGTTATTTTCTGCGTCGCCTTTAATGATGCCTCCCGCATAATTCACATCGACGGCTTCTTTGAACCATGCTTCTTGTGGCACATCATCGAATTCTGCTGATGGAAGATCTGGAAGGTCTGATTCTTCCATAATTTTCACGCCTTTTTCTTCCATGATTTTTTTGATGATTACTGCTGCTTCTGCTCGTGTAATTGGAGCATTTGGTTTGAATGAATTGTCGCTATATCCACTGACAATACCTTTTTCGACGGCTTGTTTGATCGAGTTGAAATACCAATCGTAACTCGTGACATCATTTATTTTTTTGCCGTTTGGAGTGACGATGTCACCGTATGCGTAATTGTCATTTTCGCCGTATGCCGTGCGCATCGCCATTGTCAGAAACTCTGCACGAGTGACACTATTTCCTGGGCGGAAAGTTTGGTCCTCACTGTAACCTTTTGCTGTTCCGTAGACTCTGGCTTCACGAACATCTTTGTAATACCATTCGTTCGGTTTTGTATCATTGAAATCTTCTGCACTGACTGCTGAGTAGCGTTCTTGATTTTGATCGAGATCTTTTGACCATTCCTGGACGTTTTTGAAGTATTCTGGGGTTAGTGCCTCAAGATCGAAATGAGCCGTGAGAAAGCCTTGATTTATATCTCCTTCATTGTAGCTATAAGTGATGAGATCGTTCCATGGTTCGATTATTTTATCGATCGCCATCGTGGCTTTATTGATGTCAAAATATTTTTTATCTTCTTCCGAAGTTGCATCGTATCCCATTTTCATAACTTTTTTGGCATAGGCGGCTATATTTTTTACGCCAAAGTAGAGGCGGCTTTCGAGAGCTGGTCTCTCTGCTGCCTTAATTGCGGCTTCCTGGATTCCTGTTCGGTAGTGCTTCGTGAAATCTGAGTCGGTCGTGATGTACAGGACTTCATCGCTCGTGATACCGACTTCGAGAGTGAGTGCTTGTGCGGCTTTTGCAAGCGGATCTCGTGCTGCTTTTTCCTGATCTACTTTTATGATGAAGCGATACTGAGTCGTTCCTGCTGGTCCGATAGATTCCATTTGAAATTTTCCTTCGGCGATTTCTTTTTTCATGTTTCGTTCCAGGAATTGGACCATTTTATTGATGGTATTTTGTGCCCCTTCTTTTTTTCCTTGAACATCTGCCATGAGACTGACGCTTGGGAAGAATGAGGTTTCTTGATCACCGACAACAAACATCACCTCTTTTTCCATGAGATCGACGATGTCTTTTTCCATATCGATGCCTGTTGTTTTTTCGAATTCTTGAGCGCCTTCTCGTAGTACTTCCTGATCTGCCTGCATGTTTATTTTTGTAAGCCAATTCAATTCTTGTTCCCATGCTTTTTTGAGATTGGATGTTTCCATAAAAATCATGGGTTTTGCCACTGGTGATTTTGCAGCCAATGTTGGCATGTAGAGTCGTCCGTCATTCTCGAGTCCTGCTGCTTTTCTTTTGGCTGGATCGAAATAGTCGATTGCTTGAATTTCGATGCCATCCTGTTTTTTATTGAGACTTATGCCCGTTCCTTTTCCCGATTCGATGATTTTTTTCAAAGCATTGATAGTATTCGAGAGTTCATCATCTTTATTTGTGTTGTTTTCATTTACTTGTTCCATGAATTGCACGAGACTCGCATTATTGATGAACATGGAGCCGATTTTTCCCATATTGAACCGTTGCATGACTTTTCCGTAATGTGGGTTGCTCGTAAGATTTGTAGAAGACTCGAGTTGATCTGCAATTTTTTTCAATTCATCTTCTGTTTCGGTCATGATACCGATATTGCCGCTGCGGCCGATGGTGATTTCTGGATACTGTGTTTCATTGCTGTAATATTCAGCGTTTTTGTAATTTTTTTTTGCCTTTGCCGGACTTATATTTTTTGTGATAATTGCCCACTGCTCATCAGTGACATTTGCTGTAATGCTGATGTTTGGTTTTGGCATTGCCATTTTTTCGTAGATTGATGGCTCTAGTGCAAAATTGAGAGTATTTCCTTTTAAGATTTGAGCCAGAACATCGGTCATCGCTTTTTTTGCTTTCACTCGTTCTTCTTTTAAAGCAGGATTATTATCGGAATCTTTTTCATCAGGGCAGCACTCAATCGGCATTTCTGTCATTTTTTGAGCAAGGGCATCGCTTAAAAATGGGACAACCCAATCTTGGAATTTTCCTGGCTGTACGACATTGAGTTCCAGCGCCATGATCGTTTTATCGGAAAATGCGTCTGTTGGGACCTTTACTTTATTGGAAGTGGTGACTTGCGCACTTGCTCCTTGCGCGAGCAGTGATGCGCTCATAATAAAAGCAGTCGAGAGGGCCGCGACCTTGGTACGGAAAGAGTGTTTCATAAAAAACGTTAAATGGTATAACGCTGGGATGATACTCTGTTCCGCGAATTTTTGGTACAAGATTTCTACAGCAGTTTCACAAATTCATCGAAAAGGAAGCTGGTATCGACGGGTCCCGGGGTTGCTTCTGGATGGAATTGAACGGCGAAGAAGGGGAGTGACGCGTGTTTGATGCCTTCGACCGTGCCGTCATTGACATTTTCAAACCAGACTTTCCAGTTTTTTGGGAGCGACTTCGGATCAATGGCAAATCCGTGATTTTGCGAAGTGATGTAGCAGCGTTTGGTGAAAAGATCGATGCACGGCTGATTGTGGCTTCTGTGTCCGTATTTGAGTTTGTAAGTTTTTCCTCCGGCGGCGTGTGCCATCATTTGGACGCCCAAGCAGATACCAAATGTTGGGAGTTTTTTCTTGAGTGCTTTTGTGACGATGTGATGAACCTCTGGAAGTCGCGATGGGTCGCCTGGTCCGTTACTGAGGAAAAGTCCGTCGAAAGTGCCTTTGAATCCTTCGATATGAGGAATTTCCCGTTCAAAGAAATCAAAATTCCATGGAACGCGCATCACATGAACGCCACGATCGAGGAATGATTTGATGGAGTTATTTTTGATGCCGCAATCAAGGAGAATAACGGTTTTTTTTCCGTTTGGTGATTTGTAGAATTTCGGCTGCTTGATGCTTACTTTTTCGACGAGATTTGTTTTATTGGGATCGATAAATTTTCCTGGTTTTGATTTTCCGATGAGAATTTGACCTGGTGTTGAGCCGTTTATGCGGAGGTATTGCGTGAGTGCGCGCGTGTCGATGCCGGTGATTCCGGGGATATTTTCGGATTTCATCCAGTCGCTCAGACTTTTGGTTGCAGCATGGTGGCTGTGATTCTCTGAGTATTCATTGACGATAATGCCGGCGGCGTGAATGGCGTCGCTTTCGAAATTGATATCGACATCATTGATTTTTTTCTTCTCCGGAACTCCGTAGTTGCCGATCAGTGGATAGGTGAATGTCAAAATCTGTCCTTCATAGGAAGGATCCGTCATAGCCTCGGGATAACCCATCATTCCTGTAGAAAATACAACTTCTCCGCTAGCGCTTGTTTGCGCTCCGAATGCCTTTCCTTTGAAGGTTGTTCCGTCTTTGAGAAGAAGTCTTGCATCCATGTCTGGCCTACGATAGAGTGAAACTTGATGGAATTCAAGGGTATCGACATACTGACCACCAGACAATTTGACCGGCAAGGTCTTGGTCAGGTTTTTCAGCTTGCAAGTGAATATCTTAAAGCTCTGGATGAAGGACGACAGCTTGATGTTTTGAAAGGAAAAATGCTCGCGGCACTTTTTTATGAACCTTCGACTCGAACACGCCTTTCTTTTGAGACGGCGATGCATCGATTGGGAGGAACTGTCGCTTCGGCGGTGGGTATGGAATATTCATCTCTCAAAAAAGGCGAGACTCTCTATGACACTGGTCGTGTCGTGAGCCAATTTGTCGATGTCATCGCGATGCGACATCCTGCCGCAGGTTCGGTTGCCGAACTCGCGGAAGGTTCGACCGTTCCGGTTTTGAACGGTGGGGATGGTCCAGCGAATCATCCGACCCAGGGGCTTTTGGATTTGTATACGATTGAGCAGTCTTTTGGGACGATTGACGGGTTGACCATTGGTTTGATTGGCGATTTGAAATATAGTCGAGTGTTCCACTCCGAGGCTCAGCTTTTGAGTCATTATAAAGTGCATTTGGTTTTGGTTTCTCCGAAAGAGCTTCCTATGCCGGAAGATATTCTTGCGGATTTGACGAAGGCAGGTGTGACCTATGAAGTGAGTGAATCGGTTGTGGATGTTTTGCCTCGACTGGATGTTCTTTCAACAAATCGTATTCAGGAGGAACGATTTCCAGATCGCGAAACTTTTGAACGACTCAAGAAGACTTTTATTTTCGATAAAGCGCTCATTGCCAACGCAAAGGAAAAATCAATTATTTTGAATCCACTTCCTCGCGTGGATGAATTGAAACGAGAGGTTGATGATGATCCTCGCGCAAAGTACTTTCAGCAAGTGAGGAACGGGGTTGCCATCAGGATGGCACTTCTCAGCTTGGTGATGGGAAAGGCTTAAGAGTGGTATTTGCCAGATTTTTCCTTTATACTGTGCCCATATGACTGATGTGGTTTTTCGCAAAGGGAAGATTGTTTTTCCGGACGGTGTTCGGGAGGGGGATTTGGTTGTCTCCGGTGGGAAAATTGTTGCTTTTGAAAATGAATATCGGGAGGCGGTGGACTTGGAGATTGATTGCCGGGGAAAATATATTCTTCCGGGCGTGATTGATCCGCATGTTCATATGCGTACTCCTGGAGCAGTACAGAAAGAAGATTTTGGGACGGGGTCCATGGCGGCACTCAGTGGTGGCGTGACGACTTTTTTGGATATGCCGAATACCAATCCCGCCGTGATTGATAAGAAAAGCTTGATTCTCAAGCGATCGCTTGCGGAAGAGGGGAGTCTCTGTAATTTCGGACTTTTTTTTGGTGCGACGCAGGATAATTTGGAAGAGGCAATTCGCGCGAAAGGAATTGTGGGAATTAAAATTTATCTGGGTCAGTCGACAGGAGGTCTTCTGGTCAAAGATGATGATATCGTGAATCGCTTGCTCGAGCGTGCGAAGGTTCCACTGGTTTTTCATGCAGAAGATCAAGAGTGTCTGGAACGCTATCGTGCGATGAATCGTGATTTGAATCGTCCACAGGCACATGGCGAGGTTCGTCCGAGTGAATGTGCCATGACTGCGGTGAAGCGAGTTTTACATTTGTGGAAGCGGTATGAGAAGCATGCCCGCGTACATATTGCCCATGTGAGTACACGCGAAGAGCTTGAAGTTTTGCGGAAATTTAAAGATGTGCACGCCGCTTTTTCTCCTGTGACGGCGGAAGTGGCCCCCCATCATCTTTTTTTGAGCGATGCGGACTGTGATCGGCTTGGATTTTTGTCGAAAGTGAATCCACCGCTGCGATCGAACGAAGACCGTGAAGCTCTTTGGACCGCTCTTCGAGAAGGATTGATTGATTGTATTGCGACAGATCATGCACCTCATTTGCTCTCTGAAAAAATGCCAGTGGTGTCCGATATGGATGGTGCGGTACCGGATTATGATCAGATTCCTGCAGGTTTTCCGGGTGTGGAATTTTCTTTGCCATTGATGCTCAACGCGGTATATGAAGCGCGCCTTGATTTTGTGCAACTCGCGAAAGTGATGAGCGAAAATCCGGCGCGTATTTTTGCTCTCTCCGGGAAAGGGAAAATCGAAGTTGGGTATGATGCGGATTTGGTGGTGGTGGATATGGAACTCGAGAAGGAAATTGTGCGGGAGAAAGTTTTGTCCAAGTGTGGCTGGTCTCCGTATGAAGGGATGAAGCTTCGTGGATGGCCGACTCTCACTATGGTGAATGGGACGGTGATGTATGAAAATCCTGACGGCATTTCCGGGAAATTCGTTTCGGGGAAGCGCGGGAAGGAGGTTGCGGTGAGGAAGTAAAAGTGCTAGTCTCAGGGTGTATGGCGGTTGATCTCTCGATAGAATTTTGCGGAGTCAGATTTCAGAACCCTTTGGTTCTGGCTTCTGGCATTTTGGGTGTGACTGCTGCTTCGATGGATAATGTGGTTCGTCATGGCGCCGGTGGCGTGACGACGAAATCACTCTGGCTTACGGAACACATTGGTCATCCAAATCCGACGATTTTGACGACGGAGCATTTTATGATTAACGCTGTGGGTGTTCCTGATGCGGGAATCGAGAAAGCGAAAGAAGAATTGGCAGCGTACAATGCCATGAAAAAAGCGCCGATTATTGCGAACATCATTGCCGGACGGAAGGCGGATTATGGCCAAATTGCTGAAGAAATTGCGAAGTTATCGCCGGATATTCTGGAAGTGAATATTTCGTGTCCCAATGTGGAAGATGAATTTGGGAAACCTTTTGCGTGCTCCGCTTCTGATGCGGCGGCCGTGACGCGGGAAGTGAAAAGTCGCGTGAAGAAGATTCCGGTAATCGTGAAGCTTTCTCCGAATGTCACGAGCATTGTGGAAATTGCGAAGTCGGTCGCGGATGCCGGTGCGGATGGCTTCTGTGCACTGAATACCATGGGTCCGGGACTTGCGATAGATTTGGAGACCCGCATGCCTATTTTGGCGAATCGCGTTGGCGGAGTTTCTGGACCGGCGATGAAGCCGATTGTCCTCAAAGTGGTCTGCGATCTTCGCAAGGCGACGGGTCTTCCCGTGATCGCGACGGGTGGCATGATGACCGGAGCTGATGCGCTGGAGGCGCTCATGTGCGGTGCACAACTCGTGGGCGTTGGAACCGGCGTCTACTATCGCGGCATTGATGTTTTTCAGAAGATGGTCGATGAAATGACGGCCTGGTGCGAAAAACACGGTGTTGCGAGATTATCTGATCTGATCGGGACTTTAAAAAACTGACATATGAATCACTTCAATACTTTCCCGATAACTCTTCCAATCAAAAAAATCATTCGCGAGAATGAATTTGTGAAGACCTATATTTTTCAACATCGACTCAACTCGCTTCCTGGGCAATTTGTGAACTTGTGGATTCCCCGTGTGGACGAAAAGCCGATTTCTATTGCGTACGACGGCGGTGATGAATTTTGGTTGACGATTTTTGCGGTAGGCCCTGCAACAAAAACACTTTCCGATTTTCGAGAAGGGGATTTGGTCGGCATTCGCGGGCCGTTTGGCACTTCTTTCCAGTATCAGGATGGAGATCATTTGATGCTCCTTGGTGGTGGCTATGGCTCTGCGCCTTTGTACAATTTGGCAGTGCAGGCCTTGAATCGGGGATGCACGATTGATTTCATCATCGGTGCGCGGTCAGAAAATTATTTGATTTTCGTGGCGCCCATTCGTGAACTTGAGAAAAAATTTCCTGGCAAAATTCAACTGCATCTTGCGACCGACGATGGTTCTGCAGGACAGAAAGGATACAATACTCAGATTTTGGAAAAACTTTTGAATGATGTGCGATCTGGTGCGAGCGGCAAGAAATCTCGTTGTTGCGTCATGGCTGTGGGGCCGGAAATGATGATGAAACGCGCGAGTGATCTTGCTTTTGCTGCCGGCGTGCGTTGCCAAGTATCGCTTGAGCGGTACATGAAATGCGGATTTGGAGTGTGCGGAAATTGCTGCGTGGATGATGGCGGTGAGCGTATGTGTACAGAAGGTCCGGTGGTGGATCATCTTTTTGCCCGAAAAACGAAAGATTTTGGTGCGTATCATCGTGATAAAGTGGGTCGAAAGATCAAATTTTAGTCAGGCTCATCAGCTTTGTGTTCCATGAAGCGGCGATCACATTGACCAAATTTGTATTTTAGTGTTTAATAACCCCCTTGTATCATTTTTTGAAACAATTTTATGGCTGTTACCGGTACTCCTTCTTCTCGCAATACCCCTGATACTTCTCCTGATTCTCCTTCCTCTCATACTCATCGTGATGGAAAAGGTTCTTCTGATCTTGTGCGAAAGGGGGGTGTAGGCGGTGCCTCTGCCGGAGAAAGAGCTTTGGATGTTGTCGATAAGCCTCGTGTTGCGGGGACGGCGCTGTATCT
>CAZFSD010000009.1:0-31076 GCA_964521465.1 uncultured Candidatus Peribacteria bacterium | reverse complement strand
ATCGCAGTGTGATCAATATCCACGATCCATATGCAGATGTTCGAAAGAAGGCGGGTGTTCCGGTGTAAAGAGCTTTATTTTCGTTTTGAAATGTCCTTCTGGCATTGACGCCTGGTTTTTGCTATAGTTTGCTGGCTTTTATCGGGGACGATTAGCTCAGTTGGTTAGAGCGTTCGATTCACATTCGAAAGGTCACTGGTTCGAATCCAGTATCGTCCACCAACCACGAGGTGAAGAGGAGTGAGTATTGAATCCCGCCGTGGTGGGGCATTGTAAAAACCCCTTATTTTGAATTTCTTGGGATTGAATCTGCTGCCTTTTTGAGATAGTCGACTCCTGCCCAAGCAAGTTTGAATGCGGTTTTCATCGTGGTGTGGAAAGATTCGTGTTCGATGATGACACCTATCATGTCGTCAACATTGTAGGAATAGAGAGCAACTTTGTTGTGTGGAAAAATGTCGATGTGTATTTTTATGGGAAACTTTTTTTCGTCGACAAATTTGAGCTCGCGCAATTGACCAGGTTCATTTTTGGGATATTGTTCTCCCATAGGGATGTAGCCGGTGACTATTCCCCTGTAGTGTATTCCTAGTGCGATTCTTCGATTGATAATGTCTTCCTCGAAATATTTTTTGATTTCTGGATGGATTGTTTTTTCGTTAATACCCATGAAACTTTCTCGCGTTGAGCCTGGAACTTCGAGGAGTGTTTCACAAATTTGCTTGATTCCGTTGATGCCTTCGTAGAATGTTATTTTCGGTTTTTGTCCATGTTTGTTGTTGATTGCCAAAAGCTCCGGGATAAGATCTTTTAAGAGTTTTGCATCATCGAGAAATTTTCCGATCAATATTTTTGGATCGGAAGGCGTATAGTATTTCACGTTGCTTTTCGTGAAATATGAGACGACGCCTTTCTTCTCCATCGCGTTGAGTAAACTATAGGTGGTCGTGCGATTCTCATCTATTCGTTTTGAGAGAGGATTGGCGCTACTGGATCCTAGTTCTAGGAGCTTGAGATAGAGCTTTATCTCTTTTTGGTTGAGGCCGAGCTTTTCGAGTTGACGAGCATCCATGTTGACTAAGTTAATCGACACTTTTATTATATCTTATTTAAGCCATTAAATCAATATTTTTCAATCATTGTGTTGGGCTATTTTTGACATACTTGACGAAATCTAATACTATTATTTCTTAATCTTTCATTTGCTATGGCATGAATATTCCAGAAACTCGATTTTCGTTGCGTCTTCGGCAGCGTGAAGAAGAGCTTGAACTTCGTGACTCTGATCTTGTTCAGCTGAATCGTAGTGAGCTTTATAGTCGCCTGAAGGCTGTTATTGGCAATAATCCTTTTCGAGAAATGCAGCTTTCGAATGGGAATACACTTATTCAGATTGATGAGACTTGTGGTCCTGGCGAATCTCATTATGATCGTGTTTTTATTCCTCTTTTGGAATCTTTGGAAAAAGATGGAAAGATTGATGTCGGCAGTGAAATTCTTGAGACGAGTACGGGAAGTGCCGGCATTTCATTTGCTTGGGCGGCTCGAAAGTTAGGATTTTATCCGCATGTTTTTATGCCGATCTATGTTCCTGAGCCCAGAATTCTTGAGACGCAGAGACTTGCTGGTCACGAACGAGTCACTCTCCTCGATGATCGTCAGGAGTACATCAAGGCCTGTTCCGATGCTATGGTTGAGCATCTGAGAGCGCAGAAGGCGAGAGTTTTTCATGAAGGGCGAAAAATTTGGATGGCGAATCATTCGCAAGATCCGCGGACACCATCCTTTTTTGCTCCAATTGCTAATGAATCTCGTCTTTTTCTTGGTGGTCGAGATGTGGATTATTTTATCGGTGGAATTGGAAATGGTAGTACGATTTTGGGTATTGGCGAGCGCTTGAAGCAGTTCTCTCCTGATGCAAAAGTTATCGGTTTTGAACCTCATCGAGCGGCGACTTATTTTCAGCGTGAACGAAGTCGATGGGGTAATTTTGCTGCGCCGTTTTTAGGTAAAGACGAATCTGTGCATCGTGATTGGAGCTTTCATGATTTGCCTGGTACTGGAGCTTCCGGAAATATTCGGATGCCTTTTATTGAGACTGCTATTGAACGTGGAGTTATGGATGATGTTGTTCCTGTCGATGAGCGATGTATCCTCTCTACTGTTCGATATAACGATGATTTGCCGCTAGAAAAAAAGCTTGGACATTCTTCGCTTGTAGCTCGAGCTCTTGCTGAAAGAATGGCTCTCGACGTGAGTGGGAAGGTTTTTCTAACCCTTGCGTATGATCGCGATGATCGCTATGGGAAGCCGCAGTATGTTTAGAGTTTTATATTTTTTGTTTTACATTTTTTCTTGCCCAATTTTTTGCTGCGATTTATAGTGCTGTTACATTTGTTGGTTTTATTTACGATTCTTTCGTTGTGTGCGGCTTCCGAATTCGCGGCCTCTTATTTTATAATTCTTTCTCTTTATGAAAAAGAACACATCTCAAATTATTCTCTATCAAACGAAGGATGGAAAAATGAAAGTCCAGGTCAAAATGGAAAGTGATACGGTTTGGTTGACGCAAAAGCAGATGGCTGAGCTTTTTGGTTGTACTCCAGATAACGCTGGGCTTCACCTTAAGAACATCTTTAAAACTGCTGAATTAAACGAAAAAGCAGTTACCGAGGATTTCTCGGTAACTGCTTCTGATGGTAAAACTTACATTGTAAAACACTACAACCTCGACGCTATCATTTCCGTAGGTTATCGCGTGAATTCTGTTCGCGGCACACAATTTCGCATATGGGCGACGAAGACTTTGCGGCAGCATATTTTCAAGGGTTATACGATTAACAAAAATAGGATTGCAGAAAATTATCAGTCATTTCTGAAGGCGGTTGATGAAGTGAAGAAACTTTTGCCTTCGAGCTCGGCCGTTGATGCCGGTGGGACTTTAGAATTGATTAAAATGTTTGCTTCCACTTGGTTTTCGTTAGATGCTTATGATACTTCGTCTCTTCCGCAGCAGGGTCTTACGAAGAAGCAGGTTGATTTTGCTTCGCATGAACTTGAAACGGCTCTCCAGGATTTGAAAAAAGATTTGCTGAAAAAGAAATTGACCACGAATCTTTTTGCTACTGAAAGATCTCAAAGTGCTCTTGCAGGTATTGTCGGCAATGTTTTTCAATCTTTTGATCGCCTGGATCTCTATTCTACAATTGAAGAGAAGGCGGCTCATCTTTTGTATTTTGTTGTCAAAAACCATCCGTTTATTGATGGGAATAAGAGGAGTGGTGCTTTTTCGTTTATCTGGTTTTTGAAACGGGCTGCTCTTTTGAATACTGCGAAAATGACGCCGGAAGCATTGACGGCTTTAACGCTTCTTGTTGCGGAGAGTAAGGCTTCTGAAAAAGAACGGATGATTGGACTCATCCTGATGTTGCTTAATAAGAAATAAGCTTTTAGTGCTTTCCTTGTACCGCCTTCTCAACTTTTCCGTGCGTGTCTTTTTGGCCGTCCGCGACTGATTTTTCTCCGTGGTGGCTGGCTTCTGCTTTGTCGTAGATGCCGGCGAGTTTTCCTTCCGCTGTGATTTTTTGGATGATGGCGATCATAGTTCCTGCGCCTTTCTGATCGACGGTGTCTCTGATGGCGTCTTCAAGTTTCTGGCCTTTTTCTTTGATGACGCTGTCTGGAATTTCGTAGGCTTTTGCGATTTTGCTGATGAGTTCATGTAATTGCGTTTGGTGGGTGCGCGTCGGTTGTCCGCTGACGATCGTTGGTTTGTTGAAGTCATCATTCGTGAATCTGAAATAATTTGGCTTTCCTTTCTGCTCAGTGTCGCTCAAGATTCCATCGTATCGGAGAAATGCTCGAAGTGTTTGGGAAATTTTTGTTCCGGCGTCACTGGATTTTTTTTCTGCGAGTCTTCGGATGCGTTCGGCGAAACCGGGATAGGCATTTGAGAAACCTGCGGCGGTAAAAATCGCATGTGTTCCTGATTGATAGAGTGTGACTTGTTCCATTTGTGCTGCGCTGGCGAAGGGAATGGAAGATGTTGAATGGTCATGATCAATCTGATTCGATCTCAGTCCTTTCGAATTTCTCTCAAGAACTTTCTGATCTTCCAATACGACATCCCAAAAATAGTCTTGAACTTTTTTTCCTGGCTTGGCGCCTTCGGAAATTTCCGATGCGATTTGACGGATGTCGTGAATTTCTTTGATTTCTCTGAAAGTCTCTGTCCAGGGATGCATGTTGCAGTATTTTCCGTTGAGTTCGTGCAGTTGGTCGATCGACATGAAGCCTTCTTTGACTCCCATGATTGCGAAATAAAAGTTTTCCGCTTGTTCCATTTTTCCGTTCTCCATCGTGTATTCCAAAAAGCCTCGATAGGTACTGGTATCGACCAGTTTTCCGTCTAATTTTTTTTCGAGCATTTCCTGGAGCGCTCCTCGAACACCACCCGGTTTTTGAGGGTTATTTTCTATCTTGCTTGCCATTTCCATGACGGCATTTCGTCTTTTGAATTCTCGATCTTCCTGGTCAATATATCGATCAACTTCATCGCCTCCACCGTCTTTTGGTGCCAAAGCCGTGTTTGCTGTATTCATGGCTAAATAGTACCATTATTCTGTGATTTTGTCTATTTTTGAAGCTGTTCTTATCGCACGATCATCTGTTTTCTGTCGCGGCCGACGCCGATGAAGGTGATTTTTGCTTCGACGAGTTGTTCGATGCGCTCGATGTATTTTTTGGCATTTTCGGGAAGTTGGTCGAAGGAAGTGCAGTGGTCGAGAGGTTCGTTCCAGCCGGGGAGTTCTTCGTACGCGATCTCCATGGTTTCGAGCGTTTTGAGATCCGCAGGGAAGCCGTTGATCGTGGCTCCTTTGTTTTTGTAACCCGTAGCGATTTTGAGAACGGGGAGTCCGCTGAGAATGTCGAGTTTCGTGAGATTGATATCCGTGATGCCATTAATCATGCAGGCATATTTCACAACGACTGCGTCGAACCAACCGCAACGGCGAGGACGACCGGTGGTAGCACCATATTCTCCGCCCTTCTCTCGGATGGCGTCGCCAGTGGCGTCGAGAAGTTCTGTTGGGAATGGTCCACTGCCCACGCGCGTCGTGTAGGCTTTTACGATGCCGATGTTTGCCTGGATGTGTCGGGCGGCAACTCCTGTCCCTGTGACGATACCGCCGAGCGATGCATTGGATGATGTCACAAAAGGGTAGGTTCCGTGATCGATGTCGAGCATGGCTCCATTGGCTCCTTCGAGAAGGATGGTTTTTCCGGCTTTTCTTTGTTCGTCGAGATATTGAGCGGTGTCGATGACGAACGGCTGAATTTTCTTGGAAAGTTCACGAAGTTCGCTGAGTTCTTTTTCACTGTCATGATCAAATGGGCCGAATGCTTTTTGATGGAAGGCGAGGCTGCTTCGATAGTGTTCTTCGAATGTTGCGAAATCGAGCAATTCTCCGACACGAATACCCATACGCATCATTTTGTCAGTGTATGCTGGACCAATACCGCGCTTGGTGGTGCCGATTTTTTTGCCACCTTTTTGCTCTTCTTGAAGTCCGTCGAGAATACGATGAAAGTCGCAGACGATATGAGTTCTGTCTGAAATCCAGAGTCGACCGTCGATCGTGATTCCTTCTTTTTTGAGTGTTTCAATTTCTTCGAAGAGTGTTGGAATGTGCACCACGCAGCCATTTCCGATGACGGCAACTTTTCCTTCATGGAGCACTCCGGATGGAATCAAATGAAAAACGACTTTTTTATCTCCGACATAAATCGTATGTCCAGCGTTGGCGCCGCCCGTGGCGCGAGCGATAATGTCATATTTTTCCGCAAGAATATCTACGAGTTTTCCTTTTCCTTCGTCGCCCCATTGGCAACCGAGTACCGTAACGACCTTATTGTTTTCTGAAAATTGTGTATTCATGCGCATAGAATAGGGGACGGGCTTTTAAAACGCAAATCGCGTTGTTTTTTTATCGACTTTTTCCTATTATGAGGGCCTAATTTCTTTACCCCGCATCTATGCTTTCAACCGATCAAATTCAACAGCAATTGCCACTGGTTCTCTCTGAAACGCATTTTGATGAATTGGGCGAACGATATGAGGGAAAAGTCCGTGATAATTATACAAAAGGGGATCGACGTATTTTGATTGTGACGGATCGTTTGTCGGCTTTTGATCGCGTGATTTGCTTGATTCCTTTCAAAGGTCAGGTTTTGAATCAGATGGCGAAATTTTGGTTTGATCAGACGAAGGATATTATTGGGAATCATGTGATCGAATTTCCTGATCCAAATGCCGTGGTGGCTCGTCAATGTACAGCGCTTCCGGTAGAAATGGTGGTGCGTGGCTATATTACGGGGGTGACCTCAACTTCGGCTTGGTATAACTATGAAAAAGGTGTCCGTAATTTTGCGGGAA
Source organism: uncultured Candidatus Peribacteria bacterium (assembly GCA_964521465.1). GTDB lineage: Bacteria > Patescibacteriota > Gracilibacteria > UBA1369 > UBA12463 > JBBTWG01. The sequence continues at coordinate 24,640 of CAZFSD010000009.1, read as the reverse complement.
ATGTTTTGCCGGAAGGTTTGAAGAAAAACCAGAAGTTGGAAAAGCCGATTTTGACACCTTCGACCAAGGCGGAACATGGTGGTCATGATGAAACCGTTTCTCGCGAAGAAATTTTGCAACGCGCGGCGGTGACTCCGGAGCAATTTGATATCATGGCGGATGCAGCGATGAAGCTCTATGCACGAGGCGTCGAAATTGCGGCAAAACAGGGAATTATTCTCGTGGATACGAAATATGAATTCGGCGTGAATCCTGAAGGGCAAATTGTGCTGATTGACGAAATTCATACACCGGATTCTTCCAGATTCTGGTTTGCGGATGAGTATGAAGCTCGCCTCGCACGGGGAGAAGAACAGAAAAAAATCGATAAGGAATATTTGAGAGAATGGCTTGCTGCTCAAGGATTTCGTGGCGAAGGGGAAATTCCTCTGATTCCTGATGAGGTGAAGATCGAAACGGCTCGCCGCTACATCGAAGCGTATGAGCTTATTACTGGTCAACCGTTTGTGGCGGAAGTGAGCGATGTGAGCGAGCGACTCGCGAAGAATTTGGCAAAATTTCGCTAAAAACTTGTCATATTTATTATTTCATGTCATAATCAACTCCCATGATTCCTCTCTTTCTTGGTTCTGATGCAGATAAAGAATTTGCTTCGAAAATAACGAAAGTCTTGGATGAATTTCAGCTTCAATATAAGGTGATTGCTTGTTCTGCGCACAAAGCACCTGAGCGACTTTTGTCGTTGATTCAAAAATATGACGCTCTCAAAGAGCCGGTCGTCTATATCACGATTGCGGGTCGTTCCAATGGGCTTTCAGGTGTAACGGCTGGAAATACGATCAATCCGGTGATCGCTTGTCCACCTTTCTCAGATAAGGCTGATTACCTCGTCAATATTCATTCGACGATTCAAATGCCGAGCGATACGCCAACTTTGACAGTTATTGATCCGGTCAATGCGGCTCTCTGTGCGGCCAGAATCTTGGCTCTCAACGATAGCGAACTTCGCAAGAAGCTCGATGAAAGAATGAAGAAGGTGAAGGCTTCATTCATTGATGAATAAAAAAGATTGCTCTACTTCTTAATCTGCTTCTCCTCATGATCGATCCACTCCAAGCCCTTTCTCCTCTTGATGGTCGTTATCGCGAAAAAACCGAGAGCGTTGCTGAGTATTTTTCCGAGATGGCGCTTCAGAAATATCGCGTGAAGGTGGAAGTGGAGTGGTTGATTTTTCTCTGCAATGACCTGAAATTACCAGGGACTCGCACTCTCAAGAAAGAGGAAATTGTGTCTTTGCGACTTCTTTTTGTTGATTTTGACTTGAAGAGCGCGCTCAAGATTAAAGGTATTGAAAAAACGACAAATCATGACGTGAAGGCGGTGGAATATTTTTTACGAGATGCGCTCGAGAAAAATGGCATGGGAGAGCTCACTTCATTTTTGCATTTTGCTTGTACTTCGGAAGACATCAATAACCTCTCGTATGCCATGATGGTGCGAGATTTTGGTGAGGCTGTTTTTTATCCTGCGATGGAAGAACTTGAAGGGAAAATTTTGTCGATGGCGAAGAGTCTTGCGGGTGTTGCCATGCTCGCGCGAACACACGGACAACCGGCGAGTCCGACAACCATGGGGAAAGAACTGCTCAATGTTGTTGAGCGACTTCGTTTACAAACGACGAATTTGAAGCGAGTAAAGATTCTCGGAAAGATCAATGGTGCGACGGGAAATTTCAATGCCCATGTTGCCGCTTATCCTTCTGTAGACTGGAAAAATGCGAGCCAAAAATTTGTACAGAAACTTGGTCTTGAATCAAATTTTTATACAACACAGATTGAGCCGCATGACTTTCTTGCGGAAATTTTTGACGGTGTGCGCCGAGTGAATACGATTTTGATCGATTTCTCTCGTGATATTTGGATGTATATCAGTCTTGGGTATTTTATCCAGAGTGTGGTCAAAGGGGAAGTGGGTTCGTCGACGATGCCGCACAAAGTAAATCCTATTGATTTTGAAAATGCGGAAGGGAATTTTGGTTTGGCAAATGCGCTTTTCGGCCATTTCTCTGAGAAACTTCCTCTTTCTCGAATGCAGCGTGACTTGACGGATTCTACGGTACTTCGCAGTATTGGTGTTGCTGCGGGCTATAGCGTTGTCGGGTACAAAAGTCTCCTTCGTGGATTGAATAAATTAAGTGCTCATGAAGAAAAAATGAAAGATGATTTGAGTGAACATTGGGAAATTCTCGGAGAAGCGGTGCAGACCGTTCTTCGCAAGTACAACTTTCCGAATGCCTATGAAAAATTGAAAGAACTGACACGAGGGAAGGTTGTTACACAAGAGTCGTATCAAAAATTTGTACAATCTCTTGCTGCCAGTGGTGGTAAAAAATCGACGGGTCTTCCAAAAAAAGAAGTCGATGCGCTTTTGAAACTTACTCCATGGACCTACATTGGTCTCGCGGAAAAAATGGTTGCTCAGTATCGATAGGCTGTGTTACAAAGTTCGTGTCTGTGTTTTATTTCTTCTGTGATTTTTTATGATTCTTTCTGATCGTGATATCAAGGCTCGTTTGTTGAAAAAAGACATCGTGATTACGTGTCCGGAGAATGATTATATGAAGAATGTTCACGCCTCTTCGCTCGATCTTCGTTTGGGTCGGTTTTTTAAAGTATACAATCATGCCCAATTTCCGGTCCTCGATCCGATGAAACCGGAGTGTTTTGATGGTGCGACGAATTTGATCGAACTTCCGGAAGATGGACGCACGCCTTTTATTTTGCAACCGGGGGATTTTGTTCTCGGCGTGACGCTCGAAAAAATTAAAATTGCTGATGATCTTGTCGCTCGCGTCGAGGGTCGGAGTTCACTCGGACGCTTGGGTATTATCGTTCATTCCACTGCGGGTTTTGTGGATGCGGGATTTGAGGGGACGATCACTCTTGAAATGACGAACATCAATCGTATGCCGGTGGCACTTTATCCGGGTATGCGTGTGTGTCAGCTCGCTTTTGAACTGATGACCTCTCCGGCCGATGTTCCGTACCATATGAAATCTCATTCGAAGTATCAGGGCCAAGTTTTTCCTGAGGAAAGCCGAATTGCGAATGATCCGGAGTTTGTAAAACTTCGAGCCTCTTAATTTCCTTGGCCTTTTCCAGCTTTGTCGTTATAATTTCGGCGGTCTTTATTTTTGACTTCCGAATTGTATGTTTCAACCCGTTTCACCTCAGCAGTCTTTTCCTGAGATCGAGAAAAAAAATCTTGCTTTTTGGCATGAGCAGAAAATTTTTGAGAAATCAGTAGAAGCGCGAAAAGGGCGCAAGAAGTTTGTGTTTTTCGATGGACCTCCGTTTGCGAATGGATTGCCGCATTACGGGCACATTCTTGCGGGCTCGATGAAAGATGCGATTACGCGTTATTGGAATATGAAAGGCTACTATGTGCCTCGCGTGAATGGTTGGGATTGCCATGGGCTTCCGGTGGAGTATGAGATCGAGAAGGAATTGAAATTGACCGGCCGTAAAGACATTGTGGATATGGGTGTTGGCCGATTTAATGATGCTTGTCGCGAGAGTGTTTTTCGTTATACGCAGCAGTGGCATACCCTCATGAAGCGCATTGCGCGATGGGTGGATTTTGAGAACGAATATGCGACGCTCGATAACTCCTACATGGAATCGATCTGGTGGATTTTCCAGCAGATTTGGAAGAAAAAAATGGTGTACGAAGGTTTCAAAAGTATGCACATCTGTCCGCGATGCGAGACTCCACTTTCGAATTTTGAGGTGAGTCAGGGTTATAAAGATGTGACGGATATATCCGTGACGGCGAAATTTCGATTAATGGATGGTGATTACAAAGATGCTTTTGTTTTGGCTTGGACTACGACTCCGTGGACGCTTCCGGGAAATATGTTTTTGGCAGTGAATTCGAAAGTACCTTATGTTCTCGTTTCTCATGCTGGCGCTCAATATATTGTTGCAAAGCCTCTCTTGGAGAAAAATTTTCTTGAAAAGGAATATGAAGTTTTGAAGGATGTTGATTTGCAGAATCTTATCGGAAGTCACTATCAACCACTCTTTCCTTTTTTTCAAAATACTTCTGGTGCCGAGAAATTTTGGCGTGTGGTGCCGGCTGATTTTGTCACGACCGAGGATGGCACTGGTGTTGTTCATATTGCTCCCGCCTTTGGCGAAGATGATATGACAGTTGGAGTTCGAGAGGGTGTTGAGCCAATTTTGCATGTTAAAATGGATGGAACTTTTGTGGATGCTGTCACGCCTTGGGCCGGCAAATTTTCCAAAAGTCAGGATGTGAATATCAAGGACTATCTTTCTGCAGAGGGGAAAATTTTTCATTTTCAAAATTATCGACACTCATATCCTCACTGCTGGCGTTGCGACACTCCGCTTTTGAATTATTCGACGAGTTCCTGGTTCATCAAAGTTACCGATATCAAGGCGCAGATGTTGAAAAATAATAAGAAGATCAAATGGCAGCCGGATCATATTCAGGAAGGTCGTTTTGGAAAATGGCTGGAGGGTGCTCGTGATTGGGCGATTTCTCGCAACCGTTTCTGGGGTTGTCCAATTCCAATCTGGCGCTGCGAGAATGTGAAATGTGGCGACACTGTGTGCGTGGGATCGGTGGAAGAATTGAAGGAACTTGCTGCGGGCAAGGAGCCTCTTCGGGAGGGAAAACTCGATCTTCACAAACCGTATATCGACGATGTCACTTTTGCGTGCGTGAAATGTGCTGGCACGATGCGCCGCATTGCCGATGTGTTTGACTGCTGGTTCGAAAGTGGCGCCATGCCGTATGCACAGCTGCATTATCCTTTTGAGAACAAAAAAGAATTTGAAGATAATTTTCCGGCAAATTTCATTGCCGAGGGCTTGGATCAGACGCGTGGATGGTTTTATACCTTGCATGTCATCTCGACCATTCTTTTCGATAAACCGGCGTTTCAAAATGTCATCGTGAACGGCATTATGCTTGCCAGTGATGGTGAAAAACTTTCCAAGCGCAAGAAAAATTATCCGGATCCGAATGAACTTTTTGATAAACATGGTGTGGATTCGACGCGACTTTTCCTCTATATGTCGCCAGCGGTGATGGGGGATGATGTTCGTTTTTCTGAGAAACATGTGGAGGAAGTGGTGAAACAATTTACTTTGACTCTGTGGAATACGTATTCGTTTTTTGTGACGTATGCCAATATCGATGGTTTTGCGATTCCGTCTTTGGAAGAGATGGAGCATTTTAAGCCTTCGAATCGTCTGGATCAATGGATGCTTTCAGAGCTTCATGTGCTTATCGATACGGTGACAAAGATGATGGATGACTATAATTTGATGGCCGCAACAAGACCCTTGGTGGCGTTTGCTGATAATCTTTCCAATTGGTATGTGCGTCGCAGTCGCAGACGCTTCTGGAAGAGTGAAAACGATGGCGACAAGCGCGAGGCCTATATGACGTTGTATACGGTTCTTGTGACGGTTTCGAAATTGATTGCTCCTTTTATGCCGTTTTTGGCGGATGAACTTTATCGCAATCTTGTTCCGTGCGATGCGATCGGCCGTGATCCGGGAAAAGAGTCGGTACACCTGGAAGATTGGCCTTCTGTTTCGAAGAAACTTGTAAAACCTCTTCTCAATGAGGAAATACATATTATTCGTCAGATTGTGAATCTGGGCCATAGTGCGCGCAGCCAGGCAGGCGTGAAGGTTCGCCAGCCGCTCGCGAGTTTGAAAGTAGCTCTTCCTGACGCTGTTGACTCCGATCTTCTCTCGCCTCATCGTGAAGTGATTCTGGATGAGCTCAATGTAAAATCTTTGGAATTCTTGGATGAAGTTTCTGGTCTTGTGACGACTATTATCACTCCTCATGCAAAAGTTTTGGGACCGAAATACGGCAAGGCGGTGCAAGATATTTTGCGAGCGGCGAAAGAGGGAAAATTTGAAATTTTGAATGATGGATCGGCGAAAGTCGGTGACACAAAGGGTGAGTGCTGGACTCTTTCTGCAGATGAGTTTGATATTGGTTATCGCGGGTCTGTCGATATGGGCGTTGCCAGCGGAGATGGTTTTACTGTTTTGCTTGATACAAAACTGACGCCTGAACTTGCACAGGAGGGGATTGCCCGTGATCTCGTGCGCACGATTCAGGAAATGCGAAAAGAAGCGGGATACGAAGTGAGTGATCATATTCGCATACTTCTGTTTTCTGCTGATTCCGATTTGAATCTCGCGGTGACGCATTTTGCTGACTTTATTGCTCGCGAGACGCTTGCCGATGAACTTCAGCAAAGCGGTGACCTTGAATGGGATTTAGAAAAAGAAGTTGAAATCGAAAAGAAGAAGATGAAGGTGGCGGTTTGTCGTCAGAAAAAAAACAAGTTATAATCTTCTTATGCTCAAACGACTTCTTCTTGGAATTTTTTTGAATGGTGTTGCACTTTATGGATTAACGGTTTTTCTTCCAGAGATTACCTATACCGGTAGTTGGAAATTTCTTCTGATTGGAGGTGCTTTCATGGGACTTTTGAATGTGGCAGTAAAGCCTATTCTTAAAATTCTTGCACTCCCTTTTATTCTTCTTTCGGGAGGTCTTTTTATCATTGTTATTAATGCTTTTCTGCTTTGGGCTCTGAAATATTTCCTGGAGGTGGCAAAATTTCAGGATGTTACCCTTGTTATTCCTTCGAAAGGAAGCTATCTTTTAGCCGCTTTTGTTTTTGGACTTTTGAACTTTATTATTCATCTTTTTATTCGTAATAAAGATTAATTTTTCACTCTTTCTTTATGGCAACTTTTATTCTCGTATTTCATATCATCGTTTCCGTTCTTCTCATGCTTGCGATTCTTTCTCAACAGAGAAGTTCTGGTCTTTCTTTGACTTTTGGTGGCAATGGTTCAACTTTTCATACCAAGAGAGGTCCCGAAAAAGTTTTGGCGAACATTACTGTTGTTCTTGCGGTGCTTTTTGTTCTGACATCACTCGCATCTTTGTTCATCAAATAAAGTTCACTTTCAATGTGGAAAAAGTTTCTTTCGACTCTGCGAACCTATACTTTTCGTGAGCGTCTTGCCTCGATTCTTTTTCTTGTTCTTTTTCTCTACTCGACCGTTCACTTCGTTACTCTTCGACTTCGTTTCGCGAATACCTATACAGAAGGACTCGTGGGATATGTCACGAGTCTAAATCCGCTTTTTTCTGATCTGAATGAAGCTGATCGAGAGGTGGGGAAACTTCTCTTTTCCGGTTTAACGAAATATGATCCCGTGAAGCGTGCGGTCGTTGAGGATATGGCGACTTTGAAGCTTGATAGTACTCAAACTCAATATACTTTCACATTGCGTGATTTTTTGAAATGGCATGACGGTGAACCGGTTACGGCAGATGATGTATATTTTACCTTCCACACGATTATTCAATCTCCAGATTTTTCAAATCCGCTTTTGAAGGCAAATTTTGATGGCGTTGAGGTTGAGAAGATCGATGCAAAGACAGTTCGTTTTTCTCTGAAGAAGCCGAATTCTTTTTTTATTACGAATTTTACCGTTGGTCTTTTGCCAAAACATATTTTTGCCGGTATTCCCGTTGCGGATTTGGCGACCAGTGATCTGAATGCCAAGGCAATTGGCACAGGTCCTTATATGCTTGCGGATGAGTATCGACTTGGACTGAATCAGAAAGGTGAAATTCGTCTCAAACGTTTCGATGATTACTATGGTGGCATTTCCCAGATTCGTTATTTTGTTTTTCAGACATATCCGACGATTCAGGCACTCGTTGATGAAATCGACACCTTGGACGGTGCAGCGCATCTCGCTGGTGATGATATGAATTTGATCAGCAAGACTGGGAATTTCAAACTTTTTCCTTATGAACTTCCGAATTATTCTGCGGTTTTCATGAATTTTGAGAGCGCTATTCTTCAGCAAAAGCCTGTTCGTTTGGCACTTCAAAAAGCACTTGATAAGAAAAAGCTCCTGGACATCCTTCCCGGACGCATGGGTGTCGACACTCCACTTCTCGAGTTGAACCAGGAGGACTGGGTCTATCAATCGAGCGTTGAACAGGCAAATGGTGCTCTCTATGATGCTGGGTGGCGATTTCCCGAGGGTACTGCCGCTGGTGCGAAAAAAGTTCGAAAAAGTAAGAAGGGGAATCCTTTGAAGCTCACTCTCGTGGCTCGACAATTTCCCGAAGGGAGCCGAAAACTTCGTGAAACCCAGCAAACTTTGAATTTCTTGAAAGAGTCTTGGACAGCTCTTGGCGCCGAGATCAATGTTCAGCTTTATCCTTTGGATGAGTTCAAAAATGTGGTTTCTGAGCGAAAATATGATCTTCTTCTGGCTGGCCAAAGCTTGGGATATAATTTTGATACTTATTATTTTTGGCATTCTACTCAAGCTTCGTCTGGCCAAGAGACTTCTGGCGGCTTGAATCTCTCGAATTATCGCAGCTTTGCAGTGGATGCCTTAATTGAAGACATTCGTCGTACTTTTGATGATACCAAGAAGCAGTCAGCTTTGAATAAGCTTGCAAAGACGATGAAAGACGATATTCCGGCGATTTTTCTTTTCCGTGATATCTATTTTTATGCCAGCAATAAGACCGTTTCGCAGCTTTCGTTGAATCATTTGGCTTTTCCTTCTGATCGCTTTGCAAATATAGTTGATTGGGTGAAGGAATAATGGTAACCTGCTACCGCTTTATTCTCAAATTTTCTCTATGATTCAAGTTTTATTGACCAAGTCGCTTCCAAAAATTGGCAAAAGAGGTGATCTCAAAAATGTAAAAGATGGTTTTTACAGAAATTATCTTCTTCCTCGCGGCATCGCTGTTGTTCCAACACCTGGACGCATGAAAGAGCTTGATGTTCGACGTTCAAAAATGGAGGCTCGACAACAAGAATTGAAAAAGAAGATGAAGGATGTTCTCCAAAAACTCGAAAATACAACCGTTACCCTTGAAAAGAAAGCGAGTGCTGCAGGAAAGCTTTATGCTTCCGTGACTGGCAAACAAATTGCAGAAGCCTTGAATGAACAGGGTGGTTTTGATTTTGCTACCAATTCCGTCATTCTTGATCAGCCGCTCAAGGCCGTTGGATCGTTTGTTGTTCATCTTCGTCTTGCTGAAGACTTCACAACTCCTGTGAAAGTCGAAATTGCTGCGGCGAAGAAATAACCCCTTATGCATACCGGTCGTATTTTAGCTCTTGATTACGGTTTGAAACGTGTTGGTTTGGCGATTTCTGATCCTGCGAGGACGATGGCCTTCCCGCGCGAGGTTCTTTTGAATCAAGGAGAAAAAGGCCTTATTGATCTTCTTGTTGCGTATTGCCTTGATCAACAAGTGAATCTGGTACTCGTGGGTGTTCCTTTTAACGATGACCACAGCGATACGAAGATGACGAGCGTGATTCGTCGTTTTATAGTGCAACTCTCTAGCGCTTTGAAGGAGTTTGATATTCAGGTTCTTGAGCGAGATGAAAAATTTACAACAGCTCAGGCGCGAGAGCTTATGGAAAATGTTGGTATTGATCGCGAGAAACAGCGCGACTATAAAGATGTCTTTGCGGCGATGATTATCTTGCAGGAATATTTGGGAATTTTGTAGGTTCTTGCTACTATTTCCTTATGAATATTTGGCTTTGGATTCTGGCTTCATACGGCGGTCTTGTTGTTGTTACATTTTTTGCTCATTATTTTCTGCGGTTTCAGCAGTTTCGCGTGCGCTACCATCAAAAATGGATGATGCTCATGGTTCGCGTTTCAAAAGAAAATGAACTTGGCCCGATTGTTGCGGAACAGATTTTATCGACTTTTCATGGTATTCGGAGTGAAGTCTCTTGGTGGCGAAAACTTTGTGGATATACTCCCGATCAAATTAGCCTTGAAATTGCGAATACGGATAATAATATTCGTTTCTATGTGGCTTTTCCAAAGCGTCTTCGAAATCTCGTGGAGGGTCAGATTTATGCGCAATATCCGGATGTTGAGATTGAAGATACTCTCGATTACGCTGATGTTTCCAAAATTCCTTCGGCACTTCTGGACCGCGCGGTGGGTTTGGAATTCAAACTTGGTGCGCCTGATTTTAATCCGATTAAGCGTTATCCGCAGTTTGAAGATCGCATTGGCGGTATGAGTGTGGATCCGATTGCGGGTATTACCGCTGCTCTTGCGAAGTTGAATCATCGAGATGAGCAAATTTGGCTTCAGATGGTGGTTCGACCACTTCCATCGGCTTGGCGCATGCGCTTTACGCGATGTATTTGGATTTTGGATAAAAGGCATTTTGCTGGTATTGAATGGCTTCGTGACTTCTTTGCTCATGCTTTTTGTACGCACAAAACATGGCCGAAGATTGTTTTCTTTCCAATCTATTTTTATTTTTTTGTGGAGGGTGTTTTCTCGGGTGTCCCGAAAAGTGTTATGAGTTCACTTGAAAAAGAAGAATCTGTACATCTTTCTGAAGAGGGAACTTCGAAATCGCATGAACGAGAGACTTCGACGAGCGCACGCATGGATAAAGTTGCAAAACTTTTATATGATGTTGCTCTCCGTATCGTCTATATTCCGCACGAGAGAGATGAAGAGCTTATTGCATCGAAACTTCATGAAGTCTCAGGTTCTTTGAAGCAGTTTAATATTCCATATTTGAATTTCATTGAAGAGGCTGGTGTTTTTCATGGAAGACAGGCCGTGAATCGCTACCTTCTGCGACTTCAGACGGATCCGCCGATGATATTGAATGTGGAAGAATTGGCGACGCTGTGGCATTTGCCGAATAAACTTGTTCAAACTCCTTTGATTGTTTGGGCTCGTTCTAAAAAGCTTGAGCCGCCAACTGATTTGCCAACGCCTTCGTCGGCTGGTGCTTTTGAATTAACGACTTTGGGACGCACGGATTTCCGTGGAATGCATCATGAATTTGGTATTCGTTCAGGTGATCGTCGTCGACATATGTATGTGATTGGTAAGACGGGCATGGGAAAATCTACTCTTCTGGAGAATATGATTTTTTCTGATATACAAGCCGGAAAAGGTGTTGGTGTGATTGATCCGCATGGTGATTTAGCGGATGCGGTTTTGAATTTTGTTCCTTCGAAACGGACAAACGATGTGGTCATTATAGATCCTTCGGATCGCGATTTTCCTGTGGCATTTAATATGCTTGAGAGCCAGGATCAGACGCTTCATTCTATTGCTGCCTCCGGACTTGTTGGTGTTTTTAAGCGTCTATACGCTGAGACATGGGGTCCGCGTTTGGAATATATTTTGCGAAATACAATTCTTTCACTCCTGGAGTATCCGAATGCGACGATGCTTGGAATTACGAGAATGTTGACGGACGATGTCTTCCGAAGCCGCGTGGTAAAGAAAATTACGGATCCGGTGGTGCAATCTTTTTGGTTGAATGAGTTCGCAAAATTTAGTGATAAACAGCGTACAGAAGCGATTTCTCCAATTTTGAATAAAGTTGGCCAGTTTCTTTCGAGTCCGATTATTCGCAATATCGTGGGTCAACCGAAGAGTTCGATTGATTTCCGTTTTGCTATGGATAAAGGAAAAATTGTCGTGATCAATCTTTCGAAAGGAAAAATCGGTGAGGATAATTCTGCACTTCTCGGTTCGATGTTTGTCACGAAATTTCAAATCGATGCGATGAGTCGTGCGAATATCCCTGCGCAGGAGCGCAAAGATTTTTATCTTTATGTCGATGAATTTCAGAACTTTGCGACGGACTCTTTTGCGACGATTCTTTCTGAGGCTCGCAAGTATGCCTTGAATTTGACGATTGCGAACCAATATATTGCCCAGATGCCGGAGGAAGTTTCCGATGCGGTTTTTGGAAATGTGGGTACTTCACTTTCCTTCCAGGTTGGTTTTGATGATGCAGAATATATTGCAAACCAGTTTGGCAATGAAGAAATGGCGAATGATCTCGTTTCGCTGAGTAAATACAATGCGTATATCCGTTTGCTCGTTGACGGTATGCCGACGAAAACTTTTTCCATGACAACCTTGCCGCCTCCGCGACTTGAAATCGAAGAAGGTCGACGAGAAAAAATCATAAAAGCTTCTCGTGAACGCTATTCAACGCCACGCGCTTTTGTGGAGGAGAAAATCGCGCGTTGGAGTAAGAATACCGCTTCGGACGAGGAATAGTGCCTTTGCTACATCTCCAGATTCTTGAGTCCTGGCAGCTGTTTCCCGCTGAGGAATTCGAGTGATGCGCCGCCGCCGGTGGAGATGTGAGTGAATTGTTCCTCGGTGAAGCCGAGTTTTTTGATGATCTCCGCTGAGTCACCGCCGCCAATGACGGATGTGCACTGAGTGCTGGCGATGGCTTTTGCCACTTCTCGCGTGCCATTTTCGAATGGAGTATATTCACTGAGTCCCATTGGACCGTTCCAGAAAATAGTCTTTGATTGACCGATAATGTCAGTATATTTTTTCGTTGTTTCTGGTCCGATGTCGAAAATCTTCATTTCATTTTGAACGCTTTCCGCTTTTATGACATCTGCTTTTGCGCTGTTACTCATCTCTGTTGCTACAACAACATCTTCTGGAAGGATGAATTTTTTTCCTTTTTCTTCCATTTTTTGCATGATATCGAGTGCGGTTTCTTTCATCTCTTTTTCGCAGAGAGAAGCGCCGACATTCATGCCTTTTGCGTAAAGAAAAGTGTTCGCGATTCCACCACCGATCAGGAAATAGTCTGCTCGATCCATGAAGTTGCGAATGATTCCCAGTTTGTCCTTAATCTTTGCTCCTCCCAAAATGAGTGTGAAAGGTTTTTCTCGAGATTCAAGTAATCCGCCCATGGCTTTGATTTCTTTTTCGATGAGGAGTCCGGCGTATGATGGGAGAACAGTACTGATACCGTAGCAAGAAGCGTGTGAACGATGAGATACTCCGAAGCCATCATTCACAAAAATGTCGCCAAGTGCGGCGAGTTGTTGGATAAATTTTGGATCGTTTTTCTCTTCTTCGTCGTGAAATCGGACATTTTCGAGCATGATAATTTCTCCTTCCTGCATCTGTTCGACGGCGTTTTGAACTTGTTCTCCAACGCATTCATCGAGTTTCTTTACTGGCTGTTTGATGAGTTTCTCGAGATGTGCTGCAATTTTTGTGAGACGAAGTTCTTCTACGACCTTTCCTTCAGGTCTTCCGAGATGGCTCATGATGATCACTTTTGCACCCTTTTGAAAGAGCACTTGGATTGTTGGTATTGCTTCTCGAATACGCATATCATCTGCGATTTCTCCATCATCATCGAAAGGAACATTGAAGTCGACGCGTAAAAGAATTCGTTTTCCGCGTGCGTTGAGATGGTCGAGTGTTCGAAGCATGGCTAGGGGATTAAGATGTAGAGAGCGGAGGCAAGGCTCCAATTATTGTATTGCTTGGGTCATTTCTAAGGCTGATTGAGCATAGTATGTCCCGTTTTTGATGCGGTCCTTGGCTTGTTCTATCGTGTTTGTGGTGAGAATACCATTGATGATAGGAATTTTTTGTTCAAGCTGAATTTTCATGAGACCGCTCCATGTCTCTCGACTCACATGCTCAAAATGCGTCGTTTCTCCTTTGATGATGACGCCGAGGGCAATGAGTGCATCATGTTGTTTTTTTTCTGCTATTTTTTGTGCCGCAAACGGCGTTTCGAGCGCTCCTGGAACGCGAAAAAGTTGAATATTTTTTTCTTGAATGCCGAGACGAAGAAGCTCTTGATGTGTTTTTTCGTAGAGTTTGCTTCCAATTGAATCATTGAATCGTGCCAGCACGATTGCTATTTTGAGTCCTTTTCCTGTGTTTTGATCCGGCGAAGCCGAATGTGAGCTTTGGACTTTCATGCGGAGAGAAGATACCGTGCAATGAGATCAATTTCAATGTTTACTTTATCACCTTTTTGAAGCTGACCAAGCGTTGTTTGCTCGGCCGTATGAGGAATTACGGCAATAGAGAAGCTCCTTTTCCCCTTTTTTTTGATCGTGAGACTTGTTCCGTTCATCGCTATGCATCCCTTGGTGGCGATAAATTTTCCAATATTTTTGGAGTATTGAATCTCTATTTCCAGGCCTTTTCCTCTTTTTGTTATTGTTTCAACTTTTCCTGTTTCATCGATATGTCCCAAGAGAAGATGGCCGCTGAGCATATCTTGAAGGGTCAATGCTGTCTCGAGATTCACCAAGGACTTTTCTTTCTTGTCGTTGAAGTTTGTTTTTTTGAGCGTTTCCTGGACAACATCAAAAAAGAGAGTGTTCTTTTTCTTTTCCGTGACGGTCAAGCAAACGCCATCGACAGCCAATGAATCTCCAATATTCATTTTTTTCGATGTTTTTGGTGCGAGGATCGTTATTTTTTTTCCTGACGAAGTTGCTTGTATTGATTGGAGTATGCCTTTTTCTTGAATAATTCCGGTGAACATATTTCGAGGAATGTGTGTCATTTTTTGATTGCCCGCTAATAGTAGCATTTGTCAATGATTTTTGTAATGTTTTTTTCATCTTTTGTTCATGTCGACTTGTTAGGGTTGAAGCATCTATTTTTTAACTTTCTTTGTATGCGTTCTTTTAATCAGGTTCTTCTGATTGGTCGTTTGGCTGCGGATCCCGTTCATCGCGTTTTGCAGCCTTCGGGTAAATCAGTGCTGAATTTTGTTCTTGCCGTTCAGCGTGATTGGTATCGTACTTCCTCTCATGCATCTTCTCCGGTTCCTCAGCAGGAGATTCCCACCGATTTTTTCCGTGTGATTGTTTGGGGGAAATTTGCTGATTTTTGCAATAAATATCTTAAAAAGGGGATGAGCACTTTTATTTCTGGACATTTGGTGACCCGTTTCTTTGAGGGAAAATCGGGGAAGCAGGTTGTGTATGAAATCATGCTTGATCATCTCAATATTCTTTCGTGGCCAAAGGGCTTGGAGTTGAAAGATGCTGATGCTTCTCGGGAGTTTGAAGAGGTTCAGGATTTGGAAGATCTTCCTGTGACTATTGAAGAAATGAATGATGATGAAGTTTTGGCTGATCCTCCACATGTTTCCGTGAATTCCGGTGTATCTCCTGGATATTCGATGGTAGAATAGGGCCATGCGTTGCAGTGTTATCATTCCTACTTATCGTCGCTGTGATATTCTGAAAGAATGTCTTGAGCGTCTTGAAGGACAGCAGTATCCCCATCGCGATTTTGAGATCATTGTCGTGAATGACGGAAGTCGCGATGAGACCGAGCGGATTGTGAAAAATTTTGCTGAGTCTACGGATATTGCTGTCTCTTATTTGTTTCAGGAAAATCAAGGGCAGGGGATCGCTCGAAATCTTGGAATTACTCGTGCGCGCGGCGATATTATTATTTTTATTGGGGATGATATTTTGGTGGAACCTGATTTTCTTCAGGAGCATTTGCGTTTTCATGATCTTCATCCTGCGAAAAACCAGGCGGTTTTGGGTTTGACGGTGTGGGATAGGCGTATGCCGAAGAATCATTTTTTGGATTTTATGGTCCAGGGAAAGGCACTCTTTGGTCGTTTTGGTGGTCCACAATTTGCGTATGATACTTTAGAAGGGAAAGAAAAAGCGGATTATCGTTATTTCTATACTTCGAACATTTCCCTCAAACGAGAGCTTCTTTTTCAATGTTGTTTTGATCCGGATTTCCATTTTTATGGTTGGGAAGATATTGAACTTGGTTATCGCATCACAAAAAATACTGGCCTGGATTTGTACTACAATCCTCGTGCTCTGGGATACCATTATCACCCGATGGATGAATCTTCTCTCCATGGTCGCATGAAATCTATTGGGAAAAGTTTGCATATTTTTCATCGCAAGCATCCGGATCTTCGTCTCATGCCTTCGTTTTTCAAAAAAATGCTGTTTTCTTTTTTGACGAATTCACTCTTTGTTTCTTTTTTCCATTGGCTCAAAAGGCATCGTCGTGAGGCTTTTTGGCACTATCTTTATTTTTATCTCGTTTCCAAGAAAGGATTTTTGGAAGGTTTGCGTGAAGGGCCGCCATCGGTATAATGGTGTCATGCGTAAAGGTTGGGTTATTTTTGGTCTCGCCGTTTTTGTTTTCGTTTTTGTGTATTTTGTGTCGAGCTTTTTTAAACGCAATGATGTTCAGACGGCTGCAGCGAAGCCCATTACTTTGACGTATTACCGTTTCGGAGAATCGCCAAACACGGTTCTTCCCCTGATTCAGGCTTATCAAAAGAAGCATCCGAAGACAAAAGTGGTGGTACGGGATTTTTATGATCTTCGAGATTATGAAGATACGATCGTGAATGAGTTGGCTGAAGGAAGAGGTCCTGATATTTTTTCGATGCCGAATACTTGGATTTACAAACATCAGGCAAAGATCAATTGGCTTCCGGAAAAAATGATGTCGGTCCCTCAATTTCGACAGACTTTTGTCGATACGGCTGATCGTGATCTTGTTCGCCCTGATGCGACGAAAGCGTTGCATGTTTACGGACTTCCGCTTTTTGTTGATAGTCTTGCGGTTTACTATAATAAAGATCATTTCGAAGATCGATTGCCGGCGCAAGGTGCTCCTTCTGCGACATGGCAGGGGATTGCGGACGATGTATATCGTTTAACGAAAATTGATAATGATTTTATCCAGGTTGCCGGTGCCGCTCTTGGTCGTAGCGATAATATTGCTCTTGGTGTCGATATTTTGTATGGCCTTATGATGCAGTTTGACACGCGTTTTTATGACAAGACCGGTACGGCAGCTCTTTTTGCGAGTTCCCAGAAAAGTACTTCTGGCTCTTTGACTCCTGGCGTTTCCGCTCTTGATCTGTTCACGCGATTTGCGCTTTCGACGGAGAAACAGTATTCCTGGAATGCTGATATGGCTGATGCCACTCTTGCTGATCCTGAAGTGGATGCTTTCGTACGAGGAAAAGTTTCTCTGATTTTTGGTTATAGCGATATGTACAAAAAAATGAGTGATTTGGTTTCAACTCTTTCACAAAAACAATCAACGATTATCAAGATGCCTTCTGTTCGCGTAGCGCCTTTCCCTCAACTCCTGGATCCTCGCGATTCGACCGTAAAACGCGTGACTTTGGCTCGATATTTTGCCGAAACGGTGAGTCGCACTTCGAAACATCCTGATGAAGCTTGGGATCTTTTGGTTTTTATGACGAATAAAGAGAACGCTTCTTCCTATTTTGATTTGACGCATCGCCCAACGGCTCGCCGTGATCTTTTGGATCGTGAGAAGAAAGATCCCGTGTACGGCGTTTTTGTGACTCAGAGTGCCTATGCCGTCAGTGCTCCTCTCTACAACGAAGAGAAATTTTTCAAGGTTTTTGCTGGCGCGATAACGGATGTTGTTGATCGTCGTAAAAATGTTTCTGCAGCATTAAAAGCTGCCGAGAAGCTTGTGACGGCAATGTTGCCCGCTGCAGGTTTTGCTGGGCCCGGGCCGTATGTAGAGCCTTCTTTCCGGAAGTAATGACTTTGGTATTTTTTAATTGAAGAAACTTTCCTCTTCAATTTTTTTCTTGTAGCCTTTGAGGAATTCTGCGACGGGCATTTCTTTTTTTCCTTCGATTTGAATGGTGAGCGGGATGAGCGCCCCACTTTTGCAGGCAACTTCGAGTTCGTTCTGTTCGTTTATTTTCAGTGTTCCCGGTTTGCCTGATGTTACTAAATCTTTTTCACATCTGGCTTTTGCAATGATTATTTTTTTTCCTTGCCAAGTCGTGTAAGTTTTTGGCCAGAGACTGAAGGCTCTTATTTTGTTGGAGATTTCTTCAGCAGTTTCTTCGCCCCAGTTGATTTTCCCGTCTTCTTTTTGAATTTTTTGGCAATAGGTTGCTTTTGCGTGATCTTGTTTCATGGGCTTCAGTGCTCCTTCGGCAAAATCCTGAAGGACGGGAACAATGAGTTGGGCCCCTGTGATTGCGAGCTTTTTCTCGAGTGATTCGTAGTTATCTTCAGGTTCGATCACGACTTTTTTGAGCATAATAATGTCTCCTTCATCCATTTTTTCGTTCATTTTGATGATACTGATCCCAGTCGTTTCATCGCCGTTTTTGAGAGCTTGCTGGATTGGTGAGGCTCCTCGATACTTAGGGAGAAGAGAAGTATGAATGTTGAATGCCCCATATCGAGCAGTCTGTAAAATCTCTTGCGGCAAGATATTTCCGTAGGAAATGACTACGATGAAGTCTGGCTTTGCGTTTTGTACAAAACTGAGAAATTCTTCATTTCCACGAACTTTTTCGGGTTGAAGTACGGGGATTTCTTTTTTTTCTGCGTATATTTTGACCGGCGGGGGAGTCAGTTCCTGTTTTCTGCCGACGGGTTTATCCGGTTGAGTAATGACGGCTTTGAGCTCTATTTCTTCGCTTGTTGTTAACGCTTCGAGCGTTGGAATGGAGACTTGCGATGTTCCAAAAAAGAGAACTTGATAAGGCATGTTTTTTCGTTTATACTTGCTTCCTTTTTGAAGCAGGCTTCTGCTTCCAATCACTATGAACGATACCACGAAGACATTTCGGGAGGCAAAGAAACTTATTGAAGATTCACAGAAAATCCTTCTTTTGTGTCATCGACGGCCTGATGGCGATACACTGGGTGCGGGATGTGCTTTTCATGTGGCGCTGGAAAATATGGGGAAACAGACGACTTTGGGCTGTGTGGATACTCCGACGGAACGTTTTGCCTTTTTGCCGGGAATTCGTCGTTTTGTGAAAGAATTTGATTTTCATGATTATGATCTTATCATCGTGTCCGATGCTGGTGCACACTATATGACGCAGTATCATGCGATTTATCCGGAAATTTTTTCAGGAAAAGATGTACCCGTGATCAATATCGATCATCATACTTCGAATGACAATTTTGGAACTTTGAATATCGTTGATCCACAGGCTGCTTCTGCGACGATGATCATTTATTATCTTTTCCGTTTCATGAATATTGCGATGACGCCGAGCATTGCTACTTGCCTTCTTGCGGGTTTGTATAATGACACTGGAAGTTTTATGCATTCGAATACGACGGAGGAGGTGATGAATGTTGCTGCCGATCTCGTGAAAAAAGGTGGTAAGGTTTTTCCGATTGCGAAGCATATGTTTCGTACGGCTTCCCTGGGTTCGTTGAAGCTCTGGGGTCGCGCTCTGGAAAATTTGAAAGTGAATGACGAGGGTGTTGCTATTTCCGTTCTGACGGATGCTGATTTCCGTGATACGGGAGCCGAGTCTGATGATTCCAGTGGCGTGATTGATCTTCTCAATTCAGTGCCGGGCGCGAAATTTTCTCTTCTTCTTTGCGAAGATGGGAAAGGTTCCGTGAAAGGATCCCTTCGCACACAGCGTAATGATGTCGATCTTGCGGAACTTGCTGGAACTTTTGGAGGAGGTGGTCATAAAAAAGCTGCAGGATTTACGGTTCCGGGAAAAGTTGAAAGGGAAGTGAGCTGGAGAATCGTTTCTGATAAAGGCCAGGAAATTCCTTTGAAATTGACGGTGTAATTGCCGTATACTTTTCGCATGCTTCGAAAAGGCCTTTCTTGGGTTTTGTTTTTTCTTTTTTTGATTTTGACGGTTCCTGGACTTTTTTTTCTCAGTTTCCAGAAGACTTATTTCAACGCTGATTTTTATCGTGGTCCTTTGCTTGACGCCGTCTATCCGGATTTTTTGGTTTTTTTATCTCAGCAATCATTGAGAAATGTGCAGATTTTGAATCCTCATATGACTCAGCAGGAGCTTTTGAGTGTTTTTCAAAAAAGCTTTCGTCAGCAGGATTTTCAAAATACACTTGATCAAACTGTCGAAAATTTCTCCGCCATCACTCCTGAGACCACCCATTTCTCCATTTCCTTGTTGCCTTTGAAGCCTTCTTTTGACGCTTTGTATCGAGAACTTCTTCAGATTTCTCTTGCAAAACCGGATTGTTCTTTTGACTCTCAGACTCACAAGGAAGTTATTACTTCTGATTGTGCTCCTGCAGCGTGGAAAACTGAAGATTTTCGTCTTCAGTACGACCAGTATCTTCGCAACACTCTTGATAAGAAGTTTTTTCCTGATGGTGATGGTGTCAGCTCTCCTCTTGCGATTCCCCTGAGCAATTCCTCAGAAATCGTCCTCTTGAGAGATTTCGTCTCCCTGATTCCTTCTCTTGTTTTCTCGATCTTATCGCTCCTCCTTCTTTTGTGTTTTCTTCTTCGTTTTAAGCCTTGGGATCAGAATTTTCATTTTCTTGGTACACTCCTCATCTCTTCTTCAATTCTTTGCGGCCTTTTTGCTTTTTTGATTTATTATTCTCCTTATTTTTTGAAGCCAGAGATGTTTGATCCTGACATTCGCGTTTCCTTTGATTCATTTTTTCATGTTTTTCTCTCTTTGATACGCGCTTTCTGCTTCGAGTTTTTCCTTTATTGTCTTTATTTGTTTTTCCTTGGATGTGCCTGTCTTCTTCTTTCTCGTCGTTTTCGTCTGCGATGAGACTCTGCATCCTTTAATCTTTTGAATTTTTATGTCTCATCATCGTTATCTCGCGGTCGTTGGCCTTTCTGGGCTTGTCAGTTGGTCTGCTTTTGCGATTGTGCTTTTCAAAATGAATCCTTTAGAAGCTCCAGGCCTTCCTCTTGGTCTTTTTTTCATCACCCTTTTCCTTTCTCTTTTGGCAACTTTTACAATCGGCGGTTTTTATATTCGATATTTTTTCTATCGCGATGAGGTGTATTACAAACATTTAAGCGTTTCTTTTCGGCAATCTTTTGAGTTGACGCTGGTTTCTATTCTCTGTCTTGTTATGCAAATTATTGGCGTACTCACTTGGTGGAGTAGCCTTTTGCTTCTTGGGATTATGATCTTGATCGAGCTTTATTTTTTCGTCAGGTCGTAGGTGGGATTTTTGAGAAATCCGATTCGGTGAAATGGAAAAAGCGTTAAAATAGATTTTCCCTCCATGATCTCTTTTGTGACGAATGGAGTTCTGCCGCCTTTGCATGCGCCAATGACATTGTCTCTAAAGCAGACGCGCGAATCGGTACTGTTGCTCCTGTTGTCTCCCATGACGAAATATTTTCCCTCTGGAACTTGAAAAGTTCCAACTTCATCATTGGGCATATATGTTTTTTTGCCTTTCAGATACGGTTCCTCGAGTTTTTGATCATTCACGAAAACATCTCCGCTTTTAATAACGATGGTGTCGCCTGGAATTCCGATCACGCGCTTGATGAAAAATTCTTCTTCTCTATTTTTTGGAAGATTTGGAGGTCGAAATACCACGATATCTCCACGCTCTGGATTTCCGAGGATATAATGAATTTTTGAAACGATGAGATATTCTCCCAGGTCGCTTTCACAGATATCGTTTTCATAGTTGAATGTTGGGCACATGGAAGATCCCTCTACTTGATAGGGGGAAATAACGAATGTGCGAATGAGAAATACGAGTCCGACAATAACGATTGCATCGACTACAATTTCTCGAAAAGCTTTCATGTTTTTATTCATCGGGTGGCATCTTAGCATGGAATTTGATATGATGATAGCCATGAGACTTGCTACTTATTTTTTTGGGGATTATCTTGAAAAGAAAGAGTCGATTGCTCATGTGGTTCATCGGAGCCTCGTCACTCTTTTCCCTGATCTTTTACGGATTGCCATCATCGGCTTTTTGCTTCCTGCTGCTCTTTATTTCGTATTTCCCGATCTTCTTATTGCTTCACTTGTTTGGTTCGTTTTTGGCTTGTGGCGTTTCATTTTTGAGCTTTATCTTTGGTACTATCATGTCTGGCTCGTCACGGATCGCGCGGTACTCGAGATTCGTTCCGATGGCCTTTTCCATGTTTCTGCTACTCGTATTGAATATCATATGGTTGAGGGTATCAGTTATAGTATTTCTGGTTTTTTGGCTACCCTTTTTCGTTATGGTGATCTCGTGATTGATCGTGCCGGGAGCCCTTCAGTGACTTTCCCGAGTGCCTCGAGTCCTTCTGCTGCTGAGACGGTTATTCTGAAGTGTCAGGAGCTCTATATGGATAGTCGAACAACTCGTGATCACAAAACTCTCCAAGCGCTTCTCGCCGGCATGGTTCGTGAACATTCAAAAGACCACGGTATTCCTGATGTCACAGAAGAGGAATAAGTGAAAAATTTATTTTCGAGATTTTTCGTGACGCGGTGAGAAATATTCGCTATCATTCCTCCGCAATTTTTCCCTATGAATTCTTGGTTTTTCCTTCTTATCGCCGCTTTTTTGATCTTTTCTCTCTTTCTTGTTCTTTTTCTTTTTTGGAGAAAAAGGAAAAAGCGGTTTTCTGATAAAGATATTGAATTTTTCTTTGATCGGTTTTTGCGACTCGAGGGCATCGTTCAGCAAGATCCTCGTTTTGCTGTTTTGGAAGGGGACAAGTTGATTGATCGTGCGCTCGGTATTTTGGGATATGAAGGAACTTTGAGTGAAAAACTCCGTGCTTCTGAGAGGATGTTTCGCGATATTCATGGACTTTGGGCTGCTCATAAGCTTCGAAATCTCATCGCTCATGAAGTAGATCATACGGTTTCTGTGACGGAGGCAAAAAATGCTCTTCGTGCCTTTAAAGTAGCTTTTCGTGATATGGGTATAGATTTTAGAAAATAGGACGGTGTTCTTGGAAATTTTGCGTCGTTTTGCTATAGTTCTGCCATGTCATCTGCTTACGAAACGGTTATTGGCCTTGAAATTCATGCTCAGATTGCGACCCAATCGAAGCTTTTTTGTTCCTGTAGCGCGAGTAGCTGGAATGCCACTCCGAATGAACATACCTGTCCGGTCTGCATGGGCTTTCCTGGACAGCTTCCGGTTTTGAATGCTGAGGCCTTGAAGAAGGCCATGGTTGCTGCACTTGCCTTGAATTGCGATCTTCCTGCTTTTTCCAAATTTGATCGCAAAAATTATTTTTATCCGGATCTTCCGAAGGGGTATCAGATTTCACAATATGATCAGCCTCTTTCGGTGAATGGATTTGTGGATGTTGAGGTTGATGGCGAGAAAAAACGTGTACGCATTCATCGTTTACATGTGGAGGATGATGCGGGGAAATTGACGCATATCCCTGGTGGAACTCTCTGTGATTACAACCGTTCGGGTATTGGCCTTATGGAGATTGTGACGGAGCCGGATTTGACGGGACCTCAAGAAGCGAGTGCTTTTGCTCGTGAAATGCAGAGTATTTTGCGTTTTGTGGGCTCCTGCGAGGCTGATATGGAGAAGGGGATGATGCGATTTGATGCGAGTGTTTCACTTCGTCCAAAGGGCGACAAGAAACTCTATCCTCGTGCTGAAATTAAAAATTTGAACTCGTTCCGCTCTCTGGAATCAGCGATTGCGTATGAAATTTCTCGTCAGCGCGCACTTTGGGAGAAAAATACTGCACCGGATCGTGATACGACAGTCGGATGGAATGAAGAGAAGGGTCAGACCTATTTTTTGCGCAATAAAGAAGGTGCTGATGATTATCGCTATTTTCCGGAGCCGGACCTTCCACCAATTACCGTGAGTCAGGAGAAGGTTGCTGAAGTTCGTAAGTCTATTCCTGAGCTTCCTGCTGCGAAAAAGGCTCGATATCTTGAAGAATACCAACTGAGTAAAGATGATGCGATTTTGCTCGTTTCTGACAAAGAACTTGCGCAATATTTCGAGCAGACGCTCGCTCTTACGAAAGAGATTCCGAAGAAAGTTGCTTCGTTCATGACGAGCGTAGTTCTTCATTTCGTGAAAGAAGATGCTCGTCCGATTGAGCAATTTCCTGTGAAACCGGCGCAAGTGGCAGAGCTTTTGACTATGGTTTCCGGTGGTGCTGTTTCCAATACTGCTGCGAAAACCGAAGTTTTTGAAGCGATGTACACAACGGGGAAAAGTGCTCCTGAGGTGGTAGAGAGCCTTGGTTTGGCTCAAGTGAGTGATACCGGCGCTATTGATGCTGCCGCTGCAAAAGTCATCGAATCGAATCCGAAGCCGGTGGAGCAAGTGAAAAATGGTGAAATGAAAGTTTTTGGCTTCCTGGTGGGACAAGTGATGAAAGAAATGAAAGGAAAGGCCAATCCTCAAATGGCCAATGATGCTTTGAAAAAGCTTTTGAACCTTTAGTTCCCTCCTCAACCCCTCACTCTATGATTCATACGACTCTCGATATTCTCTATCTTTCGCTGGCTATTGGTTTTCTCGTGCTTGTTGTTTTTCTCTGCATGAGTCTTCTGTATGTGACTTTTGTTTTACGCGATGTTTCGAAAATCACGGGTGAAATTAAAGATTTGGTCGATCAAGTCAATGATGTCATTGTGAGTCCGGTAAAGGCTCTTCAGGCGATTCTGGAAAATGCCAAGCCGATCCTCGAAGCCCTTCGCTCGAAAGTGGAAAAAACTCGACGACGAAAGGGGACGGAGGAGGATGAGGAATAGTCAGAAATTTAAAGCCATGTAGCATTCATTGCAATAAATCGTTGAGACTTTTTCTGGGCTGAGTGTTGTTTGTATTGCTTTGTTACAGTGGGTGCATTGTCGATCTATGAGCTTGAAGATTCCTGTTCGCGCGATGCGGTTTTCGTAGCGGCAGTCTGGGCAGTTTTGCGGATAAGGAAGTTTTTTTCTTTAGTAAAATTCCATATCC
>CAZFSD010000008.1:28271-37881 GCA_964521465.1 uncultured Candidatus Peribacteria bacterium | reverse complement strand
ATAGATCCTTTTTATGCGTTTTGGCTCTTGGATGAGGCGAAAAAGCCATTCTGTTGCGGTTTTTTGCATCCACTGTGGGGCGCGTTTTTTGACGCCAGCGAGAAAATCGAATGCTCCGCCGACGCCCATTGCGACTCTTACTGTCGGCATTTTTTTGAGATTTCTGGCGATCCAAAATTCTTGTGCTGGTGCGCCGTAGGCGACGAAAAGGATTTCTGCGTCTGAATTTTTGATGAGGGTTGTGATTTTTTCTTCGTCGTGTGGCAGGGGAGTGCCTGCATATGTTCCAACTATTTTCGCTTCTGGATGCTGTTTTTTGAGTTTTTCTGCGGCTTTTTCTGCGACGCCTGATTTTGCACCGAGGAGGAATATTTTTTTGTGAAAAAGAGGGGAGTGCTCATTTTCGGAATGCTCGATGATTTTTTTCATGAGATCGGTCCCGGTGACGCGCTGCCTGAGCCCATTTTTTCCTTTTCCTCGCCATTTGAGAAATCGTGATGCCAGGATTATCCCTGCGCCGTCAGGAATGTTGAGTGCGGTTTTTTGCAGGAGTTTTTTAAATTCTTTATTTTTTTCTGCCTCGAGGAGTATTTCTGGGTTTGGCGTGGCGATGTGGAATTGTCCTTTATTCTCAGTCATTTTTTCGACTTTTTGCAGCGCTTCCTGGAGCGATACATTGTCGAAAGGAATGTCGAGAATGATTATTTTTTCTTGCATATGATGCACAAGTTGTGAGGTGTTTGGTGGAATTCGAGAATCTCGAGATCGGTATTTTCCGAAAAAAGTTTTTTGAATTCACGCCTGGTGAAAGCGTGATAGTAACGATCGACTTTGTTTTTCCAACCAATAAAAAGGTCGTTCCATTGCATTTTTCCGCCGGTGAAAAAACTGGCGAGCGCTTTCAGGATATTCCTGCTGTATTTTTTCTGCCACAAATTCCAGACGGTGACGATGATGATTCCATCTTTTTTGGTGATGCGACCGAGTTCTTCGACTGCTTTTTTTCGCAGTTCCAGTGATGGAATATGATGGAGGGCTGCGATACAGCAGCTGATTTCTTGCGATCCATCCGTGAGCGGAATCTTGAGAAGGTCACCTTGAATGAATGTTTTTCCTGGATGATTTTTTCGCGCTTCTTCGAGCAGTGCTTCGTTATTGTCGATACCGGTGTAATGAATATTTTTTGGGAGACTCCCCAGGAGTCGTCCGTTGCCGCAACCAATATCGGCTACAGTGAGTGATTTTTTTTGACTTCGTTTATCAATGTATTTTTTGAAGAACTCAAATTCTTCCCATTTTCTCGTACCACGATTCTGTGAAAAATCTTGCGCAATGGTCGTGTAATCGGCTTCAACTTTTTTGAGTATTTCTGCTGCTTTTTGTGGTTTCATGGCTTTTTGTAGCTTTCTATTCGATGTTTTTGCTGGTATTATCTTACAGCATTATGGATTTTTCGAAAATTGATCTTCGGCAGCATCAGGACGTTGCGCGAGCGATTCTTCTCAAAGCTGCACAGGAGCACATTACCGATCGAAAAGACTTTGAACGACTTCGCAATCAGATCGTAAAAAAGGCGAAATCGAAGGTTTTTCACAATTTGCATTTTGTGAAAGCGTATGAGGATTTGATTCAGGAGGGGATTCTCAAGGAAAATCCTCTGCTCGCTCAACTCATCCAGAAGCGAAGTGTCCGAACCATGAGTGGCGTGGCTCCGGTGACGGTCATGACGAAGCCTTTTCCGTGTCCGGGGAAGTGCGTCTACTGTCCCACGGATGTGCGTATGCCCAAGAGTTATCTCCCCAGCCAGCCGGCGGCGCAGCGAGCTTTTCGTCAGCAATTCAACCCGTATACGCAGGTTTTTGTTCGTTTGAAAGCGCTTGCGATGACGGGTCATGAGATTTCGAAAGTAGAACTTCGCGTGATCGGCGGAACCTGGAGTTCGTATGAGAAGCGTTACCAAATTTGGTTTCTGAAACAGTGCCTTCTCGCCATGAATGAATTTCATCAGCAAATGGCGGCTATTGGCGCTGATAACATGGGCGATCTGGTCCATGGGCAGACGATTCAGAGTCCCTATGGTGAGGATGAGGTGAATACGGTAATTTTGAAAAGCCTTTCGAGCGGCAATATCACTTGGGAAAGTGTGGTCAAAAAAAATGAAACTGCTGATGTAAAATGCATCGGTATTAACATCGAAACTCGGCCGGATTTCATTGATCGAAAAGAGATTCGACGACTCCGTAGTCTGGGCGTCACTAAGGTCGAATTAGGTGTTCAGACGACGGATGATCGTGTCCAGGAAATCACGAAACGGGGTCATGACCTTCAATCTGTTCGCGATGCCACAGCGCTGCTCAAAGATGCTGGTTTTAAAATTGGCTATCACATGATGCCGAATTTGCCGGGATCTTCGGTGGAGCTGGATAAAAGAATGGTGGGGGAGCTGTTTTCCGGGCCTTTGGCGAGCGGTTATCAGCCGGATTATCTGAAAATTTATCCGTGTGTCGTGGTCCCGAAGGCGGCGCTCGTGAATGATTATCGAAAAGGTTTGTACAAACCTTATGATGATGCAACCTTGGAAGAGGTTTTATTGGCCGAAATGCGCGATGTTCCTGAGTGGTGTCGCATTGACCGTGTGGCGCGCGATATTCCGTCGACGGATATTGAAGGGGGGTCGAAGATGTCGAACATTCGTCAGGTTCTGGAAAAGCGTTTGCAGAAAGAGGGGACACCGTGTCGCGATATTCGCTCTCGTGAAATTCAGAATTTTGAAGTTCGTCCCCATGATGTGAAGCTTGTCACTCGCCGTTATGAAGCCAGCGGTGGTGAAGAAATTTTTTTGTCGTTTGAAGATACGAAACAAGACAAACTCATTGCGCTCTTACGCTTGCGATTTCTGAGCCCTGCTGCAGCTCATGCTCCCCTGCTTCCCGAGCTTGAGGATGCGGCGATTATTCGCGAAGTACATGTGTATGGGAAGCAGATTGCTGTAGGAGATCATCAAAAAGGTGAGAAGCAGCACGTGGGTTGGGGGACACGCTTGATGCAAGAAGCCGAGCGCCTTGGGCGCGAGGCTGGGTATTCCCGTATGGCTGTCATCGCTGGTATTGGGACGCGCGAATATTATCGGAAAAAGGGATATGAGTTGGAAGGGACATATATGGTTCGAAGTCTTTAAAAGTTATCTTTTTATCTCGGGGGGCGGCTTTCTATTACTTTGTACAATGTATCTTGTACAAAGTATAATGTGAGGATGACTTTGGCGGCTTTTTTTGGCTTCTGCATGCTTCTTTTTACCTATTCTCTTTTCTTTTGCGTTTTAAGGCATTTTCTTTTTTGAAACGATGATTGGTTCATCCCCCGGTCTTTTTTTAAAGAACTTTTTTAATTTTCGTCAATTTTTTTGCCCTCTTTTGGAGGGTATACTCTTCTTACTTCCTATTTTTTAATTTCTTCGCTATGTCGAATTCTTCTCGGACTTTCCAGAGGCTTTTTGCTTCTTTGAGTCTTGTGGCTCTTCTTGCCGTTCCTTTGGCTGCCCAGGCGGCGCCAAAAAAAACTTCTGTGAAACTTCAGAAGGATGTCAGTAAGTTTAAGGGTGCGAATTATAAGGGTCCTTTTCCTGCTCCAGAGGGCATCGTTGTTGAAGGTACTTTTGGTGAGGATACTTTTCAGGAACCGACTGGAAGTGGAGATTATCGTTTCAAAGTTGCGAAGAGTTTTAAGCAGTCACTTGCTTGTCTCGATAAGACTCGAACCATATTTGGAAGTAAAGGAAAATCTTGGGAAAAGGGTTGGTTCAAAGGTTATGATATTGGAAAGATCACAGGAGAATCCATCATTCCTGTTTACAATGAGGCTCCTCAGGGGTCTGGAGGAAATAAACTTTTCGAAGAGGGTTATCGCTTAGGCTATAACTATGGTTTTAATGGTGGTTTCTGGGCTATGGCACTTTATAACTGTAAAGGAACGCCTGATTTGAAAGATGTTGATTCTGACGGATGGTTTGCTTATAAGCCTTCCAATACCGATGGTCTTGGAAAAAAGATGCCGAACCTTGTGAGTTTTTCTGCTCCCCCATCTCCTTGGTCATATTTCTCGGGAACTGGTGCCAAGACTTTGAAGGCTGTTCCAAATGTTGTTGCTGTCACTTTTGACACGGTGGTGAATGATCGAAAACCTGAGAATTCTCAACACAATAAAGTGAAGACTCCTGTTCACTTGTCTGAGATAGAAATGTTTGAAGATATGGAAGCTGATGATAATGCTGGTACGGCTTCTGATTTTGCAAATGCTCTCTACACCATGACAAAAGAGCAATTTGAACGCGTGAACAAGGGAAATGAATGTACCTTGAGTCCTGCAAATATTGAAGAAAAGACCTATGGAAAAAATACTTATACTCTTCTCACCTATTATTCTACTTGCGTGAGCCGAAAAACAGTGAGTCCTTTGACGGATACAGGCAATGAGGGTGGTGTTGTGGCTAATGGTATTCGTTATAATTTTCATGGCAAGTTGACGGCTTTTGCTTTCACGAAGGGTTCTCAATCCGGTCACCTTTTTGGTTTCTACTTTGCAAATCCTTTTGATATC
Source organism: uncultured Candidatus Peribacteria bacterium (assembly GCA_964521465.1). Lineage (GTDB taxonomy): Bacteria > Patescibacteriota > Gracilibacteria > UBA1369 > UBA12463 > JBBTWG01. The sequence goes on along the minus strand of CAZFSD010000008.1, from coordinate 33,285 downwards.
CATTCAAAAGGTGCCGCTACGAAAGATGATCTTGATATGGAAAAACTTCCAAGTAATCCGTTCATTGAACAGTTTTTGACGAAGGTTGTTGTCAAATAATTTTGATTTTAAAAAAAGCCTCGTCTCTTTCTAGGGATGAGGCTTTTTTAGTCTTTGATATAAACTTCTTCTTTTTCTGCGATGAGTGCTTGAAGTGGTTCGTGTTCTGTTTTTTTGAGAAGTGGGTCCTCTGCTATGATTTTTTCTGCGGTGGCTCGAGCTTGGGCGATAACTTTGGAATCGCTAAGACTCGCCATTTTGAGGTCTGGAATGCCGCTTTGTCGTGCGCCATAGATTTCTCCGGGGCCACGCAGCTCGAGATCAATTTCTGCGAGTTTAAAACCGCTCTGATGTTCCGTCATGGCTTTTAGACGATGAGTGGCTTGTGGCGTTTCTTTGTTGGTAAAGAGGAAACAATAGGATTGATGTTCCCCTCTTCCGACACGGCCACGAAATTGATGGAGCTGCGAAAGGCCAAAATGTTCAGCGCCTTCAATGATCATAATCGTTGCATTCGGGACATCGATTCCAACTTCAATCACCGATGTTGAGACAAGAATATTGGTTTCGTTTTTTGAAAATCGATCCATAATATCGTCTTTTTCCTCTTGTTTGAGCCTTCCATGAAGAAAGGCGAGCTTGAGTTTTGGGAAGATATTCGTGGCGAGGTGTTCGTATTCTTTGATGACGGATTTTGATTGCATCTCATCGGATTCGTCGATCAGTGGGCAGACGATAAAAACTTGCCTTCCTTCTGCGATTTGTTTTTCGATCCATTCGTAGGCGTCATTTCGTTTTTCTTCCGGGACGATGCGCGTAATAATAGGCTTTCGTCCTGGAGGAAGTTCGTCGATAATCGAGAGATCTTGATCACCATAAATAGTCATGGCGAGTGTTCGAGGAATAGGGGTTGCAGAGAGGCTCAGGAGGTGAGGTGTCCCCTGCTCTTTGAGAATATTTCGTTGTTTGACACCAAATCGATGCTGTTCGTCGATAATGGCAAGTCCGAGCTTCCTGAATGTGACTCCTTCTTGAATCAGTGCGTGTGTTCCTATGACGATATCAACGGTGCCAGTTGCTATGGCATTATAGATTTCTTTTTTTACCTTTTCCGGCGTGCTGCCGAGGAGAATTTGAATGTTGATTCCTTGCGGAATAAAGAGTTTTGCTAATGTTTTGTAATGTTGCTTTGCGAGAATTTCTGTGGGTGCCATCAGGGCGACTTGTTTCCCGTTGTCCATAGTGACCTTTGCAGCGATTCCTGCTACGATCGTCTTTCCTGAGCCAACATCTCCTTGCACGAGTCGTGCCATGGCATAGGGCCTTTGAAGATCTTCGAGAATTTCGTCGAGTGTCTTTTTTTGGGCATTGGTGAGTTTAAAAGGCAATGACTTGATGAATGCGTCGAGTTTTTCATTTTCTATTTTTATTTTTCTTGTATCTCCATCCTCCATTCCAAAGTGATGTTGCCAGTACCATTTTTTTTGCAGAACTTTGAGTTGAAGAATAAAGAGTTCATCGAATGCGAGTCTTTTCTTGGCTTCTTCGAGCGATCTGTCATCCGTTGGAAAATGAACTTCTTGCACTGCTTTTTTGTAACTGATGAGGTTTAATTTTTCTCGTATTTCTTGAGGCAGTGGATCTTGGAGTTCATGGATGTACATCTCCAGGATTGGCTGAATTTTTCCTCGGAGCCATTTTGACGTGAGGCCTTTTGTCTCGTGATAAACAGGAACAATGCGCCCGGTATGGAGAGGATTTTCTGTCTTGAGTTCTCCAATGGGGTTCATGAGCGTTATGCGCTTCATGTTCATTTTTGGCTTTCCTGTCAATAAAACTCTTTTTCCTGCTGGAAACATTCGCGTGACATGGGGTTGATTGAACCAGAGAATGTCGATGGATCCACTGTCGTCGGTAAAGAGTGCTTTCGTGAGAAATTTTCCTGTTTTTGTTCGTCGATTGAAATAATTTGAAAGATATCCTTCAAAGGTATTCAGTTCGCCAATTTGAATATGCGAGAGGCTATTTGTTTCTGATGCGTCAGTATATCCTCGCGGGAAATAAAGAAGAAGGTCGCGAACATTTTTCAGCCCCAGTATCTCCAGGAGCTTGATATGTTTTGCTGTCGTTCGAAAGGCTTTTTTGAGCGGTGTTTCGAGCATTTACTTCCTGACTTTTACGAATTTTCTTCGTCCAACTTGTACGATCTTTTCTTTCTCAAGGTTGACTACTTCTTCCCAGCCACCAACCTTTTCATTGTCGATGCGTACCCCTCCTCCGTCAATGAGTCTTCGTGCTTCACTCTTGGAAGATGCAAGTTTCGTGATCATGAGTAGTTCTATGATATTCATACTCTCTGATCCGAGTTGCATTTCTTCCATGTCATCTGGTATTTCGTGTTTTTGGAAAATATTGATGAATTCCTGCTCTGCTTCCTGTGCTTCTTTTTCGCTGTCGTAGAGATTGATTATCTCTCGTGCAAGCCGCATTTTTGCATCGCGAGGATTACTTCCATCGGCGAGTGATTTTTTTATTTCTTCAATTTCTTGTCCTGATACATCGGTACACATTTCGAAGTATTTTACGATAAGTTCATCTTGCATGGACATAATTTTTCCGTACTTTTCTTTTGGCGTGTCACTGATGTTGATGGTATTGCCGTAGGACTTTGACATTTTTCTGCCATCTGTTCCTTCGATGAGTGGCGTGCACAGAACGTGTTTTTCTTTGTTCTTCATGATTTTTTGCAGCGTTCGACCGGCGAGCATGTTGAAGAGTTGATCGTTACCACCAATTTCAAGGTCAACATCCATGGCGACGCTATCGTATCCCTGCATCAGCGGATAGAGAAACTCGTGCAGTCCGATTGGTTTATTTTCTTTGAGACGCATTTGGTACATTTCGCGTTCAATCATTTGTTGAACGGTGAACTTGTTGGCGAGTTCGATAATTTCTTTGAATGTGAGTTTTCCGAGCCAATCCCCGTTGTATTTGATTTCGCATTTTGAGAAGTCGAGAATTTTGCTTGCTTGCTCTTTGTAGGTTTTGAAATTTTCTTCGATCTGATCCTGTGTCAACGGCTGACGCATCGCTTTTTTGTCGGATGTATCGCCGATGAGTGCGGTGAAGCTTCCTACGAGAAAGATGACTTGATGACCTGCGTTTTGGAAGTCGCGAAGTTTTCGTAGAGGGATTGCATTTCCGAGATGAATCTGTGTGGATGTTGGATCAATCCCGAGATAGACTTTTATCTTCTTTCCTGAGCGAAGCATGGCCTCTAAGTCTTTTTTGACAATGACTTCCGTGACGCCACGTTCGAGAAGATTTGAAATTTCGTCCTGCTGTATTGAACTGCCCTGTTTGGCTTTATTTTTATGCATGGGCTTATTGTACGGATTTTTCTTGACTTTTGTCAAAAAGTTTTGAAATAATGGGTCGTCAATTCGGTTTTCTGTTTTGCTTTTGTTCGTGCGAGAAAATATATCTTTTCTGCCGGTTTTTTCATGAATTTTGATATTCATGCTTTCCTTCGTAAATTCGGTTTACGTGAGAAAGAAGCTCTTCTGTATGGCACATGTCTTCAACTTAATTCTCCGCAACCTGTTGCGGTTATTGCTCGTAAGGCTCAACTCCTTCGCAGTACGGCCTATAGTCTTTTGCAGGGACTCGTCGAGCAGGGTCTCATTTCTCGTCATGTCCGGTCGAATGTTCAGCATTTTTCTGCTCTTCCGCCTGACTCCCTTCTTGAATTTTTACAGGATCGACAACGCCTTCTTTCTCGGCAAACGGATGAATTGCGTGCTTTTTTGCCAAAACTTCGGCAGTTTGTTTTCCAGGGTGACTTTGGACCACCGGTGACGCGATTTTTCCAAGGAAAAGAACAGGTGCAAGCACTTTTGGATGGGATTTTTTCAGGGAATCAGGATTTTTGCGTTTATCGTTCTTGTGATTCGTGGATGTCGAGCCAGATGGCTGACCTTTTGCCTTTATATATGAAATGCTTTGATCGTGTTCGCGTTCTTCTGCACGACACTTCTTGTACTCGAGAGCTTCTTCCTCGTTTTTTTGGCAAGAAGCTTCCCTTTTATTTTTCAGAATCTTTCCGGTTTTTGCCGTCAGATGTTTCTTGTTTTTCTGGCGAGGTTATTCTTCTGGAGGGACGGACTCTCTTTTTGACATTTGTGCCCATTCCTTCTGCAATTTTGCTGGAAGGGTCTTTTATTTCCTCAAATCAGCTTTTGCTTTTTGAGCATTTTTGGAACTTGGGAAAGTAACATGTAGAATGTATCCATGAAACTTCCGGTTCTTTATGAAGATGAGGATATTGCGGTTATTGAGAAGCCTGCGGGGATTGCGGTGCATCCGGGAGCTGGTCATGATACAACTCTCATCGATCTGCTTCGGGAGCAATTTGAGCATTTGAGTCTCCTTCCTGGTGAGGATCGTCCTGGTCTTGTTCATCGTCTCGATCTTGATACTTCTGGGCTTCTTCTCATTGCCAAGAGTGATGCGGGCTACGAATCTTTGCAGGCTCAAATGAAAGGCAAAAAAATTCAAAAATATTATTCTGCCCTTGTGTGTGATCATCTTAAGAATCGCCTGGGAACCATTGAGGCACCGATTGGGCGCAGTTATCAGAATCGTAAGAAAATGACCTCTTTTACGGCATCTGGGCGTGACAGTGTGACGCATTTTGAGGTGAAAGAGTTTTTTTCCTCTCCTCGCCCTGTGACCTTTGTGGATGTGCGCCTTGAGACGGGACGGACGCATCAGATTCGTGTCCATTTTCAGGCGATTGGTCATCCTGTGGTGGGTGATCCTGATTATGGCCGTCGGAGTGTGAATCAAGAATTTCAAAAGCTTTTTGGTCTTGCTCGTCAATTTCTTCACGCTTATAAATTGGAATTTACACTTCTCGATGGCACAAAAAAAATCATCGAGACGAAGTTGCCCGATGATCTCTTGAGTGTTCTGA
>CAZFSD010000008.1:22428-28171 GCA_964521465.1 uncultured Candidatus Peribacteria bacterium | reverse complement strand
ATTCTGGCGATGACCTTTGTTGATCATGAATCGTTTCTTGGCTTTTTTCTTGAAAACACGAACTTTGTCACCCTTGAATTGTTTGAGAACTTTTGCGGTGACTTTTGATCCGATGACATATGGTTCGCCAATTTTGACATCGCCACCTTCTCCCACCATGAGTACTTTTTTGAGTGTTACCATTTCGCCTTCTGCTTCTTCCATTTTTTCGACGTTGAATTTCACGCCTTTCTCGATCTTGTATTGGTGACCTTTAATTTCTACGACTGCGAACATATGTTAGAATTTAGGATTTAGGTTGTTTTGCCAGTTGGACTGGGAGAGATTAGCTTTCTTGTGTAAAAAAATCAAGCTTTTATTCATTAAAATTATTCATGGCAGCTTCGATGCCTTTTTCTATCCACATTTCTAGCGCTTTTTCAGCTTTATCGAGCATTGATTCAATTCGCTCCTTTTCCGATTTGTTCCATCGTCCGAGAACAAAGTCGGCAGCTTCATACTTTTCTTGTCTACTTTCGATTCCGAGGCGAATACGGGGAAAATCTTCATTTCCGAGCATTTGCACGAGCGATTTCATGCCGTTATGAGTGCCTGGACCGCCATTTTTTCGAATTCGGAGTGTGCCGATTGGAAGATCGAGATCGTCGTAGGCGATCATGCAGCTTTCATTTTCAATTTTGTAATATTGTTTTATTGCCTGAGCTGCTTCTCCGGAGAGATTCATGAAGGTTGTCGGCTTTGCTAAGATGATTTTTTGTCCATTTTTTGTGCCTTCGGCGATAAAGGCTTTTAATGATTTTTTTTCTGACCATGGTGATATATTCCAATTTTTTTGGATTTGATCGACGAGGTCGAAGCCAATGTTGTGCCTGGTATGTTCGTATTTTTCGCCGATGTTGCCGAGTCCGATGATCAGAAGCATTGGTTTTTGCGATGAAGAAACTAGATGATTTTGAATGAAAAAGTTTTTTTGCCGATCGTGATGATGTCTTTTTCTTTTGCTCCTTCGCTGATGAGGGCTCGTTGAATTCCGAGCTTTTTGACGAGATGGCGCATGTGAACGAGTCCGGCCATTTCCGTGATATTTGTCATCGATGCAATTTGTTCGATGCGTTGGCCGGTGACTTCGAAGTATCGTATTTTTCCTACTTTTTTGCCTTTTTTGACGGCGAATGCTTTTTTGGAATCTTCGTAGGGTTTGAGAATCACATGTTCTTCTTGTGCCTTTTTCTCTCGTTCTCTTTTTTTATCTTCTTCGTTTTGCGCTTTCAGGGCGAGCCATGTTGCTTTTAGAAGTTCGTCGACACCTTCGCCCGTTGCAGCAGAAATATAGAACGCGTCTTTGAGCTTTGGACGCTGTGATTTTTCGATCAAATCCGCCTTACTGAAGGCTAAAATTTGTTTTTTTTGCTTCATTTTTCTGTCGTGCTGGATGAGTTCGTTTTCGATAATTTTCTTGGCTTCTTTCGGATTTTCGTTGGTGATATCGATGAGATGGATGAGAACCTTGGTACGAGAAATGTGTCGGAGAAATTCGTGTCCGAGGCCTTTGCCTTCGTGGGCTCCTTCGATAAGTCCTGGAATGTCGGCCATGATGAACGATGCTGTAGGATCCTGATATTGGCGCGTGAGATTCACCACGCCGAGATTTGGTGAAAGAGTCGTGAAAGGATACGGTCCAACTTTGGCGTTGGCACGGGTAATAACATTGAGAAGCGTGGATTTTCCGGCCGATGGAAGTCCGATAACGCCGACATCAGCAATCATGCGAAGTTCGAGTGCGAGATTTTTCTCTTCTCCTGGCTCACCGTTTTCTGCGAAACGAGGAACTTGATAACGGGAGCTTTTGTAATGCCTGTTACCAAACCCGCCTTTTCCGCCTTTAGCGATGATGAATTGTTCTTTGTGCTTTGTAATGTCAGCGATGATTTTTTTTCTTCCTTTCGCATCGATTTCGGAAACGATGGTTCCTACTGGAACTTTGACGATAAGGTCGTCCGCACTTTTTCCCGTTTGATCGTTTTTATCGCCACCCTCTCCATCTCCTCCTTTGATAATTCTTTTACTATGAAGATCAATAAGCGTGTGAGTGTTTTCATCACCTTCGAAAATGACACTTCCTCCCCTGCCGCCATCGCCGCCATCCGGTCCGCCGCGTGCGACGAATTTTTCTCGGTGAAAATGGACATAGCCGTCACCGCCTTTTCCTGCTATGACTTGAATACTGGTTTGATCGCAAAACATACCCATATCATATCATCTAGCGCGGGCGAAAGCTATACGGTATACTCGGTTTCGTTATTGTTCTTGTCTATGCCGGAGTGGTGGAATGGCAGACACGCACGACTCAAAATCGTGTGCCGAAAGGCATGAGGGTTCGACTCCCTCCTCCGGTACCAGTTATTTTCCCTTCTGCAACTCCTGTTTGACCTTGATTGCGGCTTTTTTGCCGATGACGCGGGCGAGCTGGTCGAGAGGGGCCATTTTGATGTTTTCGATGGTGCCGAAGGCGTTGAGGAGCTTTTTGCGACTGAGATCGCCAATGCCTTCGATTTCGTCGAGAGCGGAGGTGAACATACCTTTTCGATGACTCGTGGTGCTGTAGGTAATGGCGAAGCGATGAGCTTCATCGCGAATGCGCTGAAAAAGATGAAGGACTTTGCTGTCGCGCGGAAGGAGGATTGAAGTTTTTTCGCCGGGGACGAAAATTTCTTCTTCTTGTTTGGCGAGTGAACAGAGTGGAATGTCGAGCTGAAGTTTTTTCATGACTTTTTCTGCCACGGCGAGCTGCCCTTTGCCTCCATCAATGACCATGAGATCGGGTTTGACGGCGAATTTTTTATGCTGAGCGAGCGTTTTTGCTGTTTCGATGAGCATTTTTGATGGATCTTCCTTGCTCTCCTGGAAGCCGAAATTTTCATAGTACTCTGTGAGTGATCCTTCGGGCGTCACATAGTATTTTTTCTCTTTTTGCTTTTCCATGAGTTGTAAGATAAGTTCGTGACCGAGTTTTTCGCCGCGATAATCTGGGTGAATCCAGAGATTTTGAATCTCTTTTTTGTCGACGAGACGAATAAATCCGATGAGTTTTTCTTTTTCAAAGATGCAGAAAATATTTTTGGGATCCGTTGCTTGATCATCTTTTTCTTGAATTTCTTTCAGTGCTTTTTTGGTGGCGAATTTATATTGGAATCGCTTTGATTTGATGTATTTCAAGCGACGAGTGAGGACTTCTTCCATGGATGCGTAGTCGTCTGGTTTTCCGTCGGGAATCGTTTTGAGACGGAAGCGGCGATACTGTCCGTTGTCCGCGAGGCCGTTGGTGAAAACGACCATGGATGCGACGGTGTCGGTTCCGCCGACGTGCGAAATGTCGTAGCACTCCATGCGCTTTGGCGCTTTTTTGAGCTTGAGAATTTCTGCGAGTTTTTCGAGATTTTCTTTTTCGTCGTTTTCATTTTTATCCCAACGGGCTTTTTGTTGATGAGCGTAACTTGCTGCATTTTTGAGCGATAATTCGAGGAGGTGATTTTTTTCTCCGAGAAGTGGAAATATGATTTTGACTCGACCTGCCTTTCCGTCTTTTTCTCTTTTTTCACTGAGCCAATTTTCGAGAAGTTCTTGATTTTCTACTTGGTCCGGAATGAGGATTTCTTTGGGGATATTCGTTGCTTTTTCGTAGTATTCGGCGATGAAGGTGCTGATGATTTCTGATGGATCGAGGCTTTCTTTTCCTTCTTCCATTGCTGCTTCTGCACCGGTAGAGAATATAAAATTCTCCTGGCCGACGATGCGACCTTCGCGAATTTGAAAAAGATTCGTGTAAATTTTTCGTTGATCGACAACATAATGGAAGACATCAGTGTCTTTTCTGTTGGGGTCGCTGATGCGCTGTCTTTCGAGTATTTCTTCAATGTTGGTGAGTTTGTCTCGAAGCGATGCGGCTTTTTCGAACTTTTGTTTTTGCGCAGCTTCCATCATTTCTGACTTTATTTGTTCAATCAATTCATCAGGTTTCCCTTCCAGAAAATCGACAATTTTGTCCATGACGAGTTTGTATTCTTGCGGAGTTATTTTTCCGATGCATGGTGCTTGGCATTTTCGGATGTGGTAGTAGAGGCAAGGATATTTTATGGTTTTGTGCGTCACGACTACGTCATGATCTTTGTCTGAATTTTCTTTGACGAATTGAATGTCGAGATTGCAATGACGAAATGGAAGGAGTTTTCGCAGTGTCTCAAGGGTCTTTTTTACTTTGTGGTCTGCGGTTTTTGGACCGAAATAAAGTGCTTTGTCTTTTTCTACTTTTCTGACCGTGGTGATCCGTGGAAAATCTTCGTTTGTACTGATACGGATGTAGATGTAATTTTTATCGTCTTTCATGACGATGTTGTATTTCGGATGGAGTTTTTTGATGAGACTGGTTTCCAGAAAAAGAGCTTCTAATTCTGTTCCAACTTCGATGTATTCGATATCTCGTATTTGTTCGACCATTTGCGTTTTTCTGAGATCGAGATCGGTGCTTTTTTGGAAATAACTTCGGACGCGATTTTTGAGATTTTTGGCTTTTCCCACATAAATAATAACTCCCGATTCATTTTTGAATTTATAAATTCCTGCGGAGTTGGGAAGTTTTTCTAGAATGCGTTCCAGGGTTATTCCTGGATTTTTTTCTGAAGAATCATTTCTATTGCTCATCTTTGGTATTATACTGTTTGTGGTCTTTGTTTCAAAGGTGCTTCTTCTATGACTTTTTCATCTCCTTATCGATCAAGTTCTCTTCCTGAAGCCATTTTGAAGACTGTCGCTTTTTTTGATATTTCTGATCAGTGCTTGAACCTTGAGGAGATTCATCGTTTTTTGTTTGGATTTTCGGCGAGTATTGAAGAGGTTTCTCAATCCGTTTTTTCTCTTGTTTGCGACGGAAAACTTGAAGGGCGTCGTGGTTTTTTCTTTTTTCCGGGGAGAGGAGTTCTCGTAGATCAGCATGAGGTTTCTCTTCGTATGAATCGCCAACTCTGGGAAAAGGTTCATTCTTTTCGTTTTCTTTTTCGTCTTGTTCCTTTCGTCAAAATGATTGCGGTCTGTAATCGTTTAGCCTTTGGTCATGCTCGTCGACAGAGCGATATTGATCTTTTTGTTGTTGCGAAGAGCGGACGACTTTTTTTTGTTCGAACGATTTTTGCCTTTTTCCTCCAAATTTTTGGAGTTCGTCTCCATGACGATAAAACAAAAGGTCGATTTTGTTTGAGTTTTCTCGTAAGTGAAGATTCTTTGAATTTTGAAGATATTGCTGAAAAACCTGTCGATGTCTATCTTGCCTATTGGGCAGCCTCTCTTCGTCCAATTGTTGATCTTGATCAGACGCATCGTGAATTTTTGACGGTGAATCAATGGTATCACAATGCCGTTTCCCTTCCTTTGCTCGATGCGCCTTTTCACACACGATCCCTTTCTCAGCGTTTTTTTGAATGGGTTTTTGGTGGAATAGTGGGAGATTTTTGTGAAAAGAGATTATGTGCGTTTCAGATGAAGCGCGCTTTGAAAAAATGGAACACTTTGGAGAGGCCTCACGGTACGATTATTCGTGAAGATATGCTGAAATTTCATTATCCTGATAAGAGACGTGAAATTGCTCAGCAGTGGATGAAAAGTTTTTGATTTATTTGTCTTCGGTCCGGCCCAGAAGGCACCCCGGACACCCGGCTACGCCTCGGTCCGGCCCAGAAGGCACCCCGGACAC
>CAZFSD010000008.1:0-22328 GCA_964521465.1 uncultured Candidatus Peribacteria bacterium | reverse complement strand
TCGTCTTTCCAGTTTTTTCCGCGGTATTTTTCGAAGCGAATATCGAGGGCTGTTCCCATGAATCCATATCGTTCACGGATTTTTCTTTCGAGATAACGGCGATAGGAGAAATGAATGAGTTCTGGATCGTTCACGGTAATGATGATGCGAGGAGGATTTGTGAGAACTTGTTTTGCGGAAATGATCTTTGCATCCAGGAAGCCTTTTCCTTTTGGCAGATGATAGAGGGTCGCTTCTTGCATGAGTTCTTTGATATCTTTTGGATCTATTTTCTTCTGTCGTTCCTTTTTGATTTCACTCGCGAGGCTTAGGAGTTGAGTGACATTTTCTCCTGTTAATGCGCTCGTGAGGACGATTGGTGCCCATGGGAGAAAGCTCATTTTGTATTGGAGTCGACGCATGAGAAGTTCGCGATCCCCTTCGTCCTCTATTTGATCAATTTTGTTGATGGCGATGATAAGACCTTTTTTTTCTTCCATAATAAATCCTGCAATGTGTTCGTCTTGACTCACGACATCTTCTACCGCATCAACGACAAGAACTGCGACATCGCATCGTTCAAGTGCACGAAGACCACGGAGAGAGCTCCAATACTCCAATTCTTTTCCTATTTTTCCTCTTCTGCGGAGACCTGCGGTGTCGACGAGCGTCATTTTTTCACCTTTGAAAGTAATTTCCGTATCGATGGCATCACGGGTTGTTCCCGGGATGTTCGAGACGATGACCTTTTTTTGTCCCGTGAGCGCGTTGAACATTGATGATTTTCCAACATTTGGTCGACCAACAATGGCAATCTGAAGTGTTTTTGAAGTTTTTTCTATTTCTTTTCGAAAACCTTTTTCTCGAAGTTTTTTTTCAACGATCGATTTGAGTGTGTCTATGTTTCTTCCATGTTCTGCAGCAATTTCGATTGGATCTCCGAATCCGCATTTGTAGAGTTCTGGAATCATATCTGCTGCGATTTTTCGATCGACTTTGTTGGCGACGAGGATAACATCTTTTTTCTTTTTTCTGAGCTCTTTGACGACCTCATCGTCACTTGCTGTGAGGCCAGCGCTTCCATCGACGACGAACATAATGAGATCTGCTTCTTCCATGGCGATGAGCGCCTGTGTTCTTACATCGGCTTCGATGTTTTCTTTTTTTCCATACTCAAGACCACCGGTGTCCGCCATGATAACATCGAGCTTTGGAAGTGATACTTTTGAGTAGATTCTATCTCGTGTTGTTCCTGCGATGTTGGAAACAATTGCTATTTTTTCTCCGACGAGACAATTGAATAGCGTTGATTTTCCCACATTTGGGCGACCGACAATGGCGACAATGGCTTTCATAGATTTGTGCGGTTATTTTGACTTACTTTGCATTCTTTTGCTACTCTTTTGTTGTGAAAAAGCTCCTCCTCACTTTTTTCGTTCTTTTCTCTCTCTTTTCAGCTTCAGTTCCTGCTTTCGCACAGGTTGCCACTTCGGATGGTCAGGCCTCGGCGGGGACAAATCAAGCTGGTACGAGTGGCGACTCTTCCGCTCCGGCTCTTCAAGATGCCGTTTTGCCGGCGACGAATCTTGATGAGGAAGAATGTCATTATATCTTGGATAATGATCGAAGTTTGCGAAAGCAATTTCGTGGCGAGAAGTTGAACAGCGGTGAATTGAGAATCAGCGGCTTCTCCGTTGGTGATCTTATTAGTTGCGCGGTGAAGACGGGTCGATTCCATCTCTGGATGTTTCCTTTTGTGATTTACTATGCCATTCGATTTTTGAGTCTTCTTGCGGGAATGCTCTGTGTTCTTTTTATTGTCATTGGCGGATATCACTTTGCCCTTGGTCCGGTTGTCGATGAAAAAGAAAAGGGCAAAAAGACGATTCTCTATGCTCTTGGCGGTTTTGCTCTCAGTCTCCTTGCTTATACGATCGTGAATCTTGTTCAGGTTGCTGTTACTTCATAATTCCTTCTATTTCTCTTTCCCCTTTGTCCATGGCTCATATTTTTTCTCAATTTTTTCAGAAAACGAAAAAAAGCATTCGCGATATTAAACAAAAAGTTGAAAAACTTCAGCAAGTTCCTTTGGATTTTGAAGAGGAAAAAAAACGCCTTCCTCCACCTGCAAAAGAACGAGAGAAGGTTATTTTTGATATTTCTCCTTCCAGTGTGGCGAAGTCAACCTTGGTGATTCTGCTGCTTTTGGGACTCACTCAAATGGTGGCGGAAGCGTGGGATATTCTTTTGGTCTTTTTTGTCAGTTTCCTCCTTGCTGCTGCTATGGAACCGGCTGTGGATATGCTTCATCGCCGCCGTATTCCTCGATGGCTTGCGGTGCTTCTTTTTTACATTATTTTCTTTGTTCTTATCGGTTTCGTTCTTTCGAATATGCTTCCGCTGCTTGCGAAACAGATGTCGGAGCTTTCTCTTCGCCTTGGCGGTTGGATCAAGGATCTTTCCCATCTTCCTCCGGGAAAGACTTTTCTTGGTATGCCTTTGAATCGTCTTGTGTCACAACTTTCTTCAGCGCTTCATATTGATAGTTTTGCCAGTCGAACAGAGGGGTTTTTGCAACTTTTTGCTCAGGAACTCTTCAAATACAGTGGAAATATCATAGAGATTTTGAAAGTCGTTTCTCATGGAGTGGTGAATTTTGTTCTTGTCTTGGTGATTGCTTTCTTCATGACGATTGAAAAAAACGCGCTCGAGAGTTTTATTCTTTCACTCTTCCCGACTCGTCATATGGAATATGTGACGGATCGTATTGGCGCTATGAAGAAAAAAATTGGTCACTGGCTTCGTGGAATGCTTATTATGATGGTGAGTGTTGGTCTTTCGATTTATGTTGGTTTGCTTATTTTGGGTGCTGACTATGCTGCTGTTCTTGCCCTTTCCGCTGCCTTTTTGGAGGTCTTGCCGGTCATTGGTCCCCCTTCCGCTATGCTTCTGGCTCTTCCGATTGTTGCAAATCAATCGGGATGGTTGGTCCTTTGGGTTATTGGGCTTTATCTTTTTGTTCAGCAAATCGAAGCTCATATCCTCGTTCCGATTGTCATGAATCGTGTCACGGGACTCAGTACCATCGCCGTTATTTTCGCACTTCTCATCGGTGGTCGATTCCTTGGAATTGTGGGCATTGTTCTTGCCATTCCGGTATCCACTATGCTGGTCATGTTTCTTGAGGACTATCTTGGCCGCTCACGAAAGGCTTAGCGTCTTTTCCAGATATTGGATCAGTTCTTTTTTGAATCGTTCATTTGAGAATTTTTCTGCATGACTGCGAATTTTTTCGCTGCTGAAATTCTTTTTTTCTTTCTCGAATCGTGCGACGGCATCTATGAGCGCTGGAGCCGTTTGATGATGAAAAAATATTCCCGTTTCGTTTTCTTTGATGGTTTCCAATGCTCCTCCCTGTGCGTAGGCAATTACAGGGACTCCGCTTGCCATTGCTTCTATTGGAGTGATGCCAAAATCTTCACATTGTGGGAATATGAGCGCTTGTGCTCCTGCGTAGAGTTTTGGAAGGTTTTCTTCTGGAACATATCCCAAAAATTCTATGTTTTTTCCTGCTCGCTTTTTGAGATTTTCTTCTTCAATGCCTCTTCCTGCGATTTTTAACGGAAGACCAAGATCGTTGAACGCGTCGATGATGAGATCGAATTTTTTGTAGGTGGTAAGTCGACCGATGGCGAGATAATAATTATTCTTTTCATGGATATTTTTGTCTTTTTGTTGTTGCTTTTCATGTCTTATTCCGTCGACACTCGGAAGGTTTTTTTCTGTAGTTGTATATTTTTTGGTCTCGATTCCCGGAAAAATGACTTCTGCACTCCGGCGATAATATTTTTTTATTCTCGCTTGTACATATTGTGAGTTGGTCAGAAAATGATCGACCCTATCAGCGGCAATTTTGTCCCAGATGCGAATTTTGTGAAGCTTTTTCTCTCCCCATTTTTTGATAATGCTATTCATTCGGTATTCTCGAATGTAGTCGTGATAATTGTCCCAGGCATATCGCATGGGAGAATGGCAGTAGGATACGTGAATTGTACTTGGCTTCGTGATGATTCCTTTGGCACATGAATGACTACTCGAAATGACTATGTCGTATTCGTCGAGATTAAAATGTTCAAAAACCAGTGGCATCCATGGTAAAAAAAGTTGATGGTGGTTTTTTGCTCCAGGGATCTTTTGGAGAAATGAGGTGATGACTTTTGCATTTTTGAGGTTCGGGAAGTTTTCCTTCTTATACATGCTGGTATAAATCGGTGCATCGGGAAAAATCTCGTGAAATGTTTCTATCACACGTTCTGCTCCACCGGGAGTTGTGAGCCAGTCGCATACGATTGCTATTTTTGCATCTCGAAGTTTCACGAATGCACTATAGCATGCCGCCTGCTTGCGGTATATCGACTTTGAAGGTTTCTGCTTCGTCTTTCTTTTTTTGCTCTTCTTCTAGGAATTTTTTATATGCTTCACTGTCTTGAAAATCCTTTGCCATAGTGCTTTTTTGCGTTTCTGCTTTTTGTATTACTTGCTCCATGTTGCTTTTATCTTCTACCTTCTTTCTTTCTCCCACCATCTCCGTGGCTTCATGATAAAGATCTACGCCCTGAAGTGCATCTTGAGATTGTTTTTTAAAGAGTTCCGCGAGTTTGTTATCAGGATTTTTTTGAAGGAATCTCTCGCACATTCCGATAACATCTTTATATTTTTTTTCTTCGAAGGCTTTGTTGATGAGATGGAGTATGACATTGGTATTTTTTTGATCAAGTGCTTGATCTTTTGTTTCACTGATGTCGATAATTTGATCGAGTTGCCCCGAAGATCTTTTGAGAAGAACCATGAGATAGGCGAAGCCTATCAGAACAATGACGAGAGAATAAATAATTTTTCCGAAGTCGAGGAATGTGTTGTATATGCCATGAAGTCCGAGTGCAATTATCAGTCCTTGAAGGATTTTTTGTTCACGAAATGCTTGGTCTTGAGGAATGCTGAAGAGTCGGCATATGAATCGTGAAAAATAGAGTTTCTTCCCTTGAAGTTCTGATTGATCGCGATAATTTGGTATGAATTTTGCCATGCCGTAGTAGTAACCAAAAATACCCGAGAAGAAGAGATGAGCAGCACTCGTAAAAAGACTTCGGAAAAAATATGCGCCGATGAGCGATTGATATTGATGCGCCTGGATCAGTGCAAAAAAGTATGGATAAACATTTTCTGCAAAAGAAAATCCCATGGCAGCGATCATACTGAATCGTATGGAGTCGTTTATACTTCTGACGATGAGCCATTTTTTATCTGCAAAACGAAGAAGCCATTGTTTAAAAATTTCTTCGAGCATTGCAAAAATGATGAATGTCAGCGTTTTTGCAATGTAGAGATTGTTGATGTGTTCCGGAATTTCTTGTTGGACATTGAGCGCGGGAAAAAAATTCCAAGAGTATTGGATTATCAGCAGCGGTATGACCGTGAGAATACCGAGAAAGAATATTCCGGCAATCATGCCTCGTCTTTTTTCCGTGTCGCGAAAAAGAAAATAGAGCCACGCGAATGTTGGTATGCATGCGATGACGATGGCAACGATCCAGGTACTCATTTTATTTTTGTTATTTTTCTTTTATTGCGTCAAAGCAAACTTTCCTTCTTCGAGCGTTGAAAATGCTTGTATGAGCTGCGTGAGTCCTACGACATCGAGAATATCTTTGATGTTTTGTTTTACTTTTACGAGAACGATTTTTCCTCCTGTGCTCGTGATTTTTCCATACCAATCAGTGAGATATCCGATGGACTTGCTGTTCATATATTCGAGTTTTTCGAGATCGAATATGAGTGAGAGATTTTGTGGATTTTGAGCTATGACCGCGTAGACCTCTTGTGCTTTTTCATCGACATTGCTTTCGTCGAGTTGACCGCTTATAGCGATCAATTTGAAGTGTTTTTGCGGATCGTTTGAAGTAATATCTTCAATGGTAATAAATGCTTGTGTCATGAATGGTAATACGATTTAGGATTTAATATTTAGATTTTTGCTGTTATTTTTCTCCCCTCTTTCTTTTTTGTTACTTTCATTTTTTTGGTCCATGCTTCTGCGATTTTGAGTCCCCTGCCGCGAATGAGATTGTTTTTCATGGGAGATTTTTTGATTTTTTCCTTTTTTCCTCCGAAATCTTCTATTTTTATCGTGGTACTTTCCTTATTTGCTTCTATTCGGATCTGGACAGTTCCTGTTTTTGTAGATCCGTGTTCGATCGCATTTGCGACAAGTTCATCGAGAACAACGATATTTTTTGCGATTTCCCTTTCGTCTTTTTTATTTTTTTGTAAGAAACTTCTTGCGTAATCTCTTACACTCATAAGATATTGATTGTCTGCGGGTATAATCAGCGAGAGGGTCTGCATTTTTGTATTTTTTTGAGGCTCGACCGTATCGTATTATTATATCATTTTTTGCCGTTTTCGTCAATTTTCAGCTGCTTTGACCCCTTTCTTGTCGCAGCTTTATTTTTGGCTTTTTCTTTCTGTGTTTTTCGAGACTCTTTCATAATGAGATTGAAGAGCTTTTCTATAAATTGCTTTGAAATACCTACGGCTTCTGATGCTTTTTCATACATCTCTTGAAGCTGATCTTCACGCTTCTTGTCGACGATTTTTTTCCATCCAGCTTCAATTTTGACTTTGGCGATCTTTTCAGTGACTTCAAAGCGTTTTTTGAGCGTTTTAATGATGGCGGTATCAAGTTTTTCTATTTGTTTTCGAAGTGAGGTGAGGTTTTTCATGACTTGAAGTGTAGCAAATTGCCTGAGACATGGAAACCTCTGCTTGCCTTTTTTGGTTTTTTCGCTACTATGTCTCTGCGCAATCGCGCCTTTCTTGCGATCGCCTGTTCCTGCCCTTCTTTCTTTTGATTGCTGGGGTTCTCAAGGCGAAATGAACGAGAAAGATTTTTTAACCCCAAGGAACCATGTCAGATTTCTCTATTTCCGTTCAGGAACTTTTCGATGCTTCCGTTCATTATGGACATCGTACACACAAGTGGAACCCTCGTGTTCGCAATTATCTTTTTGGCGAACGAGAAGGTATCCATATTTTCGATCTTCAGAAAACAGCAAAGTTTTTTGAAGGCGCTTTGTCGTTTGTGAAAAAAGCTGCCGGCGAAGGAAAAACTTTCCTTTTCGTTGGCACAAAACCACAAGCTCTTCATATTGTTTCTGAACATGCAAAACGCGCTGGAATGCCTTTTGTGACACAGAAATGGATTCCTGGCCTTTTGACAAACTTCTCGACACTTGCTCGTCGTATCAGTTATCTCCGTGATCTTCGCCAACAGGCACAGAGTGGTGAACTCGAAAAATATACGAAGAAAGAAATTTCACAATTGAAAAAAACTATTGCAAAACTTGAAGCGACCCTTGGTGGTGTCAGCGAAATGCGACGCCTTCCAGATGTCGTCGTCGTTGTTGACGCTCTTCGTGATCAACTTGCTGTTCGTGAAGCACGCAAGATGAAGATCCCTGTTGTTGGCGTCGTGGATTCCAATGCAAGCCCTCTGGGTATCGACTTCGTTATTCCTGGAAATGATGATGCAGTAAAAGCTCTTGAGCTTTACTCAAGCAAACTCGCCGACGCTGTTCTTGCTGGCAAGAAGAGTGCAAAAGCATCTGCGTAGTCGCTTGGTCCTGCCAACTTTCTTTGATTTATGGAATCTTCTTCTCAACAACCCGTTTCTTCGGTTGCTTCTCCGTCTGCAATTTCTTCCCAGGAATCTTTTCTGGCGATGAGTCACTATATTCCTTTGACGGCGCCCGTGACTTGTATGTACGTCCTTTTGCAGAAAAAATCCTCCGCTTTTTCTTTGTTTCACATGAAACAGGGTTTCGTTCTTTTTTCCTTTTGGTTCGTTTGTGTTTCCCTTCTTGCTCTTTTTCCTCTCCTTGGAATCGTCCTCTTTCTTCTTTCGATGGCTGCGACTTTTTGGGGATGTATCTCGAGTTTTCAGGGAATGATGACTCCGATTCCTTTCCTTATTTCTCTTGCTGAACGCATTCCCGTTGAAAGACTTCGATCATTTTTTCTTCATCTTCCTGTCAATCCTTCATAATCTTTTCGTTTTTATATCCTAAATTTTATTTTTTCTATGGTTACTCTCGATCAAATCAAAGAACTCCGATCTCTTACTGGTGTTTCTACGATGGCCTGTAAAAGCGCTCTTGAGGAAGCTTCCGGCGATATTCAAAAGGCCGTTGAACTTCTTCGCAAAAAAGGTGCTGCAAAAGCTGCCGCACGTGCTGATCGCTCAACAGGTGAGGGTGGCGTTTTTGTTCATCAAGATGCTTCCAAGGCTGCGCTTGTTTCTTTGAAATGCGAAACGGATTTCGTGGCTCGCAGTGAGGATTTTGTGAAGTATGGTCAGGAACTTGCTGACAGTGAATTTGCTGGTAATTTTGATGCCCAGGCTGCTCGTGTTTCTGATGTTTCTTCGAAGGTTGGTGAGAAATTGGAAGTTGCTGAGCATATTACAGCTGAAGGAAAAGTTGTCGGAACTTATATTCACAGTAACCGAAAAATTGGCGTGGTTGTCGCACTTGATTCTGGTACCGAGGAAATGGCTCGTGATGTTGCGATGCATGTTGCTGGTTTGAATCCAAAATATGTTACTCCGGAAGAAGTCGATACTTCTCTTATTGATGGCGAAAAAGGCATTTGGGCTGAGCAGCTCAGACAGGAGGGAAAATCTGAAGATAAAATTCCTATGATTATTCAGGGAAAAGAGAAGAAATTCCGTCAAGAGCAGGCCCTTTTGACTCAGGCTTTTGTGAAAAATCCTGAGCAGACGGTCGGTCAATATTTGGGTAGTGCGAAAATTCAAAAATTCTCTCGTTTGAGTATTTAATTTTTTGAGTTTGGTTTCCTTTCATGACCCACACTTTTCATACTATCGATGAAGCACTGAGCGACCTTCGGGCTGGTAAGATGATCATCGTGGTGGATGATGAGCAGCGGGAAAATGAAGGGGATCTCGTGCTCCCGGCTCAGTTTTGTACGCCGGAGAAAATGGCGTTTATTATTCGCTATACGGGTGGCGTTGTCTGCCTTGCACTGAAGCCTGAAATTGTTGATCGACTTGAGCTTTTTCCGATGGTGAAAAATAATACTGCTCAGCGCGGAACGGCTTATACCGTCAGTATCGATGCCGCCACCGGCGTTTCTACGGGCATTTCTGCTGAAGATCGAACCAGAACGATTCTTGCGACGATCGCTCCTGATGCACGACCGGATGATCTTGTTCGTCCTGGCCATGTTTTTCCTTTAAGAGCTCAGGAAGGTGGCGTTTTGCACCGTGCTGGCCATACGGAGGCGAGTGTGGATCTTTGTCGTCTTTCTGGTCTTTCCGAGGGTGCTCTTGTGAGTGAACTCATGCATGATGATGGTACGATGATGAGACTTCCAGCACTTTTTCAATTTGCGAAAGATCATCATTTGAAGATTATTTCTATTGCAGATCTCATTGCCTATCGTTCAAAAAATGAGTGCTTGATTCGACTTGATGCCGAGACGGATTTGATGACTGAAACCGGCTTGTGGCATATCAAAATTTATCGTGATTTGCTTCATGAAACGGATCATGTGGCGCTTACGAAGGGATCTTTTACTCATGAGGATCCTGTTTTGGTTCGAGTGCATTCTGAGTGTATGACGGGTGATATTTTTGGATCTCAGCAGTGTGATTGCGGTTCACAACTTCATCAGGCTATGAAAGATATTGATGCTGCTCAAAAAGGCGTCATTCTTTACATGACGGGTCATGAAGGTCGCGGAATTGGCTTGGTGAATAAGATTCGAGCTTATGAACTTCAAATGAAGGAAAAAATGGATACCATTGAAGCGAATAAGGCACTTGGTTTTCCTGAGGATCTTCGTGATTATGGCATTGGGTCTCAAATTTTAGTTCATCTTGGTGTTCGAAAAATACGACTCATGACGAATAATCCTAAGAAAATGGGTGGTATTACAGGCTATGGCCTTGATATTGTTGAACAAGTTCCTATTGAAATTGCCGCGAATCACTCGAATTATCAATATTTGAAAACAAAGAAGGAGAAGATGGGACACCTTTTTAAAAATCTTTAAAATGGCTTTTTCTGAGGACCATATTCAATTCATGAAGCGCGCTTTGGCGCTTGCTCGTCGCGGTCTTGGAAGAACCACCCCGAATCCGTGCGTTGGTGCCGTTGTTGTTCGTGACGGGGTTGTCGTTGGCGAAGGCTATCATCATCGCGCTGGTTCTCCTCATGCCGAAGTTCTCGCTCTTCGTCAGGCTGGTCACAAGGCAGAAGGAGCCACTCTTTATGTTTCTTTGGAACCATGTCATACGACGGGGCGAACGCCGCCGTGCACTGATGCGATTATCGCTTCTGGTATTTCTCGTGTTTTTGCGGCGACGCAGGATCCTTTTCAAAAGTCAGAACTCAGTTCTTTAAAAATTCTTCGTCGCCACGGCATTTCCCTTCATTGTGGTATTTTGAAAAAAGAAGCTTGCCTTTTGAATCAAGTTTTTTTCAAAAATGTTCTCCAAAAAATGCCCTATGTTACTGGTCATGCTGCCATGACGCTGGATGGAAAAATTTCGAGTATTACGGGTGATTCTCGCGGTCTTTCTTCACTCAAAAGCTTGAAAAAACTTCACGAACTTCGATCGCAGCATGATGCTGTTCTCGTTGGCGTCAATACCGTACTTCGAGATAATCCTCATTTGGGCGTTCGCATGGGGGTGTTGCGCGGCCCTGTGTCGCGGGATCCTCTTCGTATTATTCTTGATTCCGATCTTCGCTCTCCCCTTTCTGCTCAAGTTTTTCGCGATGATCGCGTTCTGGTTATTGCTGATGACACCGTTTCTCTTCAAAAGCGATCTCGTTTTGAGAAAAAAGGAATTCGTGTTTTGACTTATAAAAAGCCGTTTTTAAAACCTCTTCTCAAAAAATTGTTCGGCGAAGGTGTCCGCAGTATTTATGTGGAAGGAGGGAGTCATGTGCTGACTTCTTTTTGGGAGCAGAGACTTTTTGATCGTTTTACAACTTTCATTGTTCCGAAATTTTCAGGTGGAGAAAAAGCTCTTACCCCTCTTGGTGGTCGTGGAATTCCTTTGGTGAAAAATTTTGATGTTCTTGAAGAAGTCTTTATTGATCAGTTCGATCACGATGTTTTTGTTGATGGATACTTTCGAATTTTCGAGAGTCCAAAGTAGATTATGGCCCCCGTGGCGGATGCGATTATAAGGCTGAGAACATTATTGGTAATGTTTTTTTCGATGAAAAAGACGACTATTGCCATAATGGCGGTATTTCCTACCATTGAGGCTATTTTTTTCCAATTCATAAACTGTTTCCATGGAATTTTGAGTCTGTTTTTTGTTGCCAGGACGAGCGCGACGCATTGGAAAATTCCTGCTATAACATTGCTCAGCGCGAGTCCGCGGATGTCGTATTTCAATATTTTCATAAAAACGAGACTGAGGGCGATATTGAGAATGACGCTTGCTATGCTCAAGAATACGGGTGTTCTCGTATCTTCTTGTGCGAAAAATATTCGTGCAAAAAGAGGAATGAGGCTTTGCGCTATCAGTCCCCATGAAAAAATGTTGATCATTTCGCTGGTGAGCATCACATCCGTATCAGTGAATTTTCCGCCTTGAAGAATGACGCTTACGATTTCTGTTCGCATGAGCATCATTCCTGCGACTGCCGGGATGAGAAGAAAAAGAATTGTTTCAGTATTTTTCTTGATAGTTTCGTGAAATTCTTTGTGATTTTCTGTTGCTGCGTGTTCGGCCAATACACCGAATGCTACGATTGATACTGAAACTCCAATAATTCCCATCGGAAGACTTTGAAGATTGTTGGCATAATTCAGGAGAGTGATGGATCCGGCAATGAGCGTTGATCCGAGAAGCGTGTCGATGATGAAGTTGATTTGCGTTACTCCTAAGCCAATAATTCGTGGTATTGCAAGGCGTATAAATTTTCTAAAATCTTCTCTTTTGGTTCCCCAGAGAAATTCGAATTTCAATTTTTGCTGCATGACTGCTGGGAGTTGTGTCGCGGCGTGGAGAAATGATCCAATAGCGACGCCCACTGCCGGAGCGTAGACGCCATAGGTTTGACTCCCGACGAGTGTTGCGATGATGATTGAGAGGTTATAAACGATCGGTGCCAATGCAAAAAGATAAAAGCTTTTGTATGCATTTTCAATGCTTTGAAAAATACTACTGAGTCCAAAGAATAATGGACTGACTAGCATGATTCTCGTGAGATTTATGGTGACTTGGAGTTTTTCTCCTTCAAACCCTGGAGTCATCCATGAAACAAGTATTGGCGCAAAAAATGCTGCAATGGCGCAGAGAACGGCAATACTTACGCTGAGAACGGTGATGCACGTATTTGCAAACTTCCATGCCTCATCTTCTTGCTTTTGATGATGAATATATTTCGAAAATATTGGCACAAATGCTGAGGCTATACTGCCGACAATCAGAACATTGAAAATAAAATCAGGAATTCGAAAAGCTGCATAATAGCTATCGAGGTGATAGATGATATTTTCTGCTTTTTGACCTATTCCGCCGAATGTTCCTGCAAAAAGGTGATCCCTCACCACTCCTAGAATTCGACTTAATGCTGATGAAAAACCGAGAAGTAAAGCTGCGAAAGTGAGTTTTTGAGTCATGGTAAGCCGATTTAGCTTTGATTTTCAGGGGTTTTTCTGCTATAATAGAGAGAAACAATAATAAATACAAATACCAAAAAACGTTTGATGCTTTTTTCAACTTCCCCTACGACTGATCAGGTTCAATCATCGATACTCTTTCGATTGATTCAGGTTTATCCTCATGAATTTTCTCGTGTTTTTATTTCTTGGATTTTTCGCTTTGTTTATCGATTTGCCTTGGTGATTGCCTGGACTTTTATCGTTGCTTACTTTGTCCGTCAGTTTGGACACGATACCTTGTCTTATCTTTTTTTACTTCATGCCCTGACGGTTATTGTTGGAAGTATTCTTTTTATTCGACTTTCTCATCTTTTTTCCCTTGAATCTCTTTTTCTGGGATTTATTCTTTTTGCTTTGAGTTTTCTTCTGGTGGCTCAATTTTTGGTCGGGAGGGGCGACTTCTTTATGCTTGTTGCCTTATTTTTTGTAGAGGGTTTTGTTTTTATTCAGCTTTCTATTAATTTTGATACTTTTGTCGAAAGGCTTTTTACTCCCCTCGAAAGCGTCCGCACTTTTCCGGTTATTGAATCTGCCGATACTCTTGGTGGACTTTTGGGTGGTGTATTTTTGTTTTTTCTTTCGAGTTATTTGAATCTTTTTTCGCTTTTGTGGATTTTTATCGGTTCGCTCTCCTTGCTTATTCCTCCGCTTCTTCTCTATCACCGATTTATACGGCTTGCTCCTGGAATGTGTATGTTTCGAAAGCAGCTTTTGGGACATCTTTCTGCGGATCGATCTTTGCATAAGGCCTATAAATCTGTTAAAAAACATCGTTTTATCCGGATTCTCGCTTTTTCCGTTTTCCTTCAGTGGATGATTTCTGTTTTGCTGGAATTCCTTTTTACTGTTTCGGTCTCGAAGGAGGCGTTACACTCTCTTCCTGCAACTACTAGCGGTGCGGAGAATATCTTGATTCACGAGTTTGGGTTTCTCTCCATATTTCTTAGCCTTGTTGCTTTTATTTCGCAGATTTTCATTGCTCCTCGAGCCATTCGTCTCTTGGGCATTATTCCGAGTATGCTTCTTCATCCTTTGATGTATATCTTGAGTCTTTTTGGACTTGTTGGCTCGTTTGGATTTTTTAGCACGGTTTTGGCTCGATTGAATGGAGAAATTACCGGTGGTATTTATCGCAACGCTTATCAATCTGCTTATTATGTTTTTGAAGAAGAGGAGAGTCAGCATACGAGGCTTTTTTTGGAAGGACTTGTTCGTCCTCTCAGTGTTTTTGTGGGAAGTCTCTATCTTCTTTTGATTCGTCTTTTTGTTCCTGATGCCTCTTTTCTCCCTCTTGTTCTTTTGGGAATGTTTGCGGCTGTTTTTACTTTTTTGTTTGTTGTTTCTGGTCTTCAAAAAAGCTATCTTGAAACAACTACTTCTCAGCTTTTTTCTCCACATGTTTCCGAAAATCTGAAGCTTCATCTTTTGGAAATTCTTGGAGAGCATGGAAATGAAGAGGGATATCCGGTTTTTTATAAACTTCTTCAAGATAAAAATCTTTCCCTTACTCTTCGACTTAAAATTTTAGATTTACTGAAATCTGATCGTCAGATCATCCCTTTCCTTATTGATTTTGGTACTGACGACAATCATGAGCTTCGATTTTTTTCATTTCGTATTCTTCGATCTTTTGCTGAAAAAGATCATTTTTCTGATGAAAGATTTTTTTCCAGACAAGCGTTGTTTCAACTTCTGAAGACCCAGTATGTCGCCGAAACGCACGATGAGATCCGCTTGGTTATTCTTGAAACTTTGGCTTTTACTGGAGGGAAAGAGGCGCATGAATTTTTTATGAATGCTTTTCAAGTGAGTACCGCTCACGAGCTCTCATTGCTTCTTTTCGCCTCTCGTTTTTTGCGAGACGAAGGTATCTATCCTTTTTTGGAGCCTTATCTTGATTCTCGAGATGGGCGAGCATGGAGTGCTGCATCCATAACGCTTTCTCGTTCTCCTCGATTCCGTCAGCGTATTCTTGATCTGGTTGGCGATCGTCTTCAGGATTTGCAGTCTCCTTTCTTTCTGGAAGCGCTTGGCGTTGTACGATTTTTGCATGAAGAAAGTTTTCTTGAACTTCTTGTTTCACAACTGAGTAAAACGACCCACCTTGAGTCTCAATTTTTTATTGTTATGACTTTGGCTCAATTGGGTCATCAGCCTTCGATTCTTCGTTGTATTGATTTTTTCTTGGATGAAAAAATGGCTGTTAAAGCCCATGAAATGCTTCAAAACTTTCCTTCTTCAATTCGCTGTTTCGTCGAAGAGAAAGTGCATCACATTGTTTATCATCGCTTGCACCAGTTATTGAAATATCACCATGCTTCACTTGAAAATCTTTCTCTCGTGGATCTTCGTCAACTCCGAATACTCTATCTTCTCCTGAATGCATCCGAAGATGTTCTTATTATTGATTCGTTGTTGCATGCAAAAGATTCTTCGTATCATCCTCCCCTTTTGCTTCATCTTTCTCTTCGTATCCTATGAATTTCTTTTCTCAAACACTTTTTCGAAAAATAACATTTTGGTTTTTGACCTTCGTCGCGTCGTGCACTCTTATTCTTTTTGCACTTCGAAGTTTTGATGTTTTCCATTTTCGTTTTCTTGAAGTTGCTGTGTACCTTGGCACTGCTCTTGTTTTTTCGCTCGTGCTTTTCGGCCTTCTTTTTTCTCGACCCTTGTATCTCATTGTGAAACAAATGGAAGCACTGCTCACCGGAAGACCTTATAAGAAAATTTATACCGATCGCATTGATGAAATCGGCGTTCTGGCTCATTTTTTTAATGAAGTGACGAGTCATATGTCTTCTTTTACTCGTCAAGTTCAGGATGGCGAGCGC
This sequence comes from uncultured Candidatus Peribacteria bacterium, assembly GCA_964521465.1. GTDB lineage: Bacteria > Patescibacteriota > Gracilibacteria > UBA1369 > UBA12463 > JBBTWG01. The sequence continues at coordinate 6,747 of CAZFSD010000008.1, read as the reverse complement.
ATGGCGCAGGAGCTTGATACTGCTGCTTCTATTCAAAGAAGTATCCTGCCACTTCAAGCTCCGGTTGTCCCTGGTCTCATTGTTACGGCGAAAAATCGTCCTGCTGTGGAAGTTGGTGGCGATAGTTTTGATTTCGTAACTTTTGGCGATCGTACTTTTTTCTATATTGGTGATGTTGCGGGTCATGGTGCTGCTGCCGGTCTTATTATGAGTATGGTGAATATGTTGGTGTATACCTATGGCGAGGTTTTTGAGAGCCCTTACGATTTAATGGTTCATCTCAATCGTCAATTGAAGCGCCGTATTCCTGCGACTCGGTTCATGACCATGGTGATGATGAAGTGGGATCATGTGAAGAAGACATTGTCGTATGTCGGTGCTGGCCATGAGCACATTTTGGTTTTCCGTGCTCAAAAAGGCATTGTGGAAATCATTAAAACCGGAGGAGTGGCACTCGGGATGATTCCGGATAATTCTGGAGTTATTCGTGAAATTCCTTTGGATCTGGCGGTGAACGATATGATTTTGCTTTATACGGATGGTATTTCTGAGGCTCGAAATATGAGCGGTGAAATGTTTGGATTGCAGAGGCTTCAGGAATCATTTTTGCGTTATGGTGTTCAATATAATCCCGAAGGTATTGCGCAGCATATTGCTGATGATTTGGCACATTTTATGCAGGGTCATAAAGCTGATGATGATATGTCTCTCATCGTCGTGAAATATGTGGGCGATGGCCAAATTTCCACTACCGAAGTTGGTCAGTCGACAGATTGGAAATAGTGGCTTTTGAATGCCTTTTTTGTGCTATACTCTGCGCATGCAGCTTTCTGATTTTGATTATGTATTGCCGAAAGAGTTGATTGCTCAGGATCCGCTTGATCGACGAGATGCTTCTCGATTACTCGTCCTTCATCGTGATCAGAAGAAAATGGAAGATCGTCTTTTTTTAGATATCGCCTCTTTTCTTCGACCTGGTGATGTTCTTGTTTTTAATAATTCAAAAGTGCTTCCGGCACGAATTGTCTTTCATCAGAAAAGTCATGATGGTATTCATGAGCGTGAATGTGAAATTTTTTATCTTCGTGAAATGGCCACTCTTCGATGGGAGGCTCTTATTCGTCCGGGTAAAATGTTTCGTAAAGGCGATATTTTCGAAATGCATTTTGCTGGTTTTTCTCTGCGGTGTACGGTTATCTCCGTGGAGGATTCTGGAACGAGAATTTTGGACATTCTTCCTCTCGGTGAAAATGCACCTCGAACGACTTTCGAAATTTTGGATGCTGTTGGAACTGTTCCTCTGCCTCCCTATATTCAAAAAATGAGTTCGCTTGATCGGTATCAAACTCTTTACGCGAAAGTTCCTGGAAGCGTTGCTGCTCCTACGGCGGGACTCCACTTTACGAATGAGATTTTTCAGGCTTTGGATGAAAAGGGTGTCCAGCGTGAATATGTGACACTTCATGTGGGCGCCGGTACTTTTTTACCGGTACAGACGGAGAACATTGCTGATCATCGAATGCATGAAGAATGGTTTTCTCTAGCTCCGGATGTTTGCGCTCGTCTCAATGATGCAAAACGTGAAGGGCGTCGCGTTATTGCGGTAGGAACAACAGCTTGTAGAACGCTTGAAAGTGCCGCTTCCTTGAATTCTCCCGATTCCCCTTCTTCGTCGATTTTGATTCCTCAAAACGCTACGACGAAACTTTTTATCACTCCTGGATATCAATTCCATTTTATTGACGGTCTTATTACGAATTTTCATTTGCCAAAAAGTACTCTTCTTATGCTCGTTTCGGCACTTGCTGGAAGAGATTTTATTTTGGATGCGTATCATCACGCGATTGCTCACCAATATCGATTCTTTAGTTTTGGAGATGCAATGTTTATCGAATAATTTTTAGACATGCGTCACTCGCGTGAGCCATTTTTCGTATTTTGGATTTTTTCCTTGTGCGGCGTCTTGATAGAGCTTTTTGAGCCGTGTGGCTATCGGGCTTTCTTTTGAGAATTTTTTCCCATCAATATCGGTAATGATGGTGATTTCTGCTGCTGTTCCTGTGAAAAATGCTTCATCGGCCGACATGAGTTCTTTTGGCGTGATATCTCGTTGTTCAGTTTTTATTTCTTCATCCTGAGCGATTGTGAGGATGCTGTCTCTCGTAATTCCTGGAAGAATGAACTTTTCTCCGGGGGTGACGAGTACTCCGTTTTTCACCATGAAGATATTTTCACCCGGCCCCTCTGCGATGTTCCCGTTTTGATCGAGAAGGATTGCTTCATGATATCCGAGTTTTCGTGCTTCTTGGCTGGCGAGGATGGAATTAAAATAGTGGCCGGTGAGTTTGACGTGCATGTCCGTTTGTTCGGGGGTGAGGCGGCGGACAGTACTGATGTGCGCTTTTACATCTTCTTCAGAGAGGTATGCTTCCCAAGGCCAGAGGGCGAGTGCGGTAATGCTTGTGGCACTTCTTGGATTGAGACCCATGAATCCTTCGCCGTAGAAAGCTACTGGACGCATGTAGCCTTGTTTGACGCCGTTTTTTCGCACGAGTTCTTGAGCAATTTCGATGAATTTTTCTTGTGTTTCATGGAGTGGGAGTTCAATTTTTTGGGCTGAATGGTAAAGTCTGGCCATGTGTTCCGGAAGTCTAAAAAGAGCGGTTTGTCCTTCTGATGTTTCATAAAATCTGATTCCTTCAAAAACTCCACTTCCATAATGAAGGCCGTGCGTGATGATGTGTATGGAAGCTTTATTCCAATCGAGAAACTGTCCGTTTTGCCAGATATATTTGGATGGGGTGACTTGAATAGCCATAACGAGCTTTAATTATTCAATAAATTATATTTTTGGCGAGGCCTCCTGAGTTCTCAAGAAAGCTGATTTCTGGTATAATACCATGATTACATAAAAACACCTATGAATCCCTCTACCTTCTCAGCTCGTTTTGTTTCTGGAATTTTTGCAGCTTTTCTTTTTCTTTTTACTCTTGCTGTGCCGTCTGCTTTTGCGTTTTCTGCCGGCATTGAATCATTTGCACTTGATACGGTTGCGGGATATGGAACTCTTCTCAAAACTTCTGTCATTTCTCCTGGCCAGTCGGTTGTTTTTACTGTTCAGAATCCATCGGGTCAGCAGCTTTTTTATACTGCAAAATCTGATGCTTCGGGAGTTGCGAAATTCGATCTTCCGGATTATCAAACTCGAATGGCGGGCACTTATTATGTGACAGCGGAATTTGCTTCGACCAAGATTCCTGGTCCTCCAAAACCTTTCCGAGTTTCTCCTGATACCGTTTCTTCTTCTCGTTCGACGGTGGAGGCTTCCTCTTCTGTTGTTCGTTTGGGCGATGGTTCCGGGGTTACGATGAAGATTACCCTGGTGGATGCCTATGGAAATCCTTTTTCGAATCATTTGGTTCGACTCCTTTCTACGAGAACTCGCGATAGTATTCAGGCGGCCAATCGTACCGGTGTTACCGATGCCCATGGTGTTGTGCAATTTTTGGTACGCTCTACCGAGCCTGGCGCATCTCTCTATACGGCTTATGATTTGACGGGTGAAGTTGTTTTGGATTATAGACCGCAGATTCTTTATACGAATAATGCCTTTTCCGCTCTTCCGGTTGGTGGTGATGATACTCAGGCATCTACGGCTTCTGTTCTTTCGTCTTCTTCTGTGGCTTCGACCACTCTTCCTCTGGACGCTTCCTCCAATGCTGATCGTGTTCAAATTTTTGAATTCGAGGATCTTCCAACGACTCTCTACAAAAACGATCCTTTTACTATTACTGTTGCGACTTATGATATGCAGAAAAATGTTGTTTCGAACTATACAGGGAAAATTCATTTTTCTATCAAGGGTACAAATGGGAATTTGGCCAATCTCCCCGATGATTATACTTTCTTGGATCAAGATCTCGGCAAACATACTTTCAGCCTTGGTTTTCAATTTCAACAATCTGGAACTTATACTCTTCGCGTAGAAGATACGGCGAATAAAAACATTTATGGAGAAAAGGATTTGGTGATTGGCGATGCTCGTGAATCGAAGGGTACTGCTTCTGGCAATGTTGCTTTGACCAGTCCTTCGAATGGAAAATCCCGTGACAATCTTCAGAATTTTTCTGGAACGACTCAGCCAGGAAAAGATGTAAAATTTTTTGATAACAATGTCGAAATTGGAAAAGCGACCGCCGGTCTTGACGGTGCTTTCCATTATACGACTTCTGCCTTGGCTGATGGTGAACATGTTTTTTATGCCGCTGCGGTCGATGAGGCGGGTACCGTTCTGGGAACTTCTGACAAGGTGACGGTGACGGTGGATAATACTCCTCCGACACTTGGAACTCTTACTTTTGATCCGAATGTCAATGTCGCCCCTGGAAGTCCTGTCGTCGTCACTGTTATCTCTGAAGCGCATCTTTCAAAAAGTTCTTTGGTGATTGATGAAGTTTCTTACGACTTGACGGCTACTGGTGACAGAGCCGACGCTTATACTGCTTCCATTGCTGCTCCAAAAAAACCTGGAGATTACACATTCCAAATTCTTTTGGCAGATGAGGTGGGAAATGAGGCGGTTTTGAAAGATCAGGGACTTTTGAAGGTTACCGGTTCTCAAATTCCTGGTCCCGTTTCTCATCTGGAGGCTCAGGCTGGAAATGGTATGGTGAACCTCGTTTGGGGTGCTGCAAAAGATGATAAAGGTGTTGTGAATTATCGCGTGTATTACGGAACGGCTTTCGATGCTCTTACGGAAAAAGTTGATACGCATGACAACGCGACGACCTGGTATATACCGGATCTTCAAAATGGTGTGAGTTATTTTTTCAAGGTTGTGGCGATTGATGAGGATGGCCAAGAGGGTGAATCGGTTGATCCTGTGAGCGCTCTTCCGGACGCCAGTTTGGAACTCCTCTTTCCGTCCGCTCCGGATGTGATGGGTGAGACCGGTCCTGAGGTTTTGTGGCTTTTGTTCCCAAGCTTTTTTGGAGCTCGACTCTTGCGTAAGCGCACTGTACGAGTTAAGTGAAGTTTGCTATAGTTGCCGCATGATTTCCGGAATGCTTATTCTTTTTATTGTGCGACTTGCGAATATCCTCGCCTTTCTGTTTTTTGTTCGTGGTTTTTTGTCTTTTTTTCCTCATTTGCAGCATCACGGAATTGTTCGATTTATCCATGATATTACCGAGCCTTTTTTGGTTTTTGTTCGAAGGTTCCCCCATCGTTATGGCATGATTGATTTTTCTCTTTTGATAGCGATGATTGGCGTTGAACTTCTTGCCAAGTTTTTGACTTTGCTTTTATTTGGTCTCCCTTTTTGATTTTTTTTGATTTTGTATGCTTCGGATTTATAACACTTTGAGTCGACAAGCAGAAGATTTTATTCCTCTTCGCGCACCGAAAGTGACGATGTATGTCTGTGGTCCAACGGTCTATGACGTGGGACATTTGGGACATGGTCGCAGTGCGGTTTCGTTTGATGTGATTCGTCGGTATTTGCAGTGGAAAGGTTTTGAGGTGAAATATGTCAGCAACTTCACGGATATTGACGATAAAATGATCAATCGTGCGAGCGAGAAAGGTATTTCGGTGAAGCAGCTTGCGGATATGATTGGGCCGGAATATGAGAAAGATTTTGAAACTTTGGGGATTTTGAAACCGGATGTGCGGCCGTGTGCGACGCAGCAGCAATATATTGACGCAATGATCGAGATTGTTCGTCGTTTGGAAGCAAAAAAAGCGACATATCAGATTTCCGATGGAGTGTATTTTGATGTGAAAAGTTTTCCGGATTATGGAAAATTGTCGCGTCAAAAACTCGACGAACTTGAGGCTGGTGCGCGTGTGGATGTGAATAGCGAGAAACGCAATCCTCAAGACTTCGTTCTGTGGAAATTGGAAAAACCTGGTGAACCTGCTTGGGAGAGTCCCTGGGGTCGCGGCCGTCCGGGATGGCATATTGAGTGCAGTGGCATGAGTCTTGTGGAACTTGGCGAGACGATTGATATTCATGGCGGCGGTGCGGATCTCATGTTTCCTCATCATGAATGTGAGATTGCCCAGAGTGAAAAAGCCAATGAAAAGCCTTTTGTTCGCTACTTCCTGCATAATGGTTTTATCAATGTGAATGAGGAAAAAATGAGTAAGAGCCTCGGGAACTTCGTGACACTGAAGCAGATTTTTGAAAAATATCCTGGTCGCGTTGTGCGTTTTTCTTTTTTACAGACGCATTATCGATCGCCGATCAATTTTGATGATGGGCTTTTGGAACAGGCGAAGAATGCACTCGAGCGTGTGGATAATTTTGTTCGAAATTTAAGAAGTGATTATACGGATCTTCCTTCGAGCGTGACCGATGTAGACGGTGTTCACTCAATGCTTGATTCTTCTTCTCAACTGAAATGTTTTGAAAACGAGATGGATGACGATTTCAATCTTCCTGGTGCACTTCGAGTTTTATTTGATTTTATTCATAGCTTTTATGGTCTTCGGTCAAGTCATCATTTGACGAAAGAAGATGTCCATGAGGCTGAGAAATTTTTGAAAAGTGTTGACCAAGTTTTGAATATTCTCCCCTCTGAGAATGATTCGCTTTCGGCCGATATCGAGAGCCTCATTGCTCAGCGCGATGACGCTCGAAAAAAGAAGGATTTTGCAACTTCGGATCGTATTCGTGATGAACTTTTGGCGAAAGGAATTGAGCTGGAAGATACGCCGCAGGGGACGGCTTGGAAGAGAAGATAA
>CAZFSD010000007.1:0-39281 GCA_964521465.1 uncultured Candidatus Peribacteria bacterium | reverse complement strand
TGAGGCAATTTCCCCACACACTTACTCCCATCATACGGGAACAAACTTCCATCAGCATACAGCTGAATTTTCAACTCGCGGACGCGACCAGAGATATACACATTCCCCTTTCTTCGGCCTTTTAAATCCTTTTTCAGAACAATCAATCCAAACTGAGCCTTATTATCAGCTCCGATGATGTCACCGTTAATAAACACATTCCCGTCATCCACAATCAAGGTTTTGCGACCCTTCCATGGTTTCATGGTATCGATCACGATGTCACGATCAGGGCAGTAGAAAACATCGTCCTCCAGAGAGAAGCTCAAAATAGAACCGATGGCACCGCACTGGGCTCCTCGCTTGAGTTTCTGCACATTGCGATAAATCACATTGCGCACATCGGAGCGCACACTACCACCAACACTGACCATATCACCCACTTGATTCGCAGAACCGATAATTTGCGGAACATTGAAAGTCACGCCCGAAGTCGCAGCAGCAGGATTCACCGGAGGTGGAACGGCAGGAGCAGCAGGATTATCAGGAGATGACGGAGGAATTTCCGGAGGCGTGAGCGGCGTCACGAAAGGATTATTGTCATCCGGATCAGGACCCGGAGAACCGCCTGGGCATCCGCCACTACCAGGACAAGTGATTGCCGGCGTCATCGTACAAAATCCATCGCCATCCAAATCCGGCTTACAGCCGACAGGGCAACTGATATCGCCCGGTTTACAAAAAGGCCCCTGATCAATCGGCGACGACTTGGCCTTCACGGGAATCATAAGTCCTTTGAAATTCATCCAACCCACCGTATTCGTTGCTGCATAAGAGTTCGCAGCAGAGGCGTAACCATTTTTATCCAAAGATTTCAAATCAGCCGAAACTCCATAATTACTCTTCGCACAATGATTGGAATCACCATATCCCTGAGTCGGAGCGCAACGAAACCGGATCCATCCCACCTGACTCCAGGCATATCCGCGAAAATTCCCATTTGGATCGATTGTTACGCCATATTTCTGATCACCACAATAAACGCCAAGATTATCACCATCCGCTCCAGGACAGTACAAACTCGTCCAACCAAAGTTCGAATTCCACACCCAACCTTTCAGAGCAATGTCATCGAGAGCACCATTGGCAGCTGCCCAGGTTTTCAAATCGCTATCACCACTATCGCGTACAGGAAGAGCACATGGTCGTTGATCAGGATAAGCAAAATACACCGTCTCCTTCACGCCCGCCGCACTCGCCGGATCAAAATAAAAAACACCACTATTTGCCACATTATTCACCAAAACCTGCGTTGTTTTCCCCTTGAGAGGAAAAGCAAGACAAGGGTCGGTGGAAGCAGCAGCGGAAGCTTCACGAACTCCGAAAAAAAGCGTCATCCACAAGAATGCAAAAAGCAAAAAAGCGCCGGCAATTCCCGAAAGAAACACAAAAATCCCGCCATATTTCTGAACGAACGAGAGACGAGAAGCAAAGTGAGGAATCGACATAAGGCAAAACTTTTATTTTTGATATCGTATCATTATACCACAAAAATACCAGCTTTACAAACCGCAAAACCGAACGCAAACAGAGATTCTTTACTCCGCCGCTTCTTTCCCACATTCGGAGCAAATCTTCTTCGGATCCCCTTCTTTTGTTGGCTTCTCCACAATCAAATGTCCACATTCGCAGAGAGCGCCCGTTGGCTTATTCCAAACGGCATTTTCGCACTTCGGATAGTTATTGCAGCCATAAAAAACCTTTCCCGTTTTGCGTGCCCGTCGCTGAATCATCTCACCTTTGCCACATTTTGGACATTTCACACCCGTCCCCTTTTCCATGGACACGATATTTTTACATTCCGGATAGCCAGAACAACCGAGAAATGATCCATAACGACTCGCTTTAATAATCATTTCTTTGCCGCACTTTTCACACTTTTTCCCTTCGAATTGTTTTTCATAAGCCTTCTCTTCTTCGGTTTTTTCGCGTTGTTCGAGCGGTTTTGTATATTTGCATTCCGGATAATTCGTACAAGAATAAAATTTTCCGAAACGGCCGAGCTTGATAATGACTGGGAGTCCGCACTTCGGACATTTTTCATCCGTTGCCGTACTCGTGACATCCGACTTTTTGATCGAATCATTTTTTTCCGCAACAAGCTTATGAAAAGGTCCATAGAAATCCCGCATCATCGGAACCCACTCTTTTTTTCCTTCCGCCACGAGGTCGAGTCCCTCTTCCATTTCCGCCGTAAACTGATAATCGACAATCGAAGAAAAATGCTCGATAAGCAAATCCGTCACCACAAAACCCAAATCCGTCGGACGAAGAGTCTTGGCCTCTTTCTCGATATATCCACGGGCTAAAATCGTGGATATCGTCGGAGCATAGGTACTCGGACGACCAATCCCCTCCGCTTCCATTTTTTTCACCAAACTCGCTTCGGTATAACGAGCAGGAGGTTTGGTAAAATGTTGATTACAAGCCATTTTTTCAGGATCGACTTTTTCACCTTCGGAAAGTTTTGGCAAAAATTTCTCACCGAGACCGGCAGCATTGCCGGCACTCACGCCTTCGCCGGCACCGCCCTCATTCTCGCCACCTTCATTCTCTTCTTCATCATCCGTGCCTTCCATATACACTTTCATAAACCCGGCAAAAACCACACTCTGTCCCGTCGCACGAAAAATGGTTTTTTCCTGTTTGACCGGCGCCACATCCACGCCCACCTGACTCAAAACCGCCTCTTTCATCTGGCTCGCCACCATGCGTTTCCAAATGAGATCATACAAACGAAATTGATCTTTGTTCAATGCTTTCGTCAATTGTTCCGGCGTGCGAGAAACATCGACCGGACGAATCGCCTCGTGCGCTTCCTGTGCACCTTTACGAGATTTGAACTTGCGACCACCTTCGAGCACATATTCTTTTCCAAAAACATCGGCAATCACCGCTTCCGCTTGCGCTACCGCCGTCACGGCAAGATTCATCGAATCCGTTCTCATATAGGTAATCAAACCCGTCGATTCTCCGTCCACTTCAACACCTTCATACAATTGTTGTGCCACCATCATCGTTTTCTTCACCGAAAAGCCAAGTTTTCGAGATGCCTCCTGTTGCAAAGTCGATGTCGTAAAAGGTGCTGCAGGACTACGATTCACTTCTTTTTCCGTCACACGAGCAATGTGATAATCCAAACTCTCCAGCGCTTTTTTTAATTGTTCCGATGCCTCGCCCGTTTTCAAATCGACATCTTTTCCATCAAGTTTCGTGAGTGTCGCCTCAAAAGACTCGCCACTTTTCTTCGTAAAAATGGCTTTCAATGTCCAGTATTCTTCAATTTTGAATGCCTGGATCTCGCGTTCACGATCCACCACAAGACGCACGGCCACACTCTGCACGCGACCCGCAGAAAGTCCGTAACGAATTTTTTTCCAGAGCAGCGGAGAAAGTTCATAACCTACGAGACGATCCAAAATTCTTCGAGCTTGTTGAGCATCAATAAGATTCTGGTCGAGATCGCGAGGATTTTTCAAAGCATTTTTAATCGCACCTTCGGTAATTTCATGAAACACAATGCGCTTTACTTCCTGCTTCTTCGTATTCACATTGAGCGCCTCCAAAAGATGCCATCCAATCGCCTCTCCTTCGCGATCCTCATCAGTCGCAAGCCAAATATTCGTGGCACCTTTTGCCAACTTCTTCAATTCCGTAATCACTTTTTTCTTATCCGGCGATACTATATAAGTCGGTTCAAATTCATGTTCAATATCAATTCCCATCTTCGATTTCGGAAGATCGCGAACATGGCCCATCGACGCTCGGACGGTATATTTTTTCCCGAGAAAACGAGAAATGGTCTTCGCTTTTGCAGGAGACTCCACGATAACAAGTTCTTGTGCCATACGGGGCATATTCAGACAGCTCCGGGATAAAAAGTCAAAAAGAAAAGTTGCGAAACGAATTTGGGACATGTCAATTTCGGCTTCCAGAAGCGGTTTTTGAATTTACAAAAGTTTGAATTTGTGTTGAAAAAATATGTTTTTGGCATCAATAAAACACTTTCAACAAAATTGGACTTGCAAAACCGCAGAGGGCAGCACTATGATGCTGACGAATTTTATTTTTAACCCTTCTTTCCTATGACAAAACAGGAATTAGTAGCAGCAGCAGCAAATGCAGCTGGTGTTACAAAAAAGGCTGCAGGCGAAGTTCTCGACTCAGTCCTCGCACACATTACAAAATCTCTCAAGAGAGGTGAAAATGTTACCATCACAGGATTTGGTACATTCCGCGTTTCAAAGAGACAGGCACGAACAGGTGTCAACCCACGAAACCCATCAATGAAGATCAAGATCCCAGCAATGAAGCTTCCTGCTTTCAAGGCTGGCAAATCTCTCAAGGATGCAGTTCGTTAAGAATTTTCTTTGAAGAAACAAAAAAAGCCCCGACGAAAACTCGGGGCTTTTTTGATCATCACATTTTAAAATCAACCAACGATAGAAACCGAATCCCCGATCTCCGGTCGACCAAAAGCACGATATGCAGACACAGAAAGTTTCTTCCTCCATGATTTTTCTTGAGCAGTCCATTTACGAGCAACGTCACGATTGCCATCATTGCCATACAGAGAAAGCTTTCCGGGAACCGCACCGCGAAGAGAATGGGCAAAAAGCACATCTTGCTGAGAACCAGAATGAAGAGCAGAGCCAATTTGCAAACGAACACCTTCTAAGACAGCCTCGCGCTCATCGCTGGAACGATTATCAAAAGTAACGATATTGCCAAAACGATCGATATAGGCCACGCGCCAATCTCGAGTTTGATCAGGAATAACAGAAGTATCGGCGCTCTGCAGATCAACATCGTGATCAGGCTGCAAAAGATATGGAGCATAACTCGAACGAAATTGTTCATCGTCAGGAAAAAGTCCATTATTTTCATTCGGCAAAACAGCGAGCTGATGGATACGATCTTTCACAGGAGAAAGTGCATGCGCCGGAGCGACAACGCGGATGCGACCATCTCGCAATGTTGCAAGATAAAAAGGAGCACCGTTTTCTTTTTGATCAACTCGCGGAGCGCTATTAATCATCACGCCGGTAATCCCCAATTCACGTAACTGATCACCATGCAGACACGATTCCATCTGCGCATGAAGACGATCTATGTGGCGCAAAATATGATCAGTGATTGGAAAATCTGACTTTAAAGTATCGAATTCACGCCAGGATTTATCAAAAAGAAAACGACGAGCTCGAAAATCCGTAGCAATAAGAGCATCTGAATCAAGGCCACCTTTTTTAGGCGCACGAGCCGAGACTCCATCACCAAAAGTATCGCTAAATAAATAGGCACGCTTCAAGGAATTGGACATAAAAAAACTCTATTAAAAATGAAAACCTCATTTTATAGCGCGACGAAGGCCTTCAGAGGTGTTTGAGATTCGAAGATATTACAATCCTCGCACCAGCCTTCGCCGCGTGCGCATGAACATAAACAGAAACAAAGCTCGAAGAGCAGCGAAATCTGCTTTCGTAGGGAAAAATTGTTGTTTTGGTAAGAAAAAATTCTTGAAAAATCGCTTCATAAGGCGACTCAATTATAAAATCAAAAAGAGTGGTGGGTCAAGAAAAGCGAACGCAGTTGCCGCAATATGAAGAAAAAGCTTTTTTGTCAAGAGCTGTAGACGCGAGGAACAGTTGTCACTGAAGCCGCTTTTCGCTAGACTGAAGGCCGCTATTCAATAAAGGTTATTATGCAAGAACTTCTCAATCAACTCCTCGTAAACGCAACGGCAGAAATTGCCAAAACGTCTTCACTCGAAGCGCTCAAAGAAGTCGAAGTAAAATACCTCGGCCGCAAGGGCGAACTCACCGCACTTCTCCAGGGTATCGCCAATCTTTCCAAAGAAGAAAAGCCGGAAGCAGGGAAGTTATGCAACGCCATCAAGAAAAAACTCGAGGCCGCGCTGGAAGAAAAAAAGCAGAAACTCGAACAGGAAAAGCTCGAAAAAGAAATCAATATCGACTTTTTCGACACATCACTTCCTGGGAAAAAATATGACATTGGTCACATTCATCCCATGTCTCAGGTACAAAAAGAAGTCGAGACTATTTTCGGTCAAATGGGTTTTACCATTGCAGATGGACCAGAAATCGACTCCGAATATTACAATTTCGAAGGTCTCAATATCCCTGCCGATCATCCCGCACGCGACATGCAGGACACCTTTTTCTTGGAAGACAAAGACCGATCGCAAGACAGCAAACACGGCCGCCTCGTCCTGCGCACCCACACATCACCAGTCCAAATCCGCAGCATGGAAAAAAATGGAGCACCGCTGCGAATCATCGTTCCAGGCCGCGTCTTCCGTTACGAAGCAACCGACGCCTCACACGACACGACCTTCTATCAAGTCGAAGGCATGCTCATCGACGAAAATGTCTCGCTCGCAGACTTGAAAGGCATTATGAAAGAATTTTTGACTCGCCTCTTTCATCGCGAAATGAAAGTGAGATTCAGACCAGGTTATTTCCCTTTCGTCGAACCGGGAATTGAGCTCGATATGTCCTGCGTTTTCTGCAACGAACAAGGTTGCCGCATCTGCAAACATACCGGCTGGATCGAATTCATGGGCGCCGGAATGGTACATCCCAATGTCCTTCGCGCTGGTGGCATCGACCCAGAAAAATACCAAGGCTGGGCCTTCGGCTTCGGCCTCACTCGTCTCGTCATGATGCGCTACGGCATCGACGATATTCGCCTTCTCAGCGGCGGCGACATCAGATTCTTAGAACAATTTTAAACTATGAAAATCTCCCTCCAGTGGCTCTCACAATTCGTTGAAATTCCCAAAGACCTCAGTCCGAAAAAAATCGGTGAACTTTTTACCGTCCGTACCGCGGAAGTAGAAGGCGTCATCGAAGAAGGACAAGCGTTTGAAAACATGGTTGTGGGTCTCGCAAAAACTGTAAAACCGCATCCAAATGCGGATAAACTTCGTATCGCCGAAACAGACATTGGCTCACAAACCGTCCAAATTGTCTGCGGTGGAGTCAATCTCAAAGAAGGAATGAAAGTGGCCGTCGCACTTCCGGGAGCACGCGTCAAATGGCATGGCGAAGGCGATCTCATCACACTCGAAAAAACAAAAATTCGCGGCGAAGAGAGCGTTGGCATGATCTGTGCCGGCGAAGAAATCGGTCTTCCGGCAGGCGGCGAGCACGAAATCATCGATCTCGAGAAACAAAAAATCGACAAAGAACTCTTAAAGCCCGGAACTCCCCTGGCGCAAGCACTCGGGAAAAACGACATCATCCTCGAAGTCGACAACAAATCACTCACCCATCGTCCGGACCTGTGGGGTCACTACGGCATCGCACGCGAAATGGCAGCGATTTTCAACGCCAAACTCAAACCCTACGAAAAAGCCATGAAATTGGCGAAAAATGAAGACTTCGGCACCGATACGAGCGCCCTCAAAATCGAAGTCGAAAGCAAGGAAATTATTACAAGAATGTCTTGTGCGGTCATCACCGGTATCACCGTCAAACAATCACCAGAGTGGCTTAAAAGAGACTTGATCGCCGCTGGCGTCCGTCCCGTCAATAACATCGTCGACGTCACCAATTATGTCATGCTGGGCCTCGGACAGCCCATGCACGCCTTCGATCGCAACGATGTGGGTCACAAACTCATAATCCGCCGTGCAAAAAAAGATGAAAAAGTCGAAACACTCGATCACAAAATGCGCACACTCAGCGAGCAAGACATTGTCGTCGCCAACGAAAAAAACATCCTCGCTCTCGGCGGCATTATCGGCGGCGTGAACTCAGAAATCCATCCAGAAACCACCGAAATTATCCTGGAAGCAGGAACCTGGAAAGCATCACTCATCAGAAAAACATCCACGCGACTCAATGTTCGTACCGACGCCGTTCAGCGCTACGAAAAGAGCCTGGATCCGCTTATGACGGAAATGGCCATTCGCCAGGCCTGTGCACTCATCAAAAAACTCTGCCCAAAAGCATCGATTACAAGCCCTCTTCTTGATGTTGATTACTCAGAAAAAACGCCGAAAAAAGTCACCATCAATCCCGCGAAAGTCTGCAGCATGATCGGCACGCAGATCGAAGGAAAAGAAATGATCGACATTCTCAAACGCCTCCAATTCAAAGTCGCAAAAACAGTAGGACCGGCAAAAGAAAAGCTCCTCAAGGTAGAGATTCCATCATGGAGAGCAACCAAAGATGTCGGCATCGAAGCCGATATCGTCGAGGAAATCGCTCGCCTCTACGGTTACGAAAAAATTCCGGCAAAACTTCCGAAGCTTCCAGCAAGACTTCCTCATCAAAACACCGAACGCATGCGCAAGCACCGAGCACGCGAAATTCTTTCCCACGGGCTCGGATTCAACGAAGTTTACAACTACTCATTTTACTCCAAAGAAGATTTCAAAAAAGCCCTCCTCCCAGAAGAAAAACATCTCAAACTCAAAAATGTCCTTTCGGAAGATCAGTCCCACATGCGCATGAGCCTGGTGCCGAACATGCTCAAAAACATCGAACAAAACAGCCGCTTCTTCCCAGAATTCAAAACCTATGAAATTGGTCACATCTACGAAGAAGTCGGTCAGTATTTCCCAAAAGAAGAAAAATGGATCTGCGGCGCCATCGTGCAACCGGCATCCGGATCAGGAAAAATCACATCGATGGAAAACATCGCAAACGAGCCATTTTTCCAGGCAAAAGGCGCGCTCGAAACATTCCTCCAGCACTTCGGCAATAAAAATTTCGCAACGCACGAAGGGATATCGCATCCTTGCGCTCATCCGAAAAAAAGCCTCTTCTACTCAGAGAGTAGCGATGAAGTCGAATTTGCAAGAGTCTATGAAGTACACCCAACCGTTCTCAAAAATTTCGGCCTCGAAAAGAAAAAAATAGCGCTCTTCGAGATAAGCCTTCAAAAAATCACAGAAACCGGACTGCAGCAGCGATACAGACCTATTCCTCGATTTCCAGGAATAGAAATCGACATCTCAATCCTCATGGATGAGAAAAAACAGGTCAAAGACATCGAAAATTTGATGCGCGTGAGTCCCCTTGTGAAAAGAATTGAACTCTTTGATCTCTACAGCGGCAACACCATCGAGGCTGGCAAAAAATCCGTCACATTCAAGATTCTCCTTCAATCAGACGAAAGAACACTCACGGATGAAGAGATGAAAGAAATTCAATCAAAGATTTTCGACAACATTCAAAAAACAGGCAGTACCATTCGCGGCCTTTAAACCTCATCCTTCTTGCATGAAAAACTCTCGACGATCCATTCTGGAAACCGGAAAATCCTCCGTGGATAAAGGAAAACACTTTATCAAGAAAAAAATCTTCCAAAATGAACCGATCACCCACAAACGATTTTTAAAAATGGCAATCGGATGGACCGGAACCTTCCTCATTGCTACGATCTTTACTTCGCTTTTCGCGATTACCGTTTTTTCTATCGGACTTCCGGATCTCAATGACGCTCACAAAGTTTCGCTCTCCACAGAGATACTCGATCGCAACGGAATCCCCCTCTACAGCATTCACGGAGAACAAAATCGAAACTATGTCACCTACGACAAAATTTCGCCGAATATCGTCAATGCCACGATTGCGATTGAAGACAGCGAATTTTGGACGCACAGTGGATTTGATATTGGTGGAATTTTCAAAGGCGTTATTCATGAATTCACCGGACTCGGATCACGCCGCGGTGGATCAACCATCACTCAGCAATACGCAAAAAACGCATTCTTAACACCGGAACGCAGTATTATCCGTAAAATCCGCGAACTGATTCTCGCAGTAAAAATTGAACACAAATTCGACAAAAAGAAAATTCTGGAACTCTATCTCAATCAAATTCCCTACGGAAACAATGCGTATGGCATCGAAAAAGCATCGCAGGTCTATTTCGGAAAATCCGCATCAGACTTAACTCTCGGGGAAAGCGCCATTCTCGCGGCCATTCCACAAGCTCCCAGCTATTACAATCCCTACGGAAGCCACGCATATTCCACCATTACCAAAAGCTTCAGCCAAGAAGAACTACAATCGCGCCCACTTTCCAAAGAATCCGATCTCAAAGAAGACGAATATGATTTCGGCTTGGTGGGAAAAACAAACATCGTCGATACGAATCATAAAGTTTACATCGGTGGTCGCGCAGACTTGGTCCTCAAGCGCATGGTCGATGTCGGATTTATCACCGAAGAAGAAAAAAACGCGGCCTGGAAGCAGACGCAACAAGTCATCTTCAAACCTTTCCGAGAATCGATCCGCGCACCACACTTCGTGATGTATGTCCGAGAACTCCTGGAACGAAAATACGGCAAAGAAGTGCTGGAAAACGGAGGACTCAAAATCTACACCACGCTCGACTGGAAACTGCAGGATGTTGCCGAAAAGACGATCACCGCTCGAGCGGAAGGAAATGAAAAAACCTACAAAGCAACGGATGCCGCAGCACTCTTTGTCGATCCACGAAACGGACAAATTTTGACCATGGTCGGTTCACGCGACTATTTCAACGACGAAATTCACGGAAAAGTGAATGTCACGCAGCGCCCTCGTCTCCCGGGTTCATCATTCAAACCGATCGTCTACGCTCAGGCATTTCTCAACCGCTACAGTCCCGCAACCGTAATTTACGACACTCCAACAAAAATTGGTGTCACCGACAGTCCACAAAACTACGACGGAACATTCCAGGGCCCAATGCCGATCCGCCGCGCGCTCCCACAGTCACGCAATATCCCCGCAATCAAAGCCTATTACATGGGAGGCCAACAAGGCCCAATCATCGACCTCGCACACAAAATGGGTATCGCCACGCTCGATTCTACGCGTGATTACGGTTACCCACTGGCAATCGGAGCAGGAGAAGTCACTATGCAAGAGATGGTCACCGCATTTAGCGTTTTTGCAAATATGGGGACAAAACCCGTTCTCAATCCAATCCTGAAAGTAGAAAATTCACAGGGAGAGATTTTGGAAGAATGGAAAGAAGACCAAATCCAAAAATTCGAACAAGTTCTCGATCCACAAGTCGCTTATCTCATCGACGATATTCTTTCAGATCCAACATACAAACTCAGTCAAAATCTCAGCATTCCAGGCCACACAGTCGCTACCAAGACGGGTACATCCACCAACAAGACAAAGTCCAAAGGCAATGCTCTTCCCATGGATCTCTGGGTCATGGGCTACACACCGCAAATCGTCGGATCAGTTTGGGTGGGAAACGCCAAGGGCGACCCGATGAGTAGCGGCGCCGACGGCTCCAATGTCTCCGCACCAATCTGGAAAGCGATCATGACCGAAGCGCTCAAGGACAAACCGGACGAACCTTTCGCCAAACCGGAAGGCATCAAAACCGTTTCCATATCAACAGGAACAGGTCTCCTCCCAAGCGACAAAACGCCAAAAGACAAAATCAAAAGCGATATTTTTGCCAGTTTCGCCGTCCCCACCGAAGTCGACAACACATTCTTCAGCGGAAAAGTCGATATTCGCAATAAACTTCTCGCAAATGACAATTGCCCTCCAGAATTTGTCCAGGATGAAACATTTCAGGAGCACAAAGATCCAATTGATCCATTCGGAAACTGGATCGACGGCATCAATCAATGGTTCGCCGGCAAAGGAGAAGAAAACGGAGGCTCACTACCAAAAGAAGAGTCACCTCTTTGCAAACCAGAATACATGCAAAACCAACCAACCATTACCCTCATAACACCGCCAAGCGGCAGCACCATCGGCGGAGAAGCCATCTTCATCCAAACAAACATCGACGCCAAAAACGGCGTGAAAAAAGTCGAATACTTCTTTGACACGACTCCCCGCCTCGTCAAAACAAGCGCCCCATTCAACGAAGGTCTCATCAAAATCCCCCGCTTCGCCAACTCCGGCGAAATTCACACCATCAAAGTCAAAGTCACCGACAACTACGATTATTCATCACAGGCCGTGACAGAAATCAGGATTGCGGAATAGGAAAAGCACGAAAAAAGCCGCGAAAATCAATGCAATGCAAAGAATTTTCGCGGCTTTTCAAATTATTTCTTGCAGCAACCTGCTTCAGCAGAACCAGCAAGTAAGAAAGCGGCACCGGCAAGTGCGACATCCTTCAAAAGTGCAGGCATTGCCATCATCATCGTTTCAGGATTCAAAACTCCTGGAAGATGGATCAAGAGAACAAAACCGAGAAGCATCACACCAAGAAGTGTTGCGGCGAGTTGTGCCCATTTACCCACCATGATGGCGAGAGCAGCAGCAACGAGAGCAGCACCGGTGAAATAAACCCAAAAAGCCGGCATACCAAGATATGCAGGAACGTAGCCTGTCATTTTGTCAGCATTGACGAAATGAAAAACTCCGAAAACAAGCATCGGAAGCGCGTACAAAAAGCGTCCAGCGCATGCGAGGCCCAGAGAACAGTTCGATTTGAACATAAGTGAAAAATTAAAAATACTATAGCACCATTCTAAGATCGCATTGTCAAAAGGTCAATCGACCGCATTTGACAAAAAATGATACAATCAATTCATGGCCAAAGATATACTCACCACAAAGACAGAAAAAATCGTCATCATCGGAGCGGGATTTGCAGGAACAACGCTCGCAAAAAAACTCGCTCAAAAAAACAAAAATGCAGAGATTGTCATCATCGATAAAAAAAATTATTTCCTCTTTACGCCGCTTCTGCATGAGGTTGCAACGGGGTCCCTCTCTCAGCGAAGCGTCATTGTTCCAATACGAAACACCCTCAAAAAATTTCTCAAAAAACACCACTTTATTGTTCAAGAAATAACCAAAATAGACACACAGAAGAAGAAAGTACACGGAAAAGGCGGGTTCGAAAAAGACTATGACAAACTCTTTCTCGCCATGGGATCAAAATCGAGAAAACTCACTTTTACCGAACAGAATTATTTCGAGCTCAAAACACTCGAAGATGCCAAAAGGCTAAAAAATCAAATAATCGACTGTCTCGAAAAAGCTCAATGCGCCAAAACGCCGGAAGAAAAAAGGACCATACTTCATTTTGTGGTTATTGGTGGAGGGCCAACAGGAGTCGAACTCGCGGCGGAAATCGCGGAATTCGCAGAAGAATCAAGAGAAAAATATTATTCGGACATACCTAAAAACACATGGCATGTCACCCTTGTTCACGGCGGAGAAAACCTCGTTCAAGGATTCGATGAATACATGCAACAAAAAGCCCTGGAAGTACTCCAGGAAAGTCCGGGAATAACCGTGCTCCTGAAAACGCGCGTCAAAGATATTCGAGAAGGAAAAGTTGAGCTCGAAAATGGAGAAAAACTATCAACGCAAACGCCGATTGTGACTGCCGGAATTGAAGCAATGAGTTGCGAAATACATCAAGAAAAAAACATCGTCGAAAAAAATAGAAATGGTCAAATCCTCGTCAATGGAAATCTCAACCTTCCGGGAGATCCGGACATTTTTATCCTCGGAGATATGGCCTGCCGAGATGGAATGCCGCAAACAGCACAAGCGGCAGAACAAGAGGCAACATATCTTGCAGCTTTCATATCAAAAGGAGCAGAAAAAACGCCGCCATTTGAATTCAAGGAAAAGGGTCAACTCATCTCTCTTGGAAAATGCAAAGCGGCAGCGGCAATTTTTGGAATTCACCTCTCGGGACTTTTCGCTTGGTGGATATGGCGAACAATTTATCTCAGTAAAATCGGTGGATTTTGGAATAAATTTCAAATTGTCACCGATTGGACCATTCGACTCTTCTCTCATCGCGACATCACAAAGCTATAAGAGAAAATGGCAAAATCTTCACCGAAAGAGCAAAAATCAGCTTTGGCAGCTTCCTTTTTTTCAAAGCTATCAGCTTTACTTTAGAATATGGTTGTAGTATAATAATAGAGGATAAGAGTCAAGAAGGCTCTTCTTCTTTTTTACCTTTAATCCCCTATTTCCATGCAACATATTTGTATGAAATGTAGCCGCGCCGCAGGCATGAAGCAAAAAATCATGACTGACATGGTCGATGTAGAATTCGTCACCATGAAAAATGGCCGCCGTGCAGTCAAAGGACGATGCGGTACATGTGGCTCAGGAATGTACAAAATCGTGAAAAAAGACGCTGCTGCATAAATCTGATATGCTGAACGCCGATGCAACAACATTGGTGGAAACAGCAAGCGCAGCAAGTCATGTGGTGGCTCATAGGAGCGACCCTTGTCGCAGCAGCACTCGAAAGAGGCGGCATCTCAACGCAAGCACACCTTGTGTGGACTCTCAGCCTCTTCCCGCTTTTCATGACAACTTTTTTCATCAAAAAAGACGAAAGAAGTCAAAAAATCCCATGGATTCTTGAAATAACAGGAATCCTTTTTTTGATCCTCGTGATCTTTGCATGGCGCCGGGGCATCAATCCCGACTACGGCTTTTTCGAAATTGCCGGATATATGGGCGGCATCACCACATGGCTCATTGTCAGCCGAATAAAAATCACGGAAAAAAAAGAGGCTATTCTGGAAAATCTCGCACTTTTTATCGCAGGACTTACGACATTTGGCCTGGTTCTCTACACAAAAACCGAACCGGATAGACTTTTTGGAACATTTGCGGAAATGCCGGGGCTCATGTCGAACTATCCCAACGGCTTCGCGCTGGCAATACTCACGATACTCCCCTTCTGTATCTGGAAGACGATAACCGAGAAAAAGAATCATACACCCTGGACCGTAGTCACCGCAGTACTGCTCGCGGGACTCACGCTCACATTCTCACGAGGTGCATGGATCACCGCATGTCTCGAGACGGGGGCAATCATCATGATTTCACGAAAAAAATGGTCGGAAAAAACAGGGAGACAAGTAATACTGACAATCATCATCGGAGGAGCACTGGTCATGGCGGCACAATTCATACGAGCGACAACATTTCATACCAATACCATAGAAGAAAAAATCACACTCGAAAGCCAAGAAAAAAACACATCGACCAGCGACCGTATCGCTTTTTGGAAAGGCAGCATCAAGTTAATGAAGCAGCACCCGATTACGGGATATGGATCAGGAAATTTTGCATTCGTCTATCCAAAATACCAGAAAGACCTTCTCGCAAATTCAACGCATCCCCACAACATCCTCCTCAAAATTGCCGTAGAAAATGGCTTGCCGGCAGCCCTTCTTTTTCTCTTCCTGGTGAGCGCAATTCTGTGGAAGGGCATGCGATCATCGGAAGAAATAACAAAAATCTTCGCGATCGGCTTCGGAGGAATACTCGTTCATAATCTCGTCGATTACAATCTCAATCTTGCATTGAACAACATTATATTTTGGCTTTTTGCAGGCATCATCACGGCATCGTGTTGGCAATCCAAAACAGAAGAAAAAACGCCCTCCAGAAAGTCAATCATCGCTGGAACTCTCGCCGTCACGCTCTTTTTCAGCGGTATCTACGAAATCCAGCAGCGAAGAATCATTGCAATCGGCAGGACAGCTCGTCACGAAAACAGAAAAAAAGAAGCACTGGAACTCTTCCAACGCGCAGAGCCCATCTTCCGCCAAAATCTCGACGACATGATTGCAGAAGCCCGTGGCGACAAAAAATCAGAGACAGACAAGAAAAATTGGCTCTCGAGTTATCTCAGGAATCAAGAAAACATCAATTTCCAAGAAATCAAAAAAGTCCTAGAAGAATACGAAAAGCTCCTGAGGAAAAATGCATACAACACCATTGATAGCAGCAATCCCTACGCTGCAATAATGTTGGCGCGAACATTAAAAATGACGGATCTCGAAAAAAAACTCCAACAAGAAGCAAGTATCGAGCGTAAAAAATTCACAAACAACTTCGCCAAAATCCTCCCAATTCCCCTCACAAAAAATCTTTAAAAACACCTATGAATCAATTGAATCAATCAGAAAGCCAAAAAATCGTCCTCATTGGCACGAGTAATATCGGAAAATTCCGCGAAATCACCGAAGTGCTGGAAAATATGACCCCAGGAAAAAAACCGAAATTCATCCTCCCGCAAGACATCGGCATCACGCAGTCACCAGAAGAAACGGAAGAAACATACGAAAAAAATGCGATCCTCAAAGCGCAATTCTACGCACGCCAAGCGCAAGAAAAAACAGGAGAAAGCATATTCGTTCTCGCCGAAGACTCAGGACTGGAAGTCGAGGCACTCCCAGGTGAACTGGGACACAAAACCCGTCGCTGGGGCGCAGGAGAAAAAGCAACGGATGCACAGTGGCTGGAGTATTTTCTCGCCGTGATGGAGCAAAAACACAACCACCGCGCCACATTTCATTGCGTGGCTGCTGTCTACAATAACAAAACCCAGGAAATCAAAACATTCCAAGGGGCCTGCGACGGAACCATTCTCCTGAAGCCTCAAACACCACTCCCAAAAGGCATTCCTATCTCCGCATGTTTTCTTCCTGACGGAATGGACAAAGTCTACGCCGCACTCAACCCCACGGAAAAAAACCGCATCAGCCACCGTGGCCGCGCCATCCATCAAGCAAAAGACTATCTCGAAGCAATCCTCTGATACCGATTCGTCCTCCATGGAGGGTTCCCCGCAAAAGGAACAAGAACAAATTTCTCCTCAGATCCATCAGCAAAATCAAAAGTCACACTACGACGAGAATCGTCCATTTTTTCAACGACCACCGTATCAAAATCACGATCACGAAGAAGCTTCAAAAGAACTTCGCGGGAAAAAGAAGCCCTCTCATCAGCAGAAAAAGCATCGGAAAAAACAATGCTTTCGTTTTTGAGGATGCCACGAACTCGCGCAGACTCACTCGCGAGGCCACCATAAAGACCAAGTGAAACGAGGATTGTAAGACCGGCCAAAAGAACTCCCTGAAATTTCCTCCAAAACAAAGTAAAAAAATCTTCGCCAACAAAGGAAGGCAAGGAATCCTCATCGGCAACAACTGGCCGTTGAGGCTCTTCGACTTCAAGATCATCCGGAGCAATGTTTTCCGAAGGAACAATAATCGCATATTTCTTCATCAATCGCGAACGAAGCGTCGCAGCAAAAGATTGATCGACATCGATCGACTCGCGAACACGCACGTCGCGCAAAAGCCCAAGAATATCGCCAAAATAAGAAGCAGGAATCGGAGAATGAACATCTTTATCCAAAAGCTCTTTCACCTTCTTCAAGGTTGTATAAAAAAACTTCGTGCCATCAGATTCGCTCAAATTGAGAACATACGCACGATCTGCATCCGCAAGCCCCTCAAAAGCCGTGAGAAAAAGAACCTCTCGCTCCAAGGGAAGAAGCTGCTGAAAAAGGCGAAGACGCTCATCCCAAGAAAAAGTCTTATCGGAAGAAGTATGCACACCGCCATCCGAAGCGGCAGAAGAAGACGCCTCCGTACCACGATTAAAGCGATAGACATCGTCGAAATACTTCATATTCTCGGTTTTTTCATGGGTTTTCTGCTGCCCGTAAGTCTTTTCAAGCTCCGCAGAAAGGAGCTGCCACCCCACACGATAAAGATAAGGCAAAGCAAGATAGCCCTTACCGGAAGCTAAATCTTCGTAGAAACGGGTATAAACAGACTCGATCAAAAATTGAGCAATTCTTTTCGTCTTCACTCGTCGCGAAACATAATGATAAAGCTGATCAAAAGTCTGATCAAAAAACAAAAACCATTGTTTTGAAGCTGTTTTTTCCATATTTCTCCTCAAATTCAAAAAATACAAAGGCGAAAAGGAGATAATTCTAACAATAAATAGAAAATAGGTCAACGGAAAGCCGGAAAAAAGCTACAAAAAAGACCACTTTAGGAGAAGTATAGAAAAAGTGTAACCAACTCGAAGAGCGTGCCGTATACCAGTGCGAACATCATTTCATCATTTTTTAATCACTTCTTTTATGTTCAAACGTATTTCTACGCTCTTCATGGCAGCAGTCATGATGATGAGCATCACCGCGCAAACAGCGTTTGCGTTCACGGTCATCGACTTTGCACCACAGGTCACCGCCACCAGCGATGCAAACAGCATCAAATTAACATGGCCGGAACTCCCGGGAAAAGGCACTGCCTTCGAAGGGTATGTGGTCTTAAGACAAAAAGGAAAAATCACAGGGAATTTGGAAAGCAGTGCGGGCAAATCTTATATCAACCAAAACTATTTCAATTGGATAAGCCTGAATCCAGTAGATATGTGGAGCTTCCAAGTCGCAACCTACAAAAAAAATCCAACAACCGCTGAATACGAAGAAGTATCAACGAGATCGCCAGTAATCAACATTTCAACAAAAGGCCTCATGCCGCAGTTGGCAATCGCCGCAACATCAAAAGGCAAAAATTCAGTCCATCTCGAATGGGCACAAGGCGAGGGTTTCGGTGTTGATTTTGACAAATACCTTCTCGTCTGGAAAAAAGGGTCAAGCGACGCCTATATGACATCGCCGGAAGGAGCAAAATATCTCACCACAAACTCCTTCACGGTAACAGGCCTTGAAAGTGGTACACAGTACACATTCGCAGTCACCCCAATCGCAACAGAAGGCAATACCATGAGAGAGGTCGCAACAAGATCAAAGATCACGGAAACAACACAATCAGAAGTTATCAGCGGTCCTGATGTCGATCTCAATCTCGGACCAGTATCATTGTCCGTCACATCAAAAGTAGGTGGCGTCTCGCTCCAATGGGCAGACCTCGCAGGGATGGGCACAAAATTCGACAAATATCGCATCAGTTGGAAAGAGGGTTACTATGCATCTTTTGTTGAAGGAATGGATACTGCTAATTCGTATGTTTCATACAACTACTACAATCTCTCAGGACTCAAGGAAGACACATGGTATTCATTCCAAATAGTGCCAGTAAAATGGTACAACGGAACATATGTCCTCGCGGGAGCTAAAACAGGAGTCTTCAAAATGAAGACAGGAAAAACGGAACCAGAACCAAAATCAGAAACACTCGCAACGCCAAATATCACTTCACCGGCAGCAGGAGCAACCCTGAAAAACATGCCTCGAAAGGCATACATCAGCTGGACATGGGTGAATGGCGCAACGGCTTACGCAATCGAAGTTGCCTGTGATACCTGCGGCAGCACAAACTGGGGAAGCGTAGAAAAATATGTCACTGAAAACACCTGGATCAACACGAATCCGCTTGCAGGAGACAATGGATTTCGCGTCCGTGTTCGAGCAGAAAATCACAACACCAACGCAGTTGGCGAATGGTCTGAATATCGATATTTCAATTACAAAACAGCGGTCGATTCAAATCCAGCACCACAAAACAACGACCAAGACAGCATGACACTGAAGATCACGGGTTGGGCAAATGGATTACCAGCAATTCAATGGTCAAACTACACAGATAAATATTTCGACGGATATGCAGTATTTGTGCGCGAAGGAAGCTGGGATAAAAACAAGGCAACATGGACAGAGCCTTTCTATCTTCCAAAGACACAGACAGCTCACCAGCTCGCAAAAATGAAAGAAAACACCATCTACACGGTCCGCGTCATTCCATATTTGGAAAAAGCCGCAGGTCGTGAAATGCTCTACCCTGCATCCAATGTTATCGTCTTCAAGACAGGAGCATACGAAAATACACCACCAACACAACCACAGAATCCACAGCCATCGTACTCATGCGCACCAGATACGATTGACGATGGAGAGATGAAGGTTTGTAAAGGTGATGTTATGGAACACGACAAGAGTGGTCTCGAAATCAAAGTGAAAAAATTCACCAAGAATTACATCAAGCTCGAACTCGATGCAGCAGACAAGAAAACCATCATCGTCAAATTCGGACAAACAAAAGTCGTCAAATCAGATAGCGACGTGCAAGTTGCCATCAAATACACCCAGTGGAACAAGGTTAATGGCGTATTGCAACCAACGATAAAAATCAATTCTTGGGAATAAAAAACCCGGAAAGCAAGGCCGAAAGCCCTAAAACGAAGCACAAAAAATCCCTCCCGTAAAACGGAGGGATTTTTGAAATTTGGTGGAGATGCCGGGAGTCGAACCCGGGTCCAAAAAGGGAATCATTCAACCTCTACAATCATAGTCCAGTTTGAATTTTACTTCCGGAAGTATAAAAGCGGACAAAAACACTTCAAGAAGGGTTAAAAAAGTCCACGGACACGCGTAACTCCACGCGCGCCCATGCAAGATTGAGTGTATGACACTTGTTCTCCCCGCTCAATCACCAGGAAGACAAGCGTTTCCCGTACTAAAGACAGGAAAAAGACAGCTTAAGCGAAAGCCGGAGCAAAAGAGTAAACCTCTGCTGCTTCGTTTTCACGAGCTGCTGCAATAGAATTTGCAATTAGATTGTGCACAAGACGTTGATATCGGCCGGACCTGTGCAACGACCGGATTGCCATTGAATTATTCTTCCTTTCTGTCGAATACCAGTACATCCCCAAATTGACAAAGAACGCCGCGAGCCAGAAGTATAGCACAAAAAAAATTATTTCACCTCTTTTCCGAGCGCCACTAAACTGCCACGAAGAGTATCAACCCAATTTATCCCGAGATCAGAAATTTTCGCTCGCAATTTATTGCCACTAATCTGCCATTTCGCGTTATACTCCAGCAAATTCATAATATTTTGTGGCTTTACGGCTTTCGACATCAAGAGACTTATTTCCTGTTTCTCTTTCGCCATTTGAACATTTTCGGCTTTCACAGTCACGATTCCGGCTTTTCGAGCGTGCAATTTTAATTCCAAAACGAGGAAGAGATTCATCACCTCTTTCGGCATTTTGCCATACTCCGCAATAACATCGTCTTTCAATTCTTCGAGGTACTCAAAAGTATCCGCTGAAGCCATCCGTTGATACAGAGTAATTTTGTCCTTTGAACTCACAATATAATAATCCGGCACATAACAGGTCAACGGAAGTTCCACACTCACCTGCTCCACAGCCTCTTCAGTTTCAGCAGAACGACCAGCTTGAAGATCTTCCACGGCTTTATTCAACATACGAATAAAATGCCCAACGCCCACAACATTAATCGCACCATGCTGTCTTACACCCAAAACTTCACCAGCACCGCGAATCTCCAAATCCTTCATCGCAATCTGAAAACCGGAACCCAGGTCAGAAGCTTCCACAATCGCTTTTAAGCGACGCTTGGCATCTAACTTGAGTCGTTGACCATGATACAAGAAATACGCGTAAGCTTGGGTCCTTCCGCGCCCCACACGACCACGCAATTGATACAACTGTGCCAAACCAAAACGCTCAGCATTATTTACGATCAAAGTATTCGCATTCGGAAGATCGATTCCATTTTCAATAATGGCAGAACTCACGAGCACATCAAATTTATGATCTTTAAAAGCCAAAATTCGCTCTTCCAACTCGTGACTTCCGAGTTTTCCATGGGTTACACCAAACCGCGCTTCAGGAATCAGTGATTTTAATTTTTCCGCCATACTATCAATCGTCTGCACGCGATTGTGGAGAAAATACACCTGCCCACCGCGCTGCAATTCTCGCAAAATCGTCTCACGAATCAAATTCATCGAGAATTTTCGAACCTCGGTAATAATTGGAAGGCGTCCTGGTGGTGGCGTTGTAATGGTAGAAATATCACGGAGTTTATTAAGACAAACATTGAGAGTACGAGGAATTGGCGTCGCAGTCATTGTGAGAATATCCACTTCCATGCGAAGTTCTTTTAATTTTTCTTTTTGTTTCACGCCAAAGCGCTGCTCCTCATCAATCACCACAAGACCAAGATCTTTAAATTTAATATCCGGCTGCAATAAGCGATGAGTTCCCACAAGAACATCAATTTCACCATGTTCCAACTTCTTGAGAATCTCCTTCTGCTCTTTCGCGCTTCGGAAACGGCTCAACATCTCCACCCGAACACCAAACCCACTCATACGACGATGAAAAACGCGGTAATGTTGATCAGCCAAAATCGTAATCGGGGAAATAAGAGCAACTTGTTTTCCACCCTGCACCGCTTTAAAAGCCGCACGGAGAGCCACTTCTGTTTTTCCAAAACCCACATCGCCACATACAAGGCGATCCATTGGAAATTGTCGTTCCATATCTTTCTTCACATCCAAAATCGCCTTCAATTGACCAGGGGTTTCTTCATAAGGAAAACCCTCTTCAAAACTCTTTTGAGCTTCATTATCAGACTTAAAACCAAATCCTTTTGCCACTTTTCGTTCAGCATAAAGTTTTAAAAGTTCCTGAGCGATTTTCTCTGTTTCTTTTTTCACACGACTTGTCACAGTTTCCCATTCCGCAGAACCAAGGCGCGTAAGGTGCGGTGGACTATCTTCATTGGTAATATATTTATTCACCTTATCAGCCTGTTCAATCGGAACAAAAAGTTTGTCATTTTCCGCATATCCAAGTTTCAAATATTCTCGAGTAATATCATCAATAGTCCTCTGTTCTAAGCCAAGAAATCGAGCAATACCATGATCGGTATGCACCACATAATCCCCAACCTTCAATCCACTCATAAAATCCAAAAACACTTTCTGGCCAGTAATCTTCTTTTTTTGCTCCTTCAAAAAGGAAATTTCTCGATCAGTGATAAAACAAATCTTCAGCTCAGGATTTTGAAATGCAAAAGGAAATAAAACATATTCTTCCTCAGAAAAAAGATGAATATTTTCTGATTGAATTTTCTCCTCTCGAAAAATAGTCTTCAACGCATCTTCATCTTTTGTAAAAAGATACAAAGACCAATCTTTCTGAACTTTATCACGAATATCGTTCACAAAATCATAGACCGTGTGATATTTGAGAAGCGAAAGATAATGGAGATGGAGATGATTTTCGGTATCCTCATTAAAAAGCACAAACTGGAGCGATGGAGATTTCTGAAAAACAAGAGAAGAGGTCTCATTCCAGGCCTGATAAAGATCATCATGAATATCAAGTTCATCCTCTACAACAAAAAAACTCTCATCGAGATAATCTACAAAAGTTGCATCTTCCTCTTCATACTCTGAAAGAGAATAAAGAGTAAATTTTGAAAATTGATCAACAATATCAACAGTAAAAGGTTTAAGAGAGAAAATATCCTGAATAACATCGAACTCCAAGGTAATACGAAGAGGGTTTTGACTATTCACTGGCCAAAAAGTCACCACATCACCGGTACGAAAATATCCACCCGGAAGAAGAGATTGAATATCAGCACAAACTTTATAACCATGAGTAATAAGAAGATCAAAAATCTGTAAAACATCAATTTTTTGACCAACAGAAAAAGAAAAAACATCACCCAAAACATCACTTGGTCGAGGGAGTTTTTGGTAAAAATAGAAAAAAGGAACCACAAAAGAGGCTTTTCCCTTCTTCTCAAGAAGTTGAGAAAGAAAATAAAGAAGTCGAATACGATCTTCGCGAGTATTCTCAGGTTTCACCACTTCGATATCCTGGGGTTCATAATCAAAATGTTTTACAAGATCCAAGTTGTGGACAGGAATATCAACAAAACGACGGAGTTCATGAGTTACAACATCTCTTTCTGGCTTACTACTCACAATCCAGAAAATTTTCGAAAAATCCCTCTTACTAAAACGATAAATATCGGAAATAAGAAAAGCCTTTGAAGAATAGCTTCCAGAACCAGAAATCGAAATGTTGCGCTTCTCATCAAGAATCTGAGTACCTGACTTATGGTAATTCTTGGAGAAATACGATAAAAACGGCTTCAAGTAGCTTTGTTTGAAAGAAAATTAAACCTTGAGCGGCATGATAATATAGACATATTGAGTGTTTTTGCAAGGCTTAACCACAATTGGAGAAGCTTTATCATTAAACTCAATAAAAAGTTTATCATCATGAAGAACACCAAGGACATCAAGAAGATACTGAGCATTCAGGGCAACTTTACTATTCTCACCCTGCATCACAATATCAATATCCGCTTTTTCTTCACCGACTTTTGTCTCATCGGTAGCAACGCTTAATTTTCCATCATTCGTTGCAGTCATTTTCACGCTATTATTATTTTCACGAGCAAAGAGACTCACACGCTTCACTACCTGAGACAAAGCATCATTCAAAGCCTCAATCTTGGTTTTACTTTCTTTAGGAATAATCCTCTCATACTCAGGGAATTTCCCATCAATAAGACGAGAAACAAGCTCAATATCACCAATCTTAAAAAGAACTTGATTTTTACTAATCTCAACTTCAACATTTCCACCATGGGCTCGGTGAGCAAGTTTTCCGAGTTCGGAAGCGGTTTTCGCAGGAACAATGCATTGTAATTTCTCTTCTAAAGATTTTGGAAGTTGAATTTGCCGTTCAGCAAGACGATAACTATCGGTCGTTACAAGTTTTAATCGATCTTTCTCAAGAGAGAAAAAAACACCGGCAAGAACAGGTCTTGATGTATTTTGAGCAGCGGCGAAAACAACCTGTTCGAGAGCAAATTGAAGATCCTGAGCAGGAATTTGAAGATGAACACCTTTTTCCGTCTCGGGAATTGTTGGAAATTCATCAGCATGAACACCTTTAATTTTTGTCTGAGAAGTTTTTGATTTAATCACAAACTGTAAACTCTCCTCTGTGGAAATCTCCAACTTCTCATCAGGAAGAAGTGAAATATAATTAATCAAAAGCTTCGCAGGAACGGTAATAGAACCCTCATTTCGAACATCGCAAGAAATAACATAACGAATAGCAATTTCAAGATTTGTCGCAGCAAAAAATAAATTTTTCCCCTCGGCCTTGATGTAAATATTATTTAAAACAGGAAGCGTTGTGTTTGGTGTAATGGCTCTCCCGACGATATTCAAGGCTTCAAGAAAGTCTTTCTGTTGGCAAACGATTTTCATAAATAATTTTTTTAACTTTAAAAAACAAAATGATTTTTTTCAGAACAACCGCATTATAACCGCCCCTTACTGAAAAACAATTTTTTGTTTATATATTTATAAAGGCTGTAGTAATTAGTAAGGCTCTTTTTTTGAACAATTTCAGTGGAAAAAATGTTCAAAACTCAAAAAAGAGCTTAAATATATAAGAAAAAAGAGAGTGTTCAAAAGATGAAAAAGAAAGAAATAGGGATGTGGAAAGTTTTTGAAATTTGAAAGAAATGTGGAAAAAGAAAATAAGAAAATTTACTATTTTAGCTTTAAAAAGCCTTAAAATCCGCAGAAGAAAGGGGTTGTGTAAAAGTTTTTAAGAAACCTGTGGTACACTTTGTCCGACTTTTACACATAAAGCTATTTGCCATGAAACCTTTTGTATATGCGGATTATGCGGCCGCCACCCCCCTTGATGAAGAAGTTTTGAACAAAATGTTGCCATTTTTTACATCAGATTTTGGAAATGCTTCAACGATCTATGAGTTTGGTCAAAAAGCGAGAAGGGCTCTTGATCTTTCGCGACGCGATGTAGCAGAAATACTCCATTGTACACCCAAAGAGGTAATTTTTACCGGAAGCGGAACAGAAAGTATCCACCTTGCAATCCGAGGTGTTACCGAAGCATATAAAGAAAAAGGAAATCATATTATTACCTCTACTATTGAACATCACGCAGTTCTCCATACCTGTCAGTATCTTGAAAAAAACGGCTACGAAGTAACCTATCTTCAGCCGGACAAAGATGGAATTATAAACCCAGAAGATGTTCAAAAAGCCCTTCGTCCAGAGACGATTCTTGTGACAATCATGTACGCAAATAATGAAATTGGAACAGTTCAAGATATTCCCGCAATCGGAAAAATTATACAAACTTATCGTGCAGAAAAAGGCTTACAGTGGCCTTTTTTTCACACAGATGCCTGTCAGGCTCCTGGATTCCTCGACATCAACGCAGAAAATCTCGGCGTTGATCTTCT
Source organism: uncultured Candidatus Peribacteria bacterium (assembly GCA_964521465.1). GTDB lineage: Bacteria > Patescibacteriota > Gracilibacteria > UBA1369 > UBA12463 > JBBTWG01. The sequence goes on along the minus strand of CAZFSD010000007.1, from coordinate 13,418 downwards.
CACAATCAATGGAAGTAAAATCTACGGACCAAAAGGCGTTGGAGCGCTCTTTATCAAGCGAGGGGTGCGCGTCGCGCCTCAAATCATTGGTGGCGGTCAGGAATATAGGCTCCGCGCAGGCACAGAAAATGTCCCCGCAGTCGTCGGAATGGCGGAAGCACTGAAAAAAGTCATAGTTCATCAAGAGGAAGAAAAGCCACGCATACAAAAACTTCGTGATCTTCTGATACACGAAATCGAAACAAGAGTGCCGCAAAGTACGCTCAATGGAAGTCGAACCCAGCGCCTCCCGAACAATGTCCATTGTTCTTTCGATGGCATCGAAGGTGAAACGATCTTGCTTCGTCTTGATATGGAGGGCATCTGCGCTTCCTCGGGATCAGCATGTACCTCCGGAACCGTCGATCCATCACACGTGCTCCTTGCGCTGGGCGTGCCTTACGAACGCGCTCACGGAAGCGTGCGTTTTTCTCTCGGGCGCCAAACCACAGAGAAAGATGTTATGTTTATTGCAGAAAAAATGGAGAAAATCATCAAAGAGATGCGGGAAATATCTCCCCTTTTTGAACAGAAATAAAACTGGACGCAGCTTTACAAAAAGGCTATTTCTCTATAAAGTAAAAATACTATGAATTTCTTATCAGAAATCGCGTTTATTCCTCTGTTAACTTCGGCGTTGGCCGGTACCGTCCTGTCACTTCTCGTGATGCAAAAGAAAAAAGTGAGCATAGAATCATCCCGCCAAAAAGCAGATGAGATGCTTCGAAAAGCAAAAGAAGAAGCGGAAAATATGAAAGCAGAGACACGGGAGAAGGTGGAAAAGATACGAGAAAACCAGAAAGAATCCGAAAAAACATTCCAGGAATTTATTGGGAAAATTGAAGAAGTGATTCGTATGAAAGAGGAGACATTAAAAAAGAAAGAGTTAAAAATCCAGGATGTACAAAAAATACTCCAAGAAGAAGTGAAAAAAAACGAAGAGAGAAAGACAAAAAGCAGTGCTATGAATAAAGAGTTTCTCGAAAATCTCGCGAAAAAAGCAGGTGCCGCGCCAGAAGTGATGAAAAAAAATATTCTCGATGCGATCGAGCGCGAAAGCCGCGAAGACAATGAAATGCGACTCAAGCATCTCGAAGAATTCTATATGGAAAATCGTGAACAGGAAGCGAAAAATATTATTTTAAATTGCCTCCAGCGCCTCTCCTCCCCTACTTCAAACGAAAAGCGTGGCTTGCAGATCAGTGTTCCAAAAGACACGATGAAGTTAAAAGTCGTAGGAAAGAATGCGGAAAACATTAAGAAGCTCGAAGAGATTTTTGAAATCGATGTCATTTTTAACGACTTCCCCAATACCATTACCATCTCTCATTATAACCTTTTGACGCGTCACATCGCGAAAAAGGCTATCGAGAAAATTTTTGAATGTCCGGGCGATGTGACGCCTGACACGGTTGTGAAAAAAATCGAAGAAGCGAAAAAAGAGACCGATCGCGAACTTCTCAATATTGGTAAGGAAGCCATGAAGCGTATGAATATCAAGCGCCCAATTCCAGAAGCTATGCTCCAAACAATCGGAAGACTTCAATTCCGCACGAGTTATGGGCAAAACATTATGCGCCACTCATTCGAAGTGGGCCTGCTCGCCCTCATGATGGGCTATGAGCTCGGACTGGATGTGGAAACCTGCAAGATTGGTGGATTTCTCCACGATCTCGGAAAGGCAATTGACCAAAACCCTGACATCATTGGAGCGCATGACTACCTCACAAAAGAGCTTATGGAGAAATTCGAGTTTCCGGAAAAAGAAGTGCATGCCGCATGGACGCATCACGATTCCGAGCCACCAAAAACGCCAGAAGCTTTTCTGGTAAAAGGCGCCGACGCGATCTCTGCAAGTCGTCCAGGTGCGCGCCAAGAGGCACTGGACAAATACATCGAACGCATGCGCCAGCTCGAAGATATTTCCACATCCTATGAAGGAGTCTCCAAGGTCCAAATCATGTCCGCGGGACGCGAAGTCCGCGTCATGGTGGACCCGCAAGAGCTCGACGACGAACTGCTCCAAGCGCTCGCAGATAATATCGCCAAAGATGTGAAAGAAAATGTTGCCTACCCTGGCTATGTCCGCATCAACGCCATTCGCCGTACGCAGGTTACCGAAACGGCAAAATAGTATTCTTCATAACCCCTCCTCATATGACTGATACAAACGAAAAAAAAGGAAAGATTCGCTGGACCTTTGATAAGCTTGTCATGGGTGCAATTGTCGGTGGCGCCATCGGTTCAGTTCTCGGGATGGCGATCGCTCCACGCAAAGGCAAAGACACCCGAAAGATCTTGAAGGAAAAAGGAAAAGAGGCATATCAAAAAGGAAAGGAAGTATATGAAAAAAATAGTGAAAAAGTTGACCAGGTTGTCGACGCCGCAAAAAATTTCATAAAAAAAGATGAGTAAAAGAATTGTATTGTCGATTGTTTTGGCTTTTATCGCCGCTTCGGTTGCGACGATTTTTGCCCTCTTTCAGCGCGAAATCGAAAATCCGGTATTCACTCGTGGAAGTATCGGATCTCTGTCTCTTGTTGGAAAGACAGAAAAAGAGATTTACGCCGATCTCCAAGGGCAGGCTGCTTTGTGGATGCAGGAGCCGTTTTCTTTTTCCTATAAAGGAAATGGCGCCATGGTTTCCAAGCCTTCCGTCGAAGTTCGTATAGATATTGATGGGTCATTTGCTCGTGCGGCTGCGAGAAAAAAGAGTGTCGCAGGCTTTATCAAGAGTCTCGTGTCTCCAGACGAAGAAATTCTTTTTTCCTATAATTTTTCGAAGATTGCTCAAAATGTGAAAGATGGATTAGGGCTTCGAGAGGCCAAATCAGCCTATCTTGCCCAGGAAGGGAAAAGGGTGGTTGTTCAGCCGGAAGTAATCGGTTTTTCTTTGCAGCAGGAGGCGCTCAAGATCGAGGTGGAAAAAAATATAATGAAACTTTCCATGAGTCCGATCGAAGTTGAGACAAGTCAGCAGAATCCAGAAATTACAAAACTTGATATCGAAAAACTTTGGCCGCTTTTTGAAAAAAAGATTTATCGCCCCATGATTTTTTCGCATGCAGACACAAAAATAACATGGTATCCAAAAAATAATCTCGATTGGATTTATTTTGAAAAAATGAAAAATATAACATGGGGAAAAGATGGGCCACAAGAGCAAGAGATTATCACTCTTCATATCCGACCAGAGCAGAGTAAGAATTTCATTCGAGAAAATTTCGCAAAAAACTATGAATATAAGCCAGAAAAAGTGAAAATTTCACAAGACGAAAAAGGGAAAGTAGTTTTTGAGGGCGAAGGAAAAGAAGGATCTCAAATCGAATACAACGAGATACCGAAACTCGTCGAGGCAGCCTTAATCGACGAAACAGCTTCCCCAACGATTGAAGTTCCAGTGCGAAAAATTCCGAATGAAATAGAGATAAGTGAAAATCTTCAGAAACAAGGAATAAAAGATCTCCTGACAACGGGTTACACGACCTACTACGGATCGCCAGTAAATCGTATGTACAACATCAAAAATGGCGTTTCGAAATTTCAAGGAATTTTGATACCGCAGGGCGCAACATTTTCATTCAATAAAATTCTCGGTAAAGTCGACGGCTCCACGGGATATCGGAAAGAGCTTGTCATTAAGCCAGAAGGCACGATTCCAGAATACGGCGGCGGTATTTGCCAAGTTTCCACGACGATGTACCGCGCAGCCCTCTACGCCGGCCTCCCGATCGTCGAGCGCAATCCGCACTCATACCTCGTCATGTACTACGCACAGGTCGGTGGCCACGGCCTCGATTCGACGATTTATCCCGGCGCAAGCGATCTCAAATTCATCAATGACACACCGGCCCCCATCCTCGTTCAGGCCTACGCCAGAGATGCAGAAGCCTACTTCAAATTCTACGGCACCTCGGATGGTCGTACTGTGACTCTGGAAGGCCCAAAAATCCTCAGCAGGAGCAGTGAAGGCGGAGTCGAAAAAATCAAAACCACTCACCTGCCTCCCGGAGTAGAGAAGCTCGTCGAAAAAGCGCATCCGGGGATGCAAACCCTTTGGACCCGCATTATACGATTTGCTGCCAATCCAGACGGTACTCCGGGAAAAGAAATGAAAGAAGAAATTAAAAGCATCTACAAAGCCACAGGAACTCGCATTCTCGTCGGCGCCACCCAGGAAGAACTCAAAGGCGACGAAAAGCCCGTGGGACAGTATTTTCCGGATTAGGAATCCTTCTCCAAAAGCTTCAACAAAATCCGAGCCGCCGGACGAATAGGACTTTCAGATGGTTCTTCGCGAAGAATAATCTGCACGATTTCGCGCGCTTCTGGAAGCTTCCCGAGATCGCGATAAATTTCAGCAAGGGCAAATTTATATTCATTATTGTTTTGACCCAGGCTGCAGGCAGTAATGGCCGCTTCCAGTGCCTTCTCATGCTCTTTGAGATCGCGGTAAACCTGCGCCAAATTAATAAATCGTTGCGGACGCTTCCCATCCAGTTCAATCGCCTTTAAATACATTTCTCGTGCTTCCTCCAGTCGTCGTTGATAATACAGGGACAGTGCCAAGTTGCTATAATGAGCGGCATTCTCAGGAGCCAGGGAAAGAAGTTTTCGGTAAAGGGCCTCCGCCTTGAGTGGCAGATTTTTCTTCAAATAAATAATTCCGAGCCGAGTATTGGCATCCACATGATTCTCATCGAGCGACAAAATTTGGACATAGAGCCGCTCTGCCTGATCAGTATCCCCTGCCGCATAAAATGCCTCAGCGCTGCGGAAATTATCACGAATTTCAAAGTGCTCTTGGAGCGGCAATGATTTCGTGAGTGCTTCTGCTTGCTGAGGAGTGACCTCTTTTTCTGGCGCCGCCACGGGCTGTTCTTCGAACGCCATGCTATTCAAAGCACCATTTTGGAGATTCGGATTACGATTCACATTGCTTCGTCGAAGAAAAATCAAAAAAAGGCCAACAAGCGAAGCGGGAATAGCGACAAGATCGAAATTCATAACAGGAGTTTTTAAATGGCCAAGAAATTCAGAGAGCGAGCACAAGTTGTTCGAGTGCGAGTTTCGTATTTGCATTATGCTCAAGCGAAAAACGAACCTGCGCGAGCCTATCCAAGATAGCAAGAAATCGTTTACGATTCAACGGTTCTTGGATCATTTTCATGCGGACAAGATGAGTAAAAATGTCCAAAAAATGTTCGCGTTTCTGTGGATCTTCGACAAATTCCTGCACTGCACAAAAACCTTCGAAGACACGAGGATTTTCGATCAAAAAAAGCAGTTCATGATACAAGCGGCGATACAAAGACAAAAATTCCGGATCGCGCAAAAGTCGAAAAGCAATTCCTGGCTTTCCCATGGCAAATTGTGTCACCTGATCAAGCGTTTCTGCGTCAGTTCCAAAATGTTCCTCTGCAATTTTTCGACGAATTTCTTCCTGATTGCAATGATGAAATTGCAGCACGCGCATGCGAGAAACGATCGTTGGCAATACATCGCGAACAGACATCGTCGTAAACAGAAAAAGCGTCTTCGCCGGCGGCTCTTCCAGATTTTTTAAAAGACAATTCGCCGCTTCCGTACTCATTCTTTCAATCTTTTCAATAAGAACAATTTTGTAGGGGCTACTGGTGGTCATCTGGATGCGATCGACAATCTCTCGAATCGTTTCGATCTTGATCGACTCATAATTGTCCGCAAGCTCAATCACATCTGGATGTGAACCCTTTTCGATCTGAGTGCATGTCGGACAATCGTGGCAATAATTATTGGGACACTGCAAAATATGCGTCAAAGTCTTGGCGACCACATATTTCCCCACTTTCTCCGGTCCCGCAAAAAGATACGCATGAGCCAAATTCCCACTCGCGATATCATGCTCCAAAGCTTCCAAAAGCGGCACATGCCCCACGATATTCCAATGATATTGCATGCCGGGATTATAGCACACATCAGGCGTCCTCCCAGATTCCATCCTGTCTGACTAAAAGCTCTTTAGCCTGGGCCGGCTCCTGCATAATGTACTTCACGAGCTTCTCTAATCGCACCTTGTTTTGCGAGCCTTTCACGAGAATCACATCGCCTTTTTGGATGATCCCTTTGACAAAATCGCGCGCGACACCGATATCGAGAAATGAGTGAACAGCCTCCTTCGTGAGGATCTTCTGTTGCAAAACTTCATCCGCCGTGAAAGCCGCCTGGTCCCCCACCGTCACGAGAATATCCGCAGCTCCAGCAATCACTTGCGCAATATCGCGATGAGCCTTTTCGCTGCCAGATCCCAATTCATTCATATTGCCGAAGACGAAAATTTTCCGCTCCGCAGAAATTTCGCGAAGCGTCTGCAGTGCAGATTGTGTCGCCACAGGAGAAGCATTATACGAGCTGTCGAGAATAAGGCTCTCGCGAATCCCCTGAATCGGATTGAGTCGTCCAGGCGGAAGATGAAAATCCCGAAGCGCCGAGACAATATCATCCATATACAAGCCCTGCAGAAGTCCACACCCAATCGCCGGAAGGAGATTGGAGATATGTTGTTTTCCGAGTATTGGTATCGAGAAATCCGCACACACATCTCCATAACAAGCCTCAAAAGAAAGTCCAATCGTCTCCAGCGATGCGCTCTCCATTTTTATATTTCGTGCCAAAAGTTTTGCTTTTGCATCATCTCCATACCACACAATTTTTGCATCTAAATCAGGATTTTTGCTCCTGAGGAAATCATTTTCCGCATTCAAAAAAACAATCCCTCCATCTTTTGCTGCCGGAACGCTGTGAATAAGCTTCGCTTTTTCTTCATAAATAGAACCCAAATCCGCAAATTGCCCATCCGCCATATGCACCGGTGCCACCGCCGTAAAAACGGCAATTTGCGGCTTCACCACGGACAAAAGTATATCCATGTCCCCTTTCTTATCCACGCCCATTTCCAGCACGATAAAATCAAAATGCTCTTTCGAAAAAAAAGCGGCACGGAAACTTCGCACCAAAAGCTTCATCCACCCGACAATAGAACTTCCGGGACTTGTAACCCCAAGAAGGGTCATCGGCAAGCCCCACTCAGTATTGTAGCTTTTGTCGCTTTTTAATACCTTGTACCGCTTGGATAGGACATGGAAAATCGCATCTTTCGTCGTCGTCTTCCCGAGCGAACCCGTAACACCAATGACAACAGGCTTCCCCATGCGAGAAAGTCGTGCACGGGCAAGAGATCTCAAAAGAGAAAAAAGAAAAGAGCGAAGGAACGCTTTCATAGACGATAATTATCGTGCCAAAACGCCACCGGTTGCGATGCCATCTTTTGCGAGTTCCACCAATTTGGTGAATGCTACTGGTTCGCTGACGGCGAGTTCCGCAAGAACTTTTCGGTCGAGCAGAACTGCTTTTCGTGTCAATCCTTCGATGAAGCGGCTGTAGTTGATGCCATTGGCCTTACAAGCAGCAGAAAGTCGTGTAATCCAGAGAGCTCGGTAATTGCGCTTGTTCTGTTTGCGATCTGCATAGGCATGTTCACCAGCCTTCATCCAGGCCTGTTTCGCCTGTTTGAAAATGCGATGTCTCTGACCTCGATAACCTTTGGTTTCTTTCAGAAGTCGTTTGTGTCGGCGATGAGTGGTGACGCCTCGTTTTACTCGTGTCATAAAAAAAGAGAGAAAAGAGAATAATTAGATTTTGAGCATGCTGTAGACATTGTTGAGATCAGATCCTTTGACCTGAACACCTCGTTTGAAACCACGCTTCTGACCTTTTGATTTGTTGAAAAGGAGATGGTTGCGGCCCGGTTTCTTGAAGATCACTTTTTTGTTGCGGGTGACCTTGACTCGTTTTTTGAGACCGCTGTGGGTTTTGGCTTTCATGAGAAGAAAAAATAAAAATTTGAGAAGTGCTGACGAGAGTTAAGGTGATTGCGGTGGTCTTGACGGCTGAGATGCTGGCGATGCAGGACTCTGCGGTGCCGTATTCTGTTCAGGTTTCTTCGGTCCACCCGTTCCGCTCGAAGAAATAATCATGAAGATAGTGTTGCCCTGTGACTTTGGCCGGTCGTCGAGTTTGCCGACATCCTTGACCAATTCATAGAACTTTTGCATCTTTTCAAAGCCCAAATCCTTGTGAGTCACCTCGCGTCCACGGAAAACCATAGCAACTTTCACCGAGTGACGACCCTCCAAAAATTTGCGAGCCTGATTCGCCTTCACCTCCAGATCATGCTGGCCAGTGCGGAAACCAAGTCGTATTCCTTTCATCTCGGCCTGCTTCTGCTGAGCGCGATGTTTGCGATCAACTTTCTGCTGGCGATAGAGATATTTTCCGTAATCCATCAGTTTGCAAACCGGTGGACTCGTATTGGGTGCTACCTCGACCAGATCTAATTCACGCTGGCGAGCCATTTCCAGAGCCTGAGTGGTCGGAAGTGCTTCAACCATGTTCCCCTCATCATCAATGAGGCGAACCATCGGAACTCGAATCTGATTGTTGACGCGAAGTCTTTTAGAGATAGGCCAAAAAGAAAAGAATAAAGCGAAAGGACTATAAAGCAAGGACGAAGCCTTTGTCAACATGCGCTAGCCAAAAAGAAGCAAAATCAATACAATGACGGCATGCATATGAGAAGAAAGTCAAAAGTTGTCAATATCGGAGGGGTAAAAATCGGTGGAGGCAACCCCATTGCCATCCAATCCATGTGCACGACCAAAACACATGACGCCAAAGCTACGCTGAAGCAGATCAAGCAGCTCGCAAAAGCCGGCTGCGAGATTATCCGCGTCACGGTTCCTTTCCCAAAAGACGCCGAAGCGCTTCCGGAAATTATCGCCAAGTCCCCCATCCCGGTCGTCGCCGACATCCATTACGATTACCGCATGGCCATCGCCGCGATCAAAGCTGGTGCCCATAAAATCCGCATCAATCCCGGCAACATCGGCAAAGCTGAGTGGGTCGAAGAAATTATCAAAGTCGCCCAAGAGCACAAAACGCCCATTCGCGTGGGGGTCAACGCTGGTTCACTGGAAAAAGACATTTGGAAAAAATACGGTCGTCCATCCGCACAAGCACTCGTGGAATCCGCGCTTCGCTGGATCACCTTTTTCGAACAACGCGATTTTGCCGATATGGTCATCGCTCTCAAAAGTTCTCGTGTCCCAGAAATGATTCAGGCCTATGAACTCATCGCCGCAAAATGTGAATATCCTCTCCATCTTGGCGTCACCGAGGCGGGAACCTTAATCCCCGGAAGCGTAAAAAGTGCCATCGGTATCGGTTCGCTCCTCTATCGTGGCATCGGCGATACCATCCGCGTTTCACTCTCAGAGGATCCAAAAGAAGAAATCAAAGTCTGTAAAGAAATTCTCAAATCACTCGAGCTCTACCAAAAAGAGCGCACGATCATCGCCTGTCCAACCTGCGGCCGCGTCGAAGTGAATCTCCTGAAGCTCGTCCACGAAGTCGAGAAAAAAACCGCACAAATCAAACTCCCCATCACGATCTCCGTCATGGGCTGCGTCGTGAACGGCCCAGGAGAAGCGAAAGAATCGGACTACGGTATCGCAGCAGGAAGGGGTTGCGGCACAATCTATCGCCAAGGAGAAATAGTAAAAAATGTCACAGAAAAAGACCTCTTGAAAGAATTACTCATGGTTATCCAGAAGGATTATCCAGCAATAAAACTGTAGAAAATGCCACGAAAAAAGCATCAAAAAACAATAGTCATCTTGGGATCCACTGGATCCATCGGAACGCAAGCTCTTGAGGTTCTGCGCGAACATAAAAATGAATTCAAAATCCTCGGACTCAGTGCATTTCAGCAAAAAAAACTTCTGGAAAAACAGTGCCAAGAATTTCAAGTGCATCATCGTGTACTGGTTCAGCAGGACGGACTCGCCGCGCTGGAAACGATGATCGAAAAATTAAAACCCGACGTCGTCCTCAATGCGATGCATGGAGTAGACGGTCTCACGGTCACGAAAAAAGCACTCCAAAAAGCCAAAAAAGTCCTCATCGCGAACAAAGAACTCCTCGTCAGTCACGGCCGCGAACTCATCAAAATTGCCAAAAAATACAAAAGTACCATTGTCCCCGTCGACTCGGAAATCACCGGAATTTTACAATGTCTCCAAGGGGAAAGTCCGAAGAGTATCGAAAAAATAATCCTCACCTGCTCCGGCGGTCCTTTTTACAAAAAAACAAAAGAGCAGCTCAGAAATGTTACCGTGCGGCAAGCACTCAATCATCCCACATGGAACATGGGAAAGAAAATAACGATCGACTCCGCAACGCTCATGAATAAAGGTTTCGAACTTATTGTTGCCAGTAATTTTTTCAATATTCCGCCAGAAAAAATCGAAGTCGTGATTCATCCGCAGAGCATTATTCATGCGCTCATTCAATGGAAAGACGGAAATCTCACGGCGGCACTCTCCCCCACGAACATGCGCCATACCATTCAGTATGCCCTCTTTTTCCCAGAAAGAAGAGGTAATTCAATGCCATATCTCGATCTTACGAAATTCCAGTGCTCTTTCGAAAAACCAAACGAGAAAATTTTCACGACACTCGCACTCGCACGAAAGGCTGCAGGAAAGGAAAAAGTCGCCGCGAAACTCTGCGCTACAAATGACGAAGCGGTGAGGCAGTTTTTAAACGGTGAAATACCATTTCTCAAAATATTCGATATTCTCAAAAAATAATGTCGCAAACGACAAGCCGAAAATTATCAGTCAAGGGTTATGCCATTCTCCTCGCCGCCGGAAAAAGCACGCGAATGCAAGGGGTTGATAAGGTTCATGTCGAAATTGCCGGCAAGCCTCTTTGGAAATACAGCGATGAAATTCTGAAAAAAAATACAGACATCGCAGAGATTCTTGTTTTAAAAAAAGGTGGAAAAACGCGATTCGATTCAGCAAAAAAGGGATTTCTTGAAGTGCTGAAAAAGCATCATCCGCGGGACTCTGACCTCATTATTTTTCACAATGCCGCAAATCCTTTTTTGACTAATCAGGAGCTGAAAAGCTGTATACAGAAAGCAAAAAAAACAGGTGCATGTATTGTCGGACACAAAGCGATCGATACAATCAAAAAAATAGACGGAGAAAAAATCGCACAGACGCTCAACCGCGAAAATATCCTTCTCGCCCAGACACCACAAATCTTCCGTGTCGACCTGCTCAAAAAAGCATACGCACAGGCGGCAAAGAAAAAGCAAACATTCACCGATGAAGCCTCCCTCCTGGAGTCGGTCGGCGTGCAAGTTGCATGGGTGGAAGCCTCAAAAAACAACAAAAAAATTACGACACCAGAAGATCTGCAGTGGGCAAAAACGGTGATCGGCGTTGCTCAAATCACAGGCATTGGAACTGACAGTCATAAGTTCGCTGCAGAAGGAGTGCTCACACTCGGAGGGATTCAGGTGAAAAACTGTCCCCGATTAGAAGCGCATTCCGATGGTGATGTCGTGCTTCATGCGCTTGCGACAGCGCTTTCTCAGGCACTCGGCGGCGGTTCACTCGGAACTTTTGCAGACGAACTTTTCCGCAACGGCGCGACGAAAAGTACACAGTATCTCAAGCCACTCCTCGTCCAATTACAAAAAAAGAATCTTGAAATTGGTCATATCGCAGTCCATTTCGAATGTAAAAAACCGCATATCGACGACATCGCCGAGGCGATGAAAAAATCCATCGCCACAATCCTTGTCATCAAAAAAGAAAAAATTGCGATCACGGCAACATCCGGCGAAGGGCTAACAGACTTCGGAAAAGGCCTTGGAATTCACTGTACCGCCGTTGTAAATCTTTGGAAAGTATGAATACCATCACACTCCTCGCACACGCAAAAATCAATCTCGCCCTCGATATTCTCGGGCGAGAAAATGGCTACCACCTCATACAAACAGTCTATCACTTGCTCGATCTTCACGACGAAGTAACGATTGAAAAAAATCACGAACAAAAAATCATCTGCGAAGGCAAACTCGCAACGCAGGCGGCAGAGTTATTCCAGAAAACCGCTGGAACAGATCAAGGTTTTACGATTACTTTCAAAAAAAATATCCCCTACTATTCCGGTCTCGGTGGTGCTTCGAGTTGCGCCGCGGCAGTGTTGAAAGGCCTGAACACCATGCACGAAAATCCCCTGACACACAAGCAGCTCGTCTCTCTAGCGGAAAAACTCGGCATGGATGTTCCATTTTTCATGTCCGGTGTAAAGGCTGCCATCGGCAGACATTTCGGAGAAAAAATCGAGCCGCTTCCATGCGAGCTCCCAAACTCCCTCTCTTTCAAACTTCATTTTTCCGATGAAAAAAAATCCTCCACTCGCGACATGTACGAAAAACTCGATCTCAAAAAATGCTCACGAAATAAAGAAAAAACAGCAATGCTGATTGAGGCAATGAAATTACAGGATGCGCAAAAAATCTTGGAAAATCTCCATAATGACTTTGAGCAACTCTGGGTTGCGCCAGAGCAGCAGCAAGGCGGAAAATTGCTTCTCGCCGGCGCCGGCCCAACATGGGTTATGTGCAAGTCTCTTTAATCTTGCATCTCCCTTCTCCCCTCCATCGCCCTCGTGAGCGTGACTTGATCCGCATATCCGAGCTCGCCACCCATAGGAAGTCCTCGTGCAATTCGAGTGATTTTCACATGAGGATAAGTTTTGAGCATGCGAATAATGTACAGCGCCGTGGCCTCTCCTTCCAGGCTCGGATTCGTGGCAAGAATGATTTCATTCACATCCCCTGCTTTCACACGCTCCGCCAATTCCAGGAGTTTTAATTGCTCCGGCCCAACCCCGTGAATTGGTGACAGCACGCCATGAAGCACATGATACACGCCGTGATAGGTGCCGGATTGTTCGAGCGCCGCCACATCCAAAATCTGCTCCACCACACAGACCATCGACTGGTCTCGTTGAGTATCGCAGCACATCGAACACGGATTTTGGTCTGCCAAATGCCAACATCGGCGACAAAAATCCACTCCATTTTTCATGTTCGTGATGGCATCACTGAGTCCATGTCGCTTCGAATCCGGCGAATGCAACAAGTGAATCGCGAGTCTCTGCGCACTTTTCGGTCCAATTCCGGGCAGTCGCGCAAACTCATCAATCAATTTCTGAATCACTTTCGGAAGTGCATTTTTCATCGCCCGCACTATAGCACTACTTCCCGATGAGTCTCAAAAATTCCGATCGTGTCTTTTCATTTTTCTTGAACAACCCAAATTGTGCCGAAGTGCACACGCTACTTCCCTGTTTCTCGACTCCACGAGCCATCATGCAAAGATGTTGTGCCTCCACGACTACGCCCACACCCAGCGGTTTTAAAAGTTCATTGAAACTCCGTGCAATCTGCGAAGTGAGTCGCTCCTGATTCTGAAGCC